>SFOK01000052.1 GCA_004552395.1 Bacteroidales bacterium | reverse complement strand
GCGGCGATGCCATGCGCACAGAATCTCCCGAAGCGGCGGACACTTGCAAAATTAAGGATGATTTCCGGGACAGCGACAACAGCTGTTTTTAAACTTTTCCAATATTTCACAAGATTTTCACATTAGATTTCCGGAATCTTTTTCCCGGCTTTGGCGTTATCGGGAATTCTTAGTACCTTTGTATGCTTAAAGAACTATCAAGCCCTATGGACTTCTACAATCCGTCATCGGACCTTTCCTATCACGGCGATGTGGTGGTCTTTGACCTCGACGACACGCTATACCCCGAGGAAGATTATGTCTTCTCCGGCTTCCGGGCTGTGGCCGAGTCTGTAGCCGCCGGAGAGGCCGAGAAAGGCGCCGCCGGAGAGGCCTCGGCGAAGAGCGATGCAGAGACGTTCCGGATTATGAAGGATGCCTACCTGAGCGGGGAAAACGCTTTCGATGCCTTGGCCCGCGAGTTGGGTCTCGCAGGGACCGGAGCGGAGGCAGGGGCTGAAGCGGAAACAGGAGCCGAAGAAGAAACAGGAGCCGAAGAAGAAACAGGAGCCGAAGAAGAAACAGGAGCCGAAGCGGAGAAGAATATCGCGGCGTGGGTGGATATCTACCGCACTCATCTGCCCGAGATCTCACTGCCTGCCGACTCGCTGCACACTCTGCAGGAGCTGCAGCGTCGCGGCGTGAAGCTCGGCATCGCCACCGACGGCCGTTCCCTGGGGCAGCGCCTCAAGATCCGAGCTCTGGGCCTCGATGCGCTCTTTCAGCCAGAAAATATCTATATCTCCGGGGAGCACGGCCACGACAAACATGATTTTGAGCCGTTCGCCTGGTTCGTGCACCGCTACCCTGAAGCCCGGCGTTTCATCTATGCGGGCGACAATCCCGACAAAGATTTCCTCAACCCCAACCTGATGGGATGGACCACCGTCTGCGTGGCCGACCGAGGCCGCAATATCCACCCGCAGAGACCGCAAACACCCGAGGAGAAGAATCCTCAGTTCACCATAGACTCTCTCTCAGACCTCCTCACCAAAATATTATGAAGAAAAATATTGCACTGATAACCGGCATCACCGGTCAGGACGGCTCTTATCTGGCCGAGTTCCTTCTCGAGAAAGGATATGAAGTCCACGGGATAATACGCCGCTCGTCGAGCTTCAACACGGGCCGAATAGAGCATCTGTACCTCGAAAACTGGGTGCGCGACATGCGCCAAAGCCGCCGCATCAACCTCCACTACGGCGACATGACCGACTCCTCGTCGCTAATCCGCATCATAGAGGAGACGCAACCTACAGAGATCTACAACCTCGCGGCCCAGAGCCATGTGAAGGTATCGTTCGAGGTGCCGGAATACACGGCCGACACCGACGCCGTGGGCACATTGCGCCTGCTTGAGGCTGTGCGCATACTCCACCGCGAGAAGCTCACCAAGGTCTACCAGGCCTCCACAAGCGAGCTTTTCGGCAAGGTGAGGGAGGTGCCGCAGAGCGAGACCACACCTTTCGCGCCCTGCAGTCCCTACGCCTGCGCCAAGCTTTACGCCTACTGGATCACAAAGAATTACCGCGAGGCTTACGGCATGTATGCCGTGAATGGCATACTGTTCAACCACGAGAGCGAGCGCCGCGGCGAGAACTTCGTGACACGCAAGATCACACTGGCGGCAGCCCGCATCAAGGCCGGCAAGCAGGACAAGCTCTACCTGGGCAACCTCGACGCCCTGCGCGACTGGGGCTATGCCCGCGACTATGTGGAGTGCATGTGGCTCATCATGCAGCAGAAAGAGCCCGAAGATTTCGTGATAGCCACCGGCGAGCAACATTCGGTGCGCGAGTTCACACAGATGGCTTTCGAGCACCTCGGCATCAAGCTCCACTGGGAAGGTAAAGGACTCGACGAGAAAGGGATCGACTCCGAAGGGCGTGTGCTTGTGGAAGTGGATCCGCGTTTCTTCCGTCCCTCCGAGGTGGAGACCCTGCTTGGCAATCCCGAGAAAGCACGCACCAAGCTGGGCTGGAACCCGTGCAAGACCACGTTCGAGCAACTTGTGAAGCTAATGGCCGACTCCGACTGGGAGATGGTCAGCTCCGGCAGGGACAAAGGGTTCTGACACACTGCGAGATACGATACAGTAACACAGCCGCTGCAAAAACCTCTGTGGCTAAGCAGCTGCGGGGATCGACCTTCCGCCGACTATCCGACAAAGAATTACAGCACCTATTCCGACATGAATAAAAATTCCAAAATATATGTGGCCGGGCACCGCGGACTCGTAGGCTCAGCCATAAAGCGCAACCTCGAATCGAAAGGTTACACCAACATCATAGGGCGCACTCACGCCGAGCTCGACCTCACCGACCAGCTCGCCGTGCGCCGTTTCTTCGAGCAGGAGAAGCCCGAGTATGTGGTTCTGGCCGCGGCTCATGTTGGCGGCATCATGGCCAACTCCCTCTATCGCGCCGACTTCATCTGGCAAAACCTTGAGATACAGCAGAATGTGATAGGCGAGAGTTTCCGCAACGGTGTGAAAAAGCTCCTTTTTCTGGGCTCCACCTGCATCTATCCCGGCAACGCGCCGCAGCCCATGCGCGAGGACTGCCTGCTCACCTCGCCGCTCGAATGGACCAACGAGCCCTACGCCCTGGCCAAGATAGCCGGTCTGAAAATGTGCGAGAGCTTCAACCTGCAGCACGGCACCAACTATATAGCCGTGATGCCCACAAATCTTTACGGTCCCAACGACAATTTCCACCTCGAGACATCCCACGTGCTTCCGGCCATGATACGCAAGCTGCATCTGGCCCGTCTGCTCGCCGAGGGCGACTTCGCCGCCGTGCGCAAGGACCTGGCGGCCAGGCCAGTGGAGGGTGTAGGCGCCGAAGCTTCCGATGAGGAGATACTCCGTGTGCTCGGAAAATACGGCATCACTCCCGAGGGACTGACCCTATGGGGCACAGGCACGCCGCTCCGCGAGTTCCTCTGGTCCGAGGATATGGCCGACGCCTCGGTGTTCTTGCTTGAGAATGTGGACTTCGACCGTCTGCGCGGCGCTGGCACGCAGGTGCGCAACTGCCACGTCAACATAGGCACCGGGCGCGAGCTCACCATCCGCGAGCTGGCCGGCAAGATAGCCGCCGCCGTGGGCTACACAGGGCCCGTGCACTGGGATTCTTCGAAGCCCGACGGCACCATACGCAAACTCTGCGACGTGAGCAAGCTTCATTCGCTCGGATGGCACCATACCGTGGAGATCGATGAAGGAGTGGGCCGACTTTACGACTGGTATCTCCGCAGCATCGACACAGACACACTCAGAGCGCGATGATTCTTCCGGCAATAATTCTATCCATCTGCTTTCTGATCCTCACGGCACTCGAAGCGGCTTACCTCCCCATAGCCCGCCGGAAAGGCTGGACCACTGCGCACAATGTGCGCGAGGACGGCCATCCGGTCACTGTGGTAGGCGCCGGATTCATCTTCTACGTCGCCATGATTCTTTGGAGCTTTTCCGCGAGTATCTTCTACAATGTCGACGCGCCGGGATCCTACTTCCTGCTCGGCCTGACCATGCTGGCCGCCACGAGCTTCGCCGACGATGTGATGGGCCTCAAGGTGTGGGTACGGCTCGCCGTGCAGCTCATCGCCGTGCTGTTCCTATGCTTCGAATTTCCGGTGTTCACCACCGATTTTTGGCTCGTGTTGCTGTTCATATTCTGTGTGATAGGTTTCATAAACGCCTACAACTTCATGGACGGCATCAACGGCATGACGGGCAGCTACTCGATTGTGGCGCTCTGTTCGTTCCTCTGCATCAACAACTTCATGGGGATGCACTTCACGAGCGGCACCTACATAATCTACGCCCTGATGGGCGCCGTGATCTTTACCTTCTGCAACTTCCGGCGCCGCGCCATAGCCTTCGCCGGCGATGTGGGCTCGATCAGCATGGGCTATATTGTGGCGGTGCTACTGGCGCAGTTTATCCTCTACGTCGGTGACGCCTCGCCGATAGTCCTGGTGGCCGTATACACCACCGACACATTAGCCACAGTGATTCGCCGCCTTATCGAGGGAGAGAACATCTTTACCGGCCACCGCAAGCATATCTACGAGCAGCTGCATTTCAACCGGCGGGTGAGCCAGCTCAAGATATCGAGCATCTACTCGCTCTTACAGCTCTGCATATCGTGCGGCTACCTGATGACGCTCCGCATCTCGCCCGAGACCTCCCGGTTCTATACACTGGCCGTCTATTCGCTGCTCGTGCTGCTTTATATCTGTATGCTGATACCGCTCTCTCGCAAACGCGCCGAATGAGCCGGCGAGCCTCCCCGACACCCATGCCCCAAATCATAAGCATCACCGACATATCCGATCCGCGTGTGGACTGTTTCTCGCGGCTCACCGAGGCGCAGCTGCGCTCCGAACTCGAGCCTGAAAAAGGGCTCTTCATAGCCGAGAGTCCCAAGGTGATACGTGTGGCTCTCAACGCCGGTCACTGCCCCGTGGCGCTTCTCTGCGAAGAACGCCACATCCTTGGCGACGCCGCCGACATCATAGCCCTGCTGCCCGAGGGAGTGCCCGTCTACACCGGCTCCCGCGAGCTTCTCGCCTCGCTGACCGGCTACACACTCACGCGCGGCGTGCTCTGCGCCATGCGCCGCCCCGAAGCACGTCCCGCTGCCGAAGTGCTTCGCGATGCTCGACGTGTGGCTGTGATCGACGGCGTGTGCGACACCACCAACATAGGGGCTATCTTCCGCTCCGCCGCCGCGCTGGGCATCGACGCCGTGGCCCTGACACCCACGTCGTGCGATCCGCTCAACCGCCGCGCCGTGCGTGTTTCCATGGGCTCGGTGTTCTTAGTGCCCTGGTGCCGAATCCCTTCGGCCGTAGAACCGCTCCGGCAGCTCGGATTCATCACCGCAGCCCTTGCCCTGCGCCGCAACAACCTCAGCATCGACGACCCGCGGCTGAAAAAGACAGAGAAGCTCGCGCTGATACTCGGCACCGAAGGCGAAGGCCTCTCCCCCGAAGTGATAGGCGCGGCCGACCTCGTGGTGAAGATACCGATGTCGCATTCCGTGGACTCGCTCAATGTGGCCGCCGCATCCGCCGTGGCCTTCTGGGAGATCCGCCCCCGCTGACTTCACTGCTTCCGAAAAATAGGGGCACCCGAAGGCCGTTTTGTATATGTCGCTGAAATTTGCTAATTTTGCACATTAATCTGTCCTCTCGCCTCACCCGCAGGCCGCGGCTGCCGAAGCCCGGCTCGGCATCATAACGTAATCTCAACACAACCAACCTCATAGACGCATGAGCGAACTTGCCACAAAGTACGATCCTTCCCAGGTGGAAGGCAAATGGTACAAATATTGGGAGGAGAACAAGCTCTTCCATTCGGAACCCGACGGCCGCGAGGCTTACACTATTGTGATTCCGCCGCCCAATGTGACCGGTGTGCTCCACATGGGCCACATGCTCAACAATACGATTCAGGATATCCTCATACGCCGCGCCCGCATGGAGGGGAAAAACGCCCTCTGGGTGCCCGGCACCGACCACGCTTCGATAGCCACTGAGACCAAGGTTGTGGCCCGTCTGGCCGAGCAGGGTATCCGCAAACGCGACCTCACCCGCGAGCAGTATCTGGAGCACGCCTGGGACTGGACCCGCGAGCACGGCGGCATCATCCTCAAGCAGCTGCGCCGCCTCGGAGCCTCGTGCGACTGGGACCGCACGGCCTTCACCATGGACGAGAAACGTTCCGAGAGTGTTACCCGCGTCTTCTGCGACCTTTACGACAAGGGCCTCATCTACCGCGGCCTGCGCATGGTTCACTGGGATCCGAAGAACCAGACCGCTCTGAGCGACGAGGAGGTCTACTACGAGGAGGAGCAGTCCAAGCTCTACTATCTGCGATATTATCTCGACGAGCCGGCCGAAAGCACCGACGGCGAGACGGGAACTGAGGGCGAGATAGTACACCGCGACGCTCAGGGGCGCCGCTACGCCGTTGTGGCCACCACACGTCCGGAGACTATCATGGGCGATACGGCCATGTGTATCAACCCCAAGGACCCCAAGAATCAGTGGCTCAAAGGGAAGCGCGTGATTGTGCCTATGGTGGGCAGAGTCATAGATGTGATCGAGGACCGCTACGTCGACATCGAGTTCGGTACCGGCTGCCTGAAAGTGACACCGGCTCACGATGAGAACGACAATATGCTCGGTCGCAAGCACAACCTTGAGACCATCGACATATTCAACCCTGACGGCACACTCAGCGAGGCCGCCGGCATGTATGTGGGCATGGACCGCTTCGATGTGCGCAAGCAGATCATGAAGGACCTGCAGGATGCAGCCCTGGTGGAGAAAGTCGAGGACTATGTAAACAAGGTCGGCAAATCGGAGCGTACCCACGTGGCTATCGAGCCGCGTCTCTCGGAGCAGTGGTTCATATCCATGAAGCACTTCGCCGAGATCGGTCTGCCGCCGGTCATGGACAACCTGATCAAGTTCGTGCCCGCAAAATACAAATCGACTTACCGCAACTGGCTCGAGAATATCCAGGACTGGTGCATCAGCCGTCAGGTATGGTGGGGCCACCGCATCCCGGCCTACTATATGGGCGAGGGTAAGGACGCTCATGTCTTTGTGGCTCCCACACCCGAAGAGGCGCTCGCCAAGGCACGCAAGGCCACGGGCAACGACGCCCTTCAGCTCTCCGACCTGCGCCGCGACGAAGACGCTCTCGACACCTGGTTCTCTTCGTGGCTCTGGCCTATCACCCTCTTCAACGGCATACTCGATCCCGGCAACGGGGAGATCAAATACTATTACCCCACAGCCACACTCGTCACCGGCCCCGATATCATATTCTTCTGGGTGGCACGCATGATCATGGCCGGCTACGAATACTTAGGCGAGAAACCTTTCCGCAATGTATATTTCACCGGTATTGTCCGCGACAAACTCGGCCGCAAGATGTCGAAGTCGCTCGGCAACTCGCCCGACCCGATCGAGCTTATGGACCGCTACGGCGCCGACGGCGTCCGCATGGGACTCATGCTCGCCGCCCCGGCCGGCAACGACATACTCTACGATGACTCGCTCTGCGAGCAGGGCCGCAACTTCAACAACAAGATCTGGAACGCCTTCCGTCTGGTTCAGGGCTGGCAGTCCGACCCGGCTCTGGAGCAGCCCGAGTCATCGAAGATCGCCTGCCGGTGGTTCGCCTCGGAGCTCAACCGCACGCTCGCCGAGGTGGACGATCTCATGGGCAAATTCCGTATCTCGGAGGCTCTGATGGCAATCTACAAGCTCTTCTGGGACGGCTTCTCGTCGTGGTACCTGGAGATGGTGAAGCCCGCCTACGGACAGCCTGTCGACGGCCGCACCTACGCTCAGACACTCGAATTCTTCGACGTGATGCTCCGCCTGCTCCACCCGTTCATGCCGTTCATCACCGAGGAGCTCTGGCAGCATCTCGCCGAGCGCAAACCGGGCGACTCGATCATGAACGCCGTGCTCCCCAAGCCGGGCGAGGTCGACACGCAGCTTCTCCGCGACATGGAGACTGTGAAGGAGATCGTGGCCGGTGTGCGCACCATCCGCCTCAAGAAACAGATACCGAACCGCGACGCGCTCGAGCTTCAGGTGCAGGGCGCTTTCAACCCCGCGTTCAACCCGGTGATCGAGAAGATGGCCAACATCTCCGCTATCAAGGAAGTGAGCGAGAAAGACCCGATGGCTGCAAGTTTCCGTGTGGACAAGACTGAGTTCAGTGTGCCTCTGGGCAACTCCATCGACGTGGCCGAGGAGCTCGCCAAGCTCGAAGCTGACCTGGACCATTACCGCGGCTTCCTCAAGATCGTGGAGAAGAAGCTCTCCAACGAGCGCTTCGTCAACAATGCGCCTGAGGCTGTGGTGGCCATGGAGCGCAAGAAACAGAGCGACGCTCAGGAGAAAATAGCCGCTATCGAAGCCTCTATCGCGGCTCTCAAAAAGTAACTTTTTTATCAACCCTAACATAATGCCGGAGGCCTGAGAACATGTCTCGGTCTCCGGCTTATTACTAACCTGTTAATTATCATGAAGAAACAGTACTCTCTGCGCCACTTGGGCATGAGTCTGGCGGCCGTATGCCTGATAGCTCCGGCAACCCAGGCCCGCACCACTTCTGTCGACGAGTGGAAGATGCGCCCGGCCCTCACTGTGCCCGAACCGCTCCTGCTCGACTCGCTTGACGCCAAAGGGGTGAAGTACGATCCGGCTGACGGCTCGCTGAGCGCACTCCCCTACCGCGAATTTCCCGCCAAGGGCTACAAGGTGGTGAACCTCGGCTCCGTGGCGGCCAAAGCCGGAGCCGAACCCCGGATCATAGAACTTGAGACCTCGCTGAGAGCCGCGCGCTTCGCCAAAGGTCTGCTCAAAGTAGACTCGCCTCTGCGCTACCGTCTCTTCGTGGACGGCAAGGAGGAGGGCGCTTCGAAGAAGCAGGGGGGCGCCGCTGTGAGCGCCGCGCTCACACTCGAGCCGGAAGCCGATCGCATACTGCGTCTGCAGCTGCTCACTCTCCCGGGCGACACGGCCGCGCAGAAGATCGCCGTGACCTTCGAGCCCGACAAGGGATTCGAGGAGGTGGATATTGCCACCGGAGCCGAGCTCAAACGCCGTTTCTCGCTGGCCGACACGGAGTTCTCAAACCGCATCACGGGCCTGCAGCTCTCCCCCGACGGCAACTGGCTGCTGCAGACCGTCACCGACAAACATTCGTGGGAGACGAGCGAGACCCACAAGACGCTGCGCAACCTGCGCACAGGCGCCGAGACCACACTCGATGCCTCGCTCCCCTACACCTGGTTGCCTAAGAGCAACCGCCTCTACTACACGCTGAAGAACAATGACTTATACGACGTATACACGTTCGACCCGTCCACCGGCAAGACCGTCAAAGTAGCCTCGGGCTTCCCGCAGGCAACTCTCTTCTGGACTGCCGACGAGAGCCGCATCCTCTTTCACGGCCTCGACAAGGGGAAGGAAGAGAAGGGCCCGCTGCGCCGCTACAGCAACCCGGACGACCGTATACCGGGCAACCGCGACAAATATTATGTAGCGAGTTTCGACCCCGCCACAGGTGTGACACGCCGTCTCACACGCGGATCGCGCTCCACGACCGCTGCCGACGTGCACCCCACAGACCCGGACCGTCTGCTGCTTCTCTCCACCACCGACGACCCGCTCAAGTGGCCTTTCATAGACACTTCGCTGCTCGAATACAACACCCGCACGGGCGCTGTAGACACGATCGTGCCCTCTTCGGGCTTCATTACCGGTGCGCTCTATTCTCCCGACGGCTCCAAGGTGCTCATCTCGTCGGGCCCCTCGGAGTTCGACCGCATAGGCGATGTCAGCGGCGCCGAGATACCCAACGACTTCGACATTCAGCTCTTCGTCTACGACCTCGGCAAACGCAGCGTCGACCCTATCACACGCGACTTCGATCCGGCCGTCCACGACTACGTATGGAACCGCGCCGACGGCAAGATCTATCTCCGCGCCGAGGAGGGTTTCTCGAATGTCATCTATTGCTACGACCCGGGCTCGCGCCAGTTTACCCGTCTGCCGCTCGGCATCGAGAATATAACCGCTTTCTCCATGGGCGACAACGGCCGCTCCATAGCCTATCTCGGCATGAGCCGCGACAGCATGGGCGAAGGACGCATCTATAATCTATCCTCTAAGAAGGACATCTCGCTGGGCAACCCCTACGCCGAACACCTCGCCAAGATCGAGATGGGCCGCTTCGAGCCCTGGAGCTTCACCGCCAAGGACGGCACGGTGGTCGATGGTTACGCCGTGTATCCTCCGGGCTACGACGCTTCGAAGAAGTATCCTCTGATTGTCTATTACTACGGCGGCACATCCCCCACGCAGTTCTCCCTCACTTCCCCCTATAACCCGCAGCTCGCCGCCTCCCGCGACTATATTGTCTATATGCTCAACCCGTCGGGTACCACCGGCTACGGCCAGGAATACTCCGCGCGCCACGTCAACGCTTGGGGCAAACGCACAGCCGAGGAGATCATAGAGGGCACCAAGAAGTTCATCGAGGCTCATCCTGCCGTCGATCCCAAGAAGGTGGGCTGCATAGGCGCAAGCTACGGCGGCTTCATGACCGAGTATCTGCAGACTCTCACCGACATATTCGCCGCTGCCGTGAGCCACGCCGGCATATCGAACGTGACGAGCTACTGGGGCGAAGGCTACTGGGGCTACAGCTACAATTCCGTGGCCGCCGCCAAGTCGTACCCCTGGACTGACCCGGAGCTTTATACCCGTCAGGGTGCGCTCTTCAACGCCGACAAGATCCACACGCCGCTACTGCTGCTTCACGGCACGGCCGACACGAATGTGCCTGTGGGCGAGAGTATACAGCTCTTCAATGCATTGAGACTGCTCGACCGACCCGTGGAACTTGTGACCGTCGACGGCGAGAATCATTTCATCCTCACCTACGACAAGCGCAAGCAATGGAACGACACGGCCATGGCCTGGTTTGCGCGCTGGCTTCAGGATGACCCCTCCTGGTGGAACTACCTCTACCCCGACTCCGCAAAGTAACTCGAACGCCACAATAAGCGATACTTAAGGCACATCTGCGACCTCGACGTACACATTTTTTAAGGAACAAGCCCTAAACATGAAGCGACTCCTGATAATTCTGACAACACTCGTTGCATTGAACCTATGCGACGCTCAAAACTCGTATTTGACGTTACAAGATGTGGAGTATACCGACAAGACTGATTCCTGTTCCCAGAAACGGCTGAAACTCGACATTCACTATGATAAAGAGGGAAAAGGGAATCCTGTCGTAGTATGGTTTCACGGGGGAGGTCTGACAGGGGGCAACAAATTCGTGCCTGACGAACTAAAAGAGCAGGGCTATGTCGTCGTGGCCCCCAATTACCGGTTGATTCCTAATGTGGGTGTTGAAGATTGCATCGACGATGCCGCTGAAGCGGTAGCGTGGACGTTCAGGAATATAGATAAATACGGGGGCAATCCGGATAAAATTTTTGTGGCGGGTCATTCCGCCGGAGGTTTTTTGACAAGTATGATCGGCCTAGACAAGAAATGGCTGCAGAAGTATGGAGTCGACGCCGATTCGATAGCGGCTCTCATTCCATACAGCGGTCAGGTAATCACTCATTTCTCCGACCGCAAAAGTAAGGGAATCGGAGAATTGACACCTTATGTCGACGATCACGCTCCACTGTATCATGTAAGAAAAGACTGTCCGCCTTATATCATCATAACAGGCGATGCCGAACAGGAGCTCTTCGGCCGATATGAGGAAAACCTGTACATGTGGAGAATGATGAAGCTCGCCGGCCATCCCGACGTCAAGATCTATAAACTTGAC
>SFOK01000155.1 GCA_004552395.1 Bacteroidales bacterium | reverse complement strand
GATCCTTTTCGGCCCGCAGCTGTTCACTTTCTTAATGGCTTGTTTCGGCCTGCTTGCCGCAGTGGAATACACACGCATGGTCCGCAGCGAGACGGGCGCCTCCGGATTGGAAGTAACCACTGATATAGTCGGTGTCTGTTTCATCACACTCATCCCGTTCATCATATCGTTCACATTAGGAATCGACATCGTATCCGATTTTATGGGACTGTCGGCGCTTTTGGCTTCGGCGGGTTTGCTTTATTATGTGGCCCGATGCATCGTGGCTCTCTATGTCCACACCGAAAGGCCGCTGCGCAGCCTGGCTTACTCAGTACTCGGAGTGACTTACATCTCATTGGGCATCATATCGGTTCAGCTGCTGGATATCATGAACCAGTGGACTGTGCTCGCCGTCTTTATCTTCATCTGGGTCAACGATACCGGAGCTTATCTGGTGGGCAGCGCTATCGGACGCCACAAGATGACCCCGCGTCTCTCGCCCAAGAAGAGTTGGGAAGGTTTCTTTGGCGGTATGATATGCTGTATAATAGTGGGCGTGCTGATGAGTCTGGTTGTCGATGTTTATCAGCACATGGATCTCATTCTCGGAGGCGTGATATTCCCGTTCAGCATCTCTGTGCTTGCCACACTGGGCGACCTTCTGGAGTCGCTTATCAAGCGCTCTGTGGGTGTGAAGGATGCCGGAAATATAATTCCCGGCCACGGCGGAGTGCTTGACCGCATAGACTCACTTCTGTTCGTGACTCCGGGCCTCTGGCTCCTGTTGCTTCTTTTCAACCTCTTAGCGTCGTTCTAACCCGCAGAATAACCTTCGCAGCGACTTATATGATTTCCCACATAAGAAAATATTTCCCATCTCTCACCGAAGAGCAGATCGCACGCTTCGAGACACTGATGAAGGCGTATCCGGAATGGAACGACAAGATCAATGTGATCTCGCGCAAGGATATAGACAATCTCGAGGTGAATCATATCCTTCATTCGCTCGCCATAGCCAGGCTTATACAGTTCGCTCCGGGTTCGAGGGTGCTCGACTTCGGCGCGGGCGGCGGTTTCCCTTCGTTGCCGCTTGCCGTGCTCTTCCCCGATGTACAGTTCCATCTCGTGGACCGCGTGGGCAAAAAGCTGAGGGTGGCTGAGGATGTGGCCCGTCAGGCCGGGCTCACCAACGTCACGGTGCAGCACGGCGATATAGGGGAGTGCCGCGATAAATTCGACTTCGTGGTGAGCAGGGCTGTGATGCCTCTGCCTGACCTCGTGCGTCTCTCGTCCAAGAATATATCGGAGAAGCAGGTCAACGCCATGCCCAATGGCTTTATCACCCTCAAAGGGGGTGAGCTGCAGGGCGAGATAGCCGCCACACCAGGCACCACGGAGCTGTTCGACATAGCCCGCTGGTTCTCCGACGAGGATTTCTTCAAAACCAAGAAGGTCACTTATACGTTTCTCTGATAAGCGATTGCTTGACTTGCTCAACTAATTTCTGAGTATACTATGAAACTGATACGTTTTGTCTTTAACCCGATAGGGGTCAACACATATATAGTTTATGATCCCGACACGCTCGAGTGCGCTATCGTGGATCCGGGCATGCTGACGGACGACGAGCTGGAAACGTTCCGCCGCGTGGTCCGCGAACGCAGACTGCATCCGGCGCATATTGTCAACACTCACCTGCACCTCGACCATTCGTTTGGCGATATGACAGTAGCCGAGGAATATTCCCTTCCGATCAAGGCCCACAAAGCCGACGAGTTTCTCGGCAGGTCGCTCACAGCACAGGCCCGCTCGTTCGGAATGAACCTGGACCTGAAGCCCGTGGAGATATCCGCTTACCTCACCGAAGGCGACGAGCTGCACATAGGCAGCGGCGTCCTCAAAGTTATTGAGGTGCCGGGCCACACGCCCGGTGGCATAGCTCTCTATGATGAGGCCGACGGCTTTGTGCTCACGGGCGATTCACTCTTCCAGGGCTCGATAGGACGCACCGACCTCCCCGGCGGCAACATGGCCGATCTGCTCAAGGCACTCCGCGCCAAGATACTGACACTTCCGCCCAAGACAGTGGTCTATCCCGGCCACGGCGAACCCACCACCATCGCCGCCGAACTCCGCTCCAACCCTTACTTCTAATCCCCGCCGCCCCATCACCTCCCGTGTCCCGCCTGCTTCCCGCGCTCCGGATTTGCATTGGTCCTCATTGGCCACATAAGCTACATCAGCTACATAAGCCACATAAGTTACATAGCGTCCGCGCAGCGGCTCATCAGCCGTATCCGTCCGCTCGGCGCAAAAAATAAGAGGCTGTGTCGTAATTAAGGTTTACGGCGCAGCCTCTTTTTTTTGAACTCTGAGGTTGGATATTATTCAGGCAACAGATTTTTGAGGATTTTGCCAGA
>SFOK01000051.1 GCA_004552395.1 Bacteroidales bacterium | reverse complement strand
TTTACGCTGCCACTGCCGCCGCGGAAAAATCTCCGACCCGGCCACCGCGACTTTCCGCAAAAAGCCCTGAGCCGGCTAAAACAGTAAAAAGACAAAAGACTAAAAATCGATCCGAGGAAAAGCGGCGAAAAGCGAGCAAAACCGAAAAGTTGCGAAGCGGAAAAATTGCGGTCCGGGAAAAAGCTGCTAAAGCGAGCAAAAACCGTAAAATTGCGAAGCGGAAAAAATGCGGGGCGGGGGACGCTTCGCTAAAGCTCGCGGCAAGAACGAAATTTTACCGCATGAGGAAGCGGATTCCGCCTGAGGAAGCGGATTCCGGCCGCCGGGCCGGGAAGCGGAGTCGGGGAGGGTGGGATTAGGGGATGGTGATTTTGCGGGCGGGGGAGCCGGGCGCCACCACTATATAAATGCCTGAGGGAAGGGAGGAAAGCGCTGCCTTCAATGAGGAGAACTCTGCTGAGGGATTTGCAACAGAACCTGCTGAAACTGAAGAATCTGAAATAGAAGCTGCTATGGTGGCGACGGGGAGGCCCTGAAGGGTGAAGATTTGCGCGGGAGCGGAGGGGTCTTCGGTCACAAGGTCGGCGGAGAGGCCTTGGTCGATATGGTCTGCTATCCAGACGGCGTTTTCCTGCAGCCGGTTCACGCACCAGTCGGCTTTCTCGGCTGCCGTGATGTCGGGGAAGGTATGAACGCCGGGCCAACGCTCTATGCTGCGGGCGTCGGCCTTTGCGCAGTAGTCGGCCATTCTGTGGATGAAGGCGGGAAGCTGCTCAAACTGCGCGGGATAGAACTCGTGCCAGCGATCGCGGAAGGCTGCCCATACTTCGGGATACTGCATCAGGGCAGGTATCCAGTTGAGGCGCGACCAGTAGGGGTCGTTGATAATCCAGGCTTTCTTGGGGTGGTGGAGGAGCTCTATGTCCCAGAGTGGGCCGAACTGCCAGGGAGCAGTCGGGAGCGCCTCGGTGGGTTTGTCGCGATAGAGGTACTGGCTTCCGGAATAGGCTTCCACATCGTTCATCACTTCCGAGACTGTGAGGAAGCGGGCGAGCGAGACGAGGTCGAGGCGTGCGAGGGCGTCTTTCTCGCCGGCGTAGAGGTCGGCAGTGAGGTCGGAGAACTCCGTCTTGAGCCAGTCGAGTTGCTGTTGCGACAGTTCTTCGGGGCTTTTGTAGGTGACCCAGAGATCTTTGCCGTCGCGTTCGGGGATTATGATCTGGCAGTCATCGTAGTTATTGTCGAACTCCACGAGCCAGCCGTAAGGTATTGTGGCTTCGTCAGTGTTGAGGTCGGGCTGTTCGTAGATATTGAGGCGGTCTTTGGCTATCTTTATATTCTCTATAAGGAGGTACATGCCTTCGTAGGAACCGTTGAGCACCACTTCGACGGGCTGGATGCGCGGCGACCAGGGGAAACCGACCTGACGGCCTATCTGCATGCCGATGAGGGGTCCGAGCCAGAGCCCTACCCTGCCGTCGCCCGTCACGAGCGAGAAATGCTTGTTTGCGGGCATGCCGAGCAGCTCCGTCTTTTTGTCGAATTTGAGACGGTAAGGCTTCTGGGCATCGTTCTCCCAGGTGGTGTTGCCGCGGCCGCGGATCTGGAGCGCCACATCCTGAAGTGGCTGCGGGTCGGCCAGGTCGATCATCGGGTCGGAGGGATCGGGGACCTTCACGCCTTCTGGTAAACGTAGGCTAAGGACGGCCTGCAGGTAATTTTCCCTGTCGACAATCGGGGCGCCGCCTTCGGTGTCGATTGTCAGAACGGGGAGTGTGCCGGAAGGCTCGAGAGCGCGGAGCTGAAGGGTAATTACCGCGGAGAGGATATAAAGGATCAGAAGACGCTTCATCATCAGGTTAGGATTTGGATTATTGATTTTCGGAGAGTTTTGAGGCCGGGGTGGTTATTTGAGGGCGCGGAGTTTCTCTATGAGGATGGGGAGACCGACGGTCGCTTTTTCGGGTATGACCGTGAGGTTGGGGATGGAGATATGGCCAGGCTTGGGGTCGATGTAAAATATCGGTGTCCCGGGTCGGACGCAGTTGACGAGTCCGGCTGCGGGGTATACGTTGAGCGAGGTGCCGATGACCACGAAGACGTCGGCCTCGGCGACAAGGTCCATGGCCGGCGCGATGTTGGGCACAGCCTCGTTGAAAAAGACGATGTGGGGACGCATATGGTCGCCGTTTCTGCCGCGGGTCTCGGGGGTGGTGTCGAGGTTATCAAGCGAGAGAGATTCCACATAATCAGGGTGTTCGATGGAGCGTATCTTCATGAGCTCGCCGTGGAGATGGAGCACATTTTGGGATCCGGCGCGCTCGTGGAGGTCGTCGACATTCTGGGTGATGACGCGGACATCGTAATCTTTCTGGAGGTCGGCTATGAGCTTATGTGCGGAGTTGGGTTCCTTGGTGACGAGGTCGTGGCGGCGTGCGTTGTAGAAACGGTGGACGAGCTCAGGGTCCTGACGGAAGCCTTCGGCGGAGGCTACCTGCATGACCGGATACTGTTCCCAAAGGCCTCCGGCGTCGCGGAAGGTAGAGATGCCCGATTCGGCCGACATGCCGGCGCCGGTGGAAAATACTATTTTCTTTTTCATAATATAATATGCCTGACTATTTATTATAGGATTGGGTGTTTCGGAATTCAAAAATAATTATTTTTTTTCGGAACGGCAAAACGGAGCTGAAAAACATGTTGTAAAACATACTTTTTTGGATAAAATTTGTTTGGAAAGCCCGGGAAAATAGGGTAAATTTGTGGTGATAAATCAGCACAGGGCGGTCAGGAGCTGTCCGGCGGAACTGATAACGAACCTTAAATCGCTATAAGGCAATGCCTTATAGGCAGTCACCAGCCTACTCCCGGAGAGAAAGGCAGGCGATGCGGTGCAGATATTTTTAAACTTAATCCATAACAGAATGGCAAAAGTACAAGGAGCAATTACCGTGAACACACATCGGTGCAAAGGATGCAATCTGTGTGTCGTGGCGTGTCCGACGGACACGCTGGGCCTGGCGGCCGACGTCAACGACCGCGGCTATCACTTCGCTTACATGAAAAATCCCGAGAATTGCATAGGGTGCTGCTCGTGCGCGCTGGTATGTCCGGACGCGTGCATCGAGGTGTACCGCGTGAAAGTGGAGGGATAAAGGCTCTCCCCGACCGGGGAGGGTAAGCGTGGCGTCCACTACGCGGACGCCGGAACCATAAAAACACAGGAACACAAAAGAAGAACAATGAAAGAAGAAGTCAGACTGATGAAGGGCAACGAAGCGCTTGCCCACGCAGCTATCCGATACGGCTTTGACGGATATTTCGGCTACCCGATCACACCTCAGAGCGAAGTGCTCGAGACTTTAGAGGAGCTCATGCCGTGGGAGACCACGGGCATGACAGTGCTTCAGGCGGAGTCGGAGCTCGCAGCAATCAACATGGTATACGGCGGCGCCTCGACGGGCAAAGCTGTGATGACCTCATCGTCCTCGCCGGGCGTATCGCTCAAGCAGGAGGGCATAAGCTACATAGCAGCGGCCGAACTGCCGGCTCTGGTGATCAATGTGATGCGCGGCGGCCCGGGTCTGGGCACGATACAGCCTTCGCAGGCCGATTATTTCCAGGCATGCAAGGGCGGCGGCCACGGCGACTATCATCTGATAGTTTTAGCGCCGAGCACAGTGCAGGAAATGGTGGATTTCGTAGGCCTGGGCATGGACCTGGCGTTCAAATACACTAACCCGGCCATGGTGCTTGCCGACGGTATCGTGGGCCAGATGATGGAGAAGGTTGTCCTTCCGGAGCAGCGTCCGCGCCGCACGGAGGAGGAGATCCGCAAGCAGTGCCCGTGGGCAGCCAACGGCCGCAAGGGGTTGCGCAAGCGCAATGTGATCACATCGCTTGAGCTCGAGAGCTCCAAGATGGAGGTGATCAACGAGCGCCTTCAGGCCCGCTACAAAGAGATAGCCAAGAACGAGACCCGCTGGGAGGAGATAGACACAGCCGACGCCGACTATCTGATCGTGGCCTTCGGCACAGTGGCCCGTATCTGCGCCAAGGCGAAGGAGATAGCAGCCAAGGAGGGTATCAAGATCGGTATTCTGCGTCCGATCACTCTGTGGCCGTTCCCCTACGAGGCAATAGAGAAAGCAGCCAAGGGCAAGAAGGGTATCCTCTGCGTGGAGCTGAACGCCGGCCAGATGATCGAGGATGTGCGCCTCGCCGTGCACGACTCGCTGCCCGTGGAGCACTTCGGCCGACTGGGCGGTATCATACCGAGCCCGGATGAGGTACTCCAGGCCCTCAAGGAAAAAATCATAAAGTAAACACCCCGGCACAACCGGATCTGATATAAAATTTTCAACATGGAAATCACAGACATTATCAAAGAAGAAAATAAGGTGTACTGCAAGCCCGAGCTTCTTGAGAGCGAGGTTCACATGCACTACTGCCCCGGCTGCAGCCACGGTGTTATCCACAAACTGGTAGCAGAGGTGATAGCGGAGTTGGGCCTTACGGAGCGCACCGTCGGTGTGTCGCCCGTAGGCTGCGCCGTCTTTGCATACAATTATATAGATGTGGACTGGATCGAGGCAGCCCACGGCCGTGCACCGGCAGTGGCCACAGCCGTGTCGCGTCTCTGGCCCGACGATGTGGTGTTCACCTATCAGGGCGACGGCGATATGTCGGCCATAGGTACAGCCGAGTCGATCCACGCCGCCAACCGAGGCGAAAACATAGTGATGATCTTCGTGAACAACGCTATCTACGGTATGACGGGCGGCCAGATGGCCCCGACCACACTTATCGGTCAGAAGACAGCCACGACGCCTTACGGACGCCGCGTTGACCTGAACGGACATCCGCTCGAGATCACCAACCTGATGAAAGAGCTCGACGGCACCTGCTACGTGACGCGCCAGTCGGTGCACACGGCAGCAGCAGTGCGCAAGACCAAAGCCGCCCTTAAGAAAGCGTTCCAGAACGCGATCGATAAGAAGGGCACATCGGTGGTAGAGGTTGTATCGACCTGCAACTCGGGTTGGAAGATGAGCCCTGAGAAAGCCAACGAATGGATGGCCGAGCATATGTTTAAGAAATATCCTCTGGGCGACCTGAAGACAGAGCGCAAATACGACGAGGAATAAGCCCGAAAGTAGAACTCCCATAATCAAGACTAACAATGACACAAGAAATAATCATAGCCGGTTTCGGCGGTCAGGGCGTCCTTTCCATGGGCAAGATCCTGGCTTACTCAGGCCTTATGGACGACAAAGAGGTGACCTGGATGCCTTCCTACGGACCCGAGCAGCGCGGCGGCACAGCGAACGTCACCGTGATACTCTCCGATGAGAAAATCTCGTCGCCTATCCTGGACAGCTACGACATAGTGGTGGTCCTCAACCAGCAGTCGCTCGACAAGTTCGAGAGCAAAGTAAAACCGGGCGGTGTGCTGATCTACGACAACAACGGTATCCACAAACCGCCTACGCGCCAGGATATCAATGTGTATTGCATCGAGGCGATGAACGCTTGCATCGAGATGGGCAACTCGAAGACCTACAACATGGTGGTGATGGGCGCCCTGCTCGAGGTTATGTCGTATAAGCTCCCGATGGAGAATGTGATCAAGGGTCTGAAGAAATCGCTTCCGGAGCGTCACCACAAGCTGATACCGCTCAACGAGGCAGCCATAGAGAAGGGCCGCACACTGATCAAGTAAATTTCATAAACCCGATTTATAGAGAGAACCGCGCTTCATTTCTGAGGCGCGGTTTTTTTGCGGTGGGAGGGAGGGAGTAGGATACGCCGGAATTTTATTGGCTGGGATTAGCGGGGGGTTAGGGTGACGAGGGGGACGAGCATCTCTTCGAGGGAGATGCCGCCGTGCTGGAAGGTGCCGGTGTAGTACTGCACGTAGTAGTTGTAGTTGTTGGGATAGGAGAAGAAGTCTTCGTTGCATGCGTAGATAAAGACGCTGGAGAGGTTGGGCATGGGGAGTCCGAATCGCTCGGGCTTGAGCATCTCGAAGACTTGTTTGTGGTTGTAGTTGAGGTTCTTGCCTACTTTGTAGCGGAGGTTGGTGTTTGTGTTGCGGTCGCCGACCACTTTTATGGGGTTGTCGACGCGTATGGTGCCGTGGTCGGTGGTGAGTATGATCTTGTAGCCTTCTTCGCCTATGCGTCGGAAGATGTCGAGGGCGTTGCTATGTCGGAACCAGGACTCGGTGATGGAGCGGTATGCGGCGTCGCTGTTGGCGAGCTCCGCTATCATCTTGGACTCGGTGCGGGCGTGGCTGAGCATGTCGATGAAGTTCATGACTACGACGTTGAGCTCATTCTGCGAGAGCGATCTGATGCGGCCGAGGAATTTCTCGGCGGCCTGAGAGTCGTTTAGCTTGGTGTAGGAGAACTGTTCCTTGCGGCGGAAACGTTCCATCTGAGTGCGCACGAGGTCTTCTTCATAGATGTTCTTGCCTTCGTCCTCGTCTTCCTCCACCCAGAATTTGGGGAACATCCTGGCTATCTGGAGCGGCATGAGGCCGGCGAAGATGGAGTTGCGGGCATACTGAGTGGATGTGGGCAGGATTGTGGTGTAGAGCTCTTCGCTGACGCTGAACATGTCGGAGAGGAGGGGCTGAACCACTCTCCACTGGTCGAGGCGGAAATTGTCGATGAGGATGAAGAAGATCTTCTCGCCTTTGTCGAGTGCGGGGAATACGCGGCGTTTGAAGATGTCGGGGCTCATGAGGGGCCTCTCTTCGGCGCCGGGCGCGGGTGCTTTGCCGGGAGAGACGAGCGGAACGGCCCAGCCCTCATAATTCTGCTTCACGAATTTTACGAAGTTGAAATTGGCGTCGCGTTTCTGCATGGCGAGCATCTCGTCCATGGAGGTGTCTGTCTGCGAGAGCTTTAGGTCCCAGAAGACGAGCTGCCGGTAGAGGGCATAGAAATCGTCGATGCTTTCGGCGCGGTTTATGCGCGAGGCGAGAGTCTGGAATTCCTGCTGATACGAGCTGGAGGCTTGCGCGGCCACAAGCTCCGAGGAATGGAGATTCTTCTTTATAGAAAGGAGTATCTGGCTCGGATTCACGGGTTTGATCAGGTAGTCGGCGATCATGGAGCCGATGGCCTGATTCATGATATTCTCCTCCTCGCTTTTGGTGATCATGATGACCGGCAGGTCGGGGCGTGCCTTGGATATGATGTCGAGGGTCTCCAGACCGGAAAGGCCGGGCATATTCTCGTCGAGCAGCACGAGGTCGACGTGCTCGCGGCTCACGGCTTCGGCGGCGTCCTGGCCGTTGGTGACGGTGGCCACGTCGTAACCTTTGGATTTGAGGAACAGTATGTGAGGTTTGAGCAGATCTATCTCATCGTCGGCCCAGAGGATTCTTTCCATAAACAAGGTGTAAATTTCTGTGGTGCGTAAAAAGAAAACATTTTCGCGGCGCCAATAGTTCCGCGGAACGGGGCAGTTGCGGCGCGAGGGCCACTCGGCAAGCGGCAAACGTTTGGACCTGTGCGCGAAATTTACTAATTTTGCATTGCAAAAACAAACAGATTTTTAGACCTTGTTCCATAACGAATGTTAAAGCAAGGGCGACATATTGCCGAGGGATTTTTGCAAGTTGAAGAAGCAGCATAGCGGGCTATGCAACTGATGATACTTGGCGAAAAGCACCGGCAAGATGGCGGGCAAGTGAAGAAATAATTATTTTTTTTAACAATTTAATCATAAAAGGCCGGATGTTCCCGTCGACGCAAATGTTAACGAAGCGAAACAGGATAAAGGATGAAATTGCCTTCGTCCCGCAATCTCACGCCATCCTCAGCCGTCAGACTCAGTCGCATACGTCAGTATGCTCCTTCGTCTGCCGACCGAATCTGACGCAAGCTTGCGACCCCTGCTTTTAACATGCGTTAAGGAACAAGGTCTAACCCTATATGGCACTTCAATGCGGCATAGTGGGCCTTCCCAATGTGGGCAAGTCCACACTTTTCAACTGCCTGAGCAACGCCAAAGCTCAGTCGGCCAACTTCCCTTTCTGTACAATAGAGCCCAATGTGGGTGTGATCACCGTCCCCGACGAGCGGCTTAACAAGCTCGTGGAGATGTGCTCGCCCAAGAGCATAGTCCCCGCCACGGTGGAGATCGTGGACATAGCCGGACTGGTGAAGGGCGCTTCCAAAGGGGAAGGCCTCGGCAATAAGTTCCTGGCCAACATACGAGAGACGGACGCCATCCTGCATGTGCTCCGCTGCTTCGACGACGATAATATCACACATGTGGACGGCTCCGTGGACCCGGTCCGCGACAAGGAGATCATAGACATGGAGCTGCAGATCAAGGACCTGGAGACTGTGGAGTCGCGCCTTGCCAAGGTGCAGAAGCAGGCCCAGACGGGCGGCGACAAGCAAGCCAAGGCTCTTGTTTCGATCCTGGAGGCTTACCGCGAGGCGCTTCTTGCCGGCAAATCGGCGCGCACAGTGACCTTCGAGAGCAAGGAGGACCGGCGGCTGGCCCGCGACCTCTTCCTGCTCACCAACAAGCCGGTGCTCTATGTGTGCAACGTTGACGACGCGTCGGCCGTGAAGGGCAACAAGTACGTGGACGCCGTGCGCGAGGCTATCAAGGACGAGGGCGCAGACCTTCTGATCGTGGCCGCGCAGACCGAGAGCGAGATAGCCGAGCTCGACACCTACGAGGAGCGCCGCGAGTTCCTTCAGGAGATTGGGCTCGAGGAATCGGGTGTGAACCGTCTGATACGCGCCGCTTATCATCTGCTCGACCTGCAGACATTCTTCACGGCCGGAGCCGACGAGTGCCGCGCCTGGACGTTCCGCCGCGGCTCGAAAGCGCCGCAGTGCGCCGGAATCATCCACACCGACTTCGAGAAGGGTTTCATCCGCGCCGAGGTGATCAAGTATCCCGATTATGTGGAACTCGGCGGCGAACAGGGCGTGAAAGAGGCCGGCAAACTCTCGGTGGAGGGCAAGGAATATGTGGTCAACGACGGCGATATCATGCACTTCCGCTTCAATGTGTAAAGCGGCTCGCGAGCTTGCCCGGGAAACCCCGCGCAGGCCGGCTCATAAAAACTGAATTACAAAACTCTAACCATACTTAACTATCATGAAAAAGAGCTTAACAATCATTGCGGCTGCTCTGACGGTGCTTCCCGTCATGGCAGCTCAGAAAGCCGAGCCGGAGAACCCCGATTCCACAGGGTTCAAGTTCACTGACGTGAAGGTGATCAAGACCACACCGGTGAAGGATCAGAACAAATCGGGAACATGCTGGTGCTTCTCGACCAACTCGTTTCTCGAGGATGAGATAATACGCCAGACGGGCAAGGAGACTCACCTGTCGGAGATGTTCGTGGTGCGCAAATGCTACGAGGACAAGGCCGACAAATATATCCGCATGGGCGGCAAGATCAACTTCGCCCAGGGCGGCTCGGGCGTTGACCCCCTCTACGTGTGGCGCAACTACGGCATGATGCCCGAAGAGGTCTACAAAGGTCTCGAATATGGCGACGAGAAGCACAGCCACTATGAGCTCTTCGACGCCATGGAAGGCTACATGAACGGCGTGCTCCGCAATGCCGGCAAGAAACTCACAACAGGCTGGAAGGCCGGTCTGCGCGGTATTCTCGACGGCTACATGGGCAAAGTGCCCGAGTCGTTCACCTATCAGGGCAAGACCTACACTCCGAAATCCTACGCCGCATCGCTGGGCATCAATCCCGACGATTATGTGAGCGTCACTTCATGGTCGCACCATCCCTTCTACACCCAGTTCCCCGTAGAGGTAGCCGACAACTGGCTCTGGGCCAGCTCCTACAATGTGCCTCTCGACGAGCTTCAGCAGATCCTCGACAACGCCGTGGAGAACGGCTTCCCCATCGCCTGGGCTGCCGACGTCTCCGAGCCGGGCTTCAAGTGGACCAAGGGCTACGCTCTTCTTCCCAAAGCCAAATCGGAGAAGGATATGACCGACACCGAGCTGTCGCGCTGGGTGAAGCTCTCCGACAAGGACCGCGAGGCCGAGAAGTTCGAGATCACAGGCCCCTGCGAGGAGCAGGAGGTCACTCAGGAATCGCGTCAGAAAGATTTCGACATCCAGGCCACGACCGACGACCACGGCATGGAGATCGTGGGTTACGCTGTGGACCAGAACGGCACCCGCTATTACAAGGTTAAGAACTCTTGGGACACCAACCAGATCTACGACGGCTATTTCTACCTGAGCAAGCCTTATTTCCAAGCCAAGACGATCTCTATGATCGTGCATAAGGATGCCATACCTAATGCCATAGCCAAGAAGCTGGGTATCAAGAAGTAAATCCGCAAAAGCTGAGGCAGAGCCCGCAAAGAGGCCGTATCCCCCGGCTGAGATAATACCGAAGGCAGGAGCGAGAAAGGGAATTAGACCTTATCGCTCCTGGAAAATGATGCGAACGCGAGGTTGCGCCTGGGAGGCGCAGCCTCGCGGCTTTTTATATTTCAACTTCTCAGGGTTTTACGGCTGCTGAGTAATTCCGGATAGGTCGAGGTTCTCGAATTTGAAGGTGAAGTCGGCCGGTGTGCGCTTCTCGTTTTCGAAATATCCGGGTGTGGAGTTGGCGTAGCCGTCGATAGTGATCGGCTTGCCTGAGAGGTTGCAGAGCCACTGATAGAAGTGAGGCTCCATGCCGTTGCCGGAGAGGCTGCTGTCGTCGATCAAATAGCCGTCTTTAAGCTCGGCGTGAATGGTCATGGAGTAGCCGTTCTGCACCAGACGCACATGGAAATACTGCGGCTTGGAGAGCGGTTCCTCGCCGCGGAAGATGCGCAGGGCGGCGCGGTGATCGCCCAGGTCGACTATTTCGAGATAGCCTGACTCGGAGCCGACGGTGCCGGGGAAGAGCTTATAGCGGACCTCTTTGCTGTTCACTTCGGTCTGCTGCCATTTATCTTTGACAGAGAGGCCGGCGGGACCTTTGGAGCAGCCTGACGCCAGGATTGCGAGAGCCGCGAAAGAAGCGGCCAGAAATTTAGTTAATCGCATGATATGTTAGTTTTTCTGATATCAAAATTAGTTTTTTCTGAAGCCAAAATTACTTATTCTGAAGCCAAAATTCAGAAAGCCGTGGAGACTATCGAAAACTGAGTGAACCAGGTGATCACAGCAGCTCGCGAGCGCGGCTACTTATTCTGAGGTCAGAGTTAGTTATTCTGAGATCAAAATTACTATATTTTTTCGGATATCGCATTGAAGTCGTCTCAACTTATTTCTTTGTTAGTATTTTTAAGGAGCATTAAAAATGGTTAATTTTGCATCATGGAAATCAATTTGGAAACTGACCTCCTGATACTGCGTTTATGGAAACATGAAGACAGGATTCCATTTGCTGAGATGAACGGCAACAAAAATGTCATGAAATATTTTCCGGCGACTTTGTCTGCCGATGAATCAAATGCGTTTGTGGACCGCATAATTACTGAATTTGAGGAAACGGGCTTCGGATTGTATGCCGTTGAAATAAAAGAAACAGGAGAGTTTATCGGATATGTCGGATTTCATCGCTTTGCCTTCGATGCGCCCTTCT
>SFOK01000154.1 GCA_004552395.1 Bacteroidales bacterium | reverse complement strand
CGGTGAGCGTCCAGGTCTGCGAGGCGTCGTCTCCTTCGTCGTTATATTGCATCACGGCGGTGTTGTTATCGGTCTTGTTGTCGGCTGTGTCCAGATACTGGCCGCTGTTGCGGTTGCGTATTTTGCGGTTGCCGCCCAGGCCGGTCTTGCCCCAGGGCTCGATCTTCACTGAGGTGGTCTTGTCGTTGAAATCGTCGCCGAAGGTGTTGGCATCGCCGGTGTAAGCCTTCGAGTCGCCCGAGAGGTTGTCGTCCTTGTAGATAGTGACACGGAAACCGGGAGTCACTTTCAACGAGGATATGTCGTTGTCTTTGATGTTATACCGCTGCAGACGGGCAAGGGAATAGTCACCCTCGCTCAGTGTCACCCCTTTACCTTTATAATCGGCATCCACATAGAGCGTGGCTGCCGGAGCGCCGGCATAGCGGTTCTCCTCGAGCTTCCACTGCTGGGTCTCGCTGCCGTTGTTGTCGTAGATCTTGGCCCACTCGCCAAGGGTTGTCGATGACCCCGGTATTTCCACGGCCTTGCCCGAATGGCGGTCGATGATCTGATAGTAGCCGCTCCCTTTGTCTATGAGAATGAACTGCTGGTTGCGGCCTCCCACATAATCGTAGAGCTTCACCTGTGTGCCGTTGCCTGTGCCCTGGTCGTGCACGTCGAAGCCGCGGTTCTGGTTGCCGAAAGTGCATATCTTGTAGACACCGGTCTGCACCTCGGTGAAGGTCCAGGTCTGCGAGGCGTCGTCGCCTTCGTTGACATACTGCATGATCGGCGTGTCGTTCTCTGTCTTGTTGTCGGCCACATCCAGGTACATACCTGTCTTGCGGTTGAGTATCTTGAAGTTACCCCCTTTGCCGGCGACTCCCGCTGGAACTATCTTCAGCGAAGAAGTGGCGTCGTTCCATGTATCGTTGAGGCATCCGTTGTCGGAGCTTATGTCGGTGGATCCGCCTCCGAAATTGTTGTCCTGATAGAGCACTATCTTGAATCCGGGGGTCACCTTCATGGAGGTGAGGTCATCGTTCTTTATGTTGAAGAATTTCAGACGGTCGAGCGTATATCGCCTTCGGAGAGCGCCACGGAATGACCGGCATAGTTGGCGTCGGCATAGACGGTGGCCACATGCACGCCGCCGCAGCGGTTGTCTTCGAGCTTCCACTGCTGGGCGTCGCTGCCGTTGTTGTCGTAGATCTTAACCCACTCGCCGTTGCCGGTGGTAGAGTTGGGCATCTCGATAGGCTTGCCTGAGTTGCGGTCTATGATCTGGATCCATCCGTCGCCTTTGTCCACAAGCATGAACTGCTGATTCTTACCGCCCACATAATCGTGTATCTTCAGATATGCGCCGTTCTCCTTGGAAGCGTCGTGGATGTCGAAACCTCGGTTCTGATTGTTGTAGGCGCATATTTTGTAGATGCCGTTGCCTACCTCGGTGAAGACCCATGCCTGAGAAGCGTCGTCGATCTCCTCGTCGAACTGGACCACAGGCGTATCGTTGTCGGTGGAATTGTTCGTCAGGTCCAGATATTTGCCTGAGTGGCGGTTGCGTATCTTCCAGATACCGCTGCGTCCTGTGGTGCCTCCGGCCTCGATGCGGATGGAGCGGGCTCTGTCGTTCCAGTCGGAGCCCACGCTCCCTGCATCGGAGCTCCAGGTCTTGGAATCACCTGTGAAATCGGGGTTGGAATAGAGTGTGATCTTATAGCCCGGATTCACTTTGAGGGACGAGAGATCGCCGCCGAGGAAGCCGTAGAGCGAAAGCTCCGACTGCGAATAGGAGCCTTCCGCAAGCGAGACACTGTAGCCGCCGTAATTGGCATCGGCATAGACAGTTGCTTTAGTATTTGAGGAGGTTTTCACGCCGAACACGCGATGCACGTGAGTGGCATACTGATTCAGGTTCCACGTGTTGTCGTTGTAGACCCAGAAGAAGCCGCCGGTCGCGCCGGAGTTGTTCTTCCAGTTCTGCATCACACCGGCATGGTGCGAGGCCGAAAGCGACTCGTCCTGGTAATGGAAACGGCCTCCATGAACCGGCGCTCCGTTCAGATGCCAGTCCTTGGGGTCATTGCCGGCGCCGCCGTCGTAGCACTGCACCATGATCAGATTGCAGATTCCGGAGCCGAGCTGAGTAGAGAGACTGCTCCAGAAGCTCTTGTTCATATAAGGAGCGATGGAGGTTTTCAGGCCCATGTCGTTCATCATGCGGTGAAATCTCACCGCCGTATCGACATTGTAGCAGTGCTCGTCGTCGTTGTTCACTCCATCGATCACTCCGAGCGCATCTTTGAGCGCCTTGAAATTGCGATACAGAATTGTGCCGCTTCCTGTGCCGTCGCGGTTGATCAGATCCCTGATATGATCGTAGGATTCATTGCCCTATCCGCCGATACAAATATCAATTCTGCGAATCGCCGTAGGCCCCTGTTTCAGGGTCTTG
>SFOK01000153.1 GCA_004552395.1 Bacteroidales bacterium | reverse complement strand
AGCTCAGTCATGTAGCCCGCTACACTCCTTCGCTCAACCGGCCAAATCACACAAAAATCCTTCGCAATTATGTATCATCTAATTTTTGCGAGTTACTTATCGGTAAAGCCTTATGATATTATCTCGTAGTCAGCTTCGGAAATCTGGGCCTCCTGCCTGAAAGTGAAGTCGGACCGGTAGACCTGCAGAAACTCTTCGTCGCCGCGTATCTCAAGCTCCTGCCACACGGCGTCGACCGCATATTCCTTGGGTATCTTGCGGCGCGGACGGCGGCGCGGCTCCTCGCTGCGGCGCTGGCGCCGGGTTCCCCGGTCAGATGAGAAGCCTGTGGCTTTCCTCACATTCCTGACGACGCGGTGCACCCGGTAGACTGCCATTCCGAACATATAGATCAGATAGCCTACGAAGCAGAGCAGAAGTATCAGCAAAACAGACATCAGGACCTCCCGGAGCTATGGCGGTAAAAGAATATCACGAACGACGAGAGCACATAGTACACTATGGCAAACAGGAAGCCCGTCCATCCCCATATGATCACACACGCGGCGCTCACCGCCACAAGCAGCCAACCGGCTACGTTGCGGCGCAGCGAGAAGCTCTTGAACTTGAGGGAATACATGGGGAGCGGGGCAATCATGAGCAGGGCCACAAGGGCTGTGCATCCGGCCGCTGCATAAGGATTGAAGCCGCTCTGTGAGACCATGATGTCGGCCAGACCTATGCAGAAAAGCGCCCCGGAGGGGATCGGAAGGCCAGAGAAGCTGCTCTTGCCTATGAAGTAGACGTTGAAACGCGCCAGACGTAGGGCGCCGCACAACGGTATGAGCAGGCACACAAGCTGCATGGGCAGGCTGCAGCCGGCCGCCTTGAAGAGGTTGAGCAGAATCATGGAGGGAGCCAGTCCGAAGGTTATCATGTCCGACAGGGAGTCGAGGTCGGCACCGATGGGCGACGTCTCTTTGAGCACACGGGCAAAGAAACCGTCGAGAAAATCGAAGAACGCTCCTGACAGAATCATGCAGAATGCGGCCTGATAGCCGTAGATCCCGGCTATGGAATCAAACGGACTGAACGCGCACACCACCGCGAGGCATCCGCTCAGAAGATTAAGGCACGTGAGTGTGTTGGGTATGTAGTGTTTTATGTTATTCGCCACAATTAGAGTGAATTATGTATTGACAACCGGTTCCGGCGCCCTGTAGCGCCTTCGCCGGGGGTATATCTCGCTTACTCAGCCTCTCTGCGTCCGCCGCTCCGGCGGCTGTGACGGCGCTTCTTCTCCGGCTCCGCCTCGGCTGACGGCGCGTCGCCTTCGCTGCGCGGGGCTATGAAAGCTTCGCCGGCCGGCTTGAGCTGCGCTATCGGTGTCAGACCGCCGCGCGTCGGCGACTTGATGCCGACCAAAGGCATAGCGTCCACAGGGAGGAAAATATCTACCCTCGAACCGAACTTGATGAAGCCCAGATGACGGTCTATGCGCGCATTCTCGCCCTTCTCGGCATAAGTGACGATGCGGCGGGCCATGGCTCCCGCTATCTGCCTCACAGCTATACGCTGGCCGTTCGGCAACAGGATGCCTATGGTGCACCGCTCATTCTCTATGCTCGCCTTGGGCAAGTAAGCCGATAGAAAACGGCCCGAATGATGACGCACATACTCCACACGTCCGTCAACCGGAAACCAGTTGGCATGCACATTGAGCGGACTCATGAACACCGATAGCTGTATAGCCTCAGCGCGCAGATACTCAGGCTCATATACACGCTCTATAGCCACAACCTTGCCATCGACACTGCTCACCACCATGTCGCGGCGCTCACCCTTGTAATAGCGGCGCGGACAACGGAAAAAGTTGAACACGAAGCCGTAGACAAGCAGAGACAGTGCCGAGAGACACACCGGAAGCACCACCGGCGGCAGAAAGAGCCACACCGGGATGTTCAGCATCACCAGCACGATGAACAGCAGTATGAGTATGTTGGTTCCTTCTCTGTGGATCTTCATCTTTATCTTCAGGTTGCTAACCGGGTCACCTCCGCTTTCGCTTGGGATCGTTTTCAGTATTTAGACCTTTGCATCAGCTTTTGGCTTCATAAGCCGGACTGCGGGCGTTTTGGCCGTAGCACCCCTCTTTAAAATGCAAAGGTAGCCATTTTTAACGGGATAAGCAATTTCCGTGCCAATTTTGTTTGGCAGATTCGAATTTTTGACCCCTTTATGCCCCCTTTACCTTGCGCTCACTCACGGCTCTCTCTTCGCACCAAATACGCTATGGAGACTGAAACCAAAAAAATTACGAGAAATTTTGGATAGAAAGCAGAAGAAAACGGTCTGAAAATTTTGAAAACCCGAAAACAATCATTAACTTTGCACTCGATTTCCGGACAGCCTCGATTATGAGACGCTCCCGAATCGGTCCCATAGCTCAGTTGGTTAGAGCACCTGACTCATAATCAGGGAGTCCTAGGTT
>SFOK01000152.1 GCA_004552395.1 Bacteroidales bacterium | reverse complement strand
CTTGATTTTCTCGCAGTCGGCGATGAGCGTGGCGAACTGCGCCGAATTGAGGCTGCCCCACTCGAAGAAGGCCATCGAGCACTGATGCACGAGGTACATAGCGCCGGCATCAATGGAGATGTGAGCAGCGCCGAGCGAAGCGATGGTTGCGGCGGAAGCATTGAGGCCCACGAAATGCACATTGACATTGCCGTGGTTCTTGAAGGCTGCGGAGATAGACAGGCCGGTGGCGAGGGAGCCGCCGAGGCTGTCGATAAGGACGTTGACCTGCTTCCCCTCGTTCTGGGCGAGGGATTTATCAACGGTCGAGCGGTCGAAGTCGGAGCCTCCGACGTAGCCTTTGAGCGAGATATGATATGTGGTTTTCGACATGGCGTAACTTATTTACACCACGAAGTTACCACTATATATAAAGGCGTTAAAAGACAGCAAAAAGGCCGCTCTGCCGTGAGAGCGACACTTTGAGGGAGGAGAGAGGAAAGGGGTCAGACTACGCGGAACACATTGTTGTTTGCGCCCATGGAATAGTCATACATGAACAGGTCGCGTCCGAAGGCTTCGTAGTCGAAGTAGTTTGAGAGATTGCCCATGATCCTGTCAAGGTCGTAGCATTCCTCGACGATGTGGCGGGCGAAGTCTTCTTCGCTGTCCCAGTGGCCGCAGTAGGCTTCCTCGAAGCTGTCGAGTTCATCGTGAAACTCCATATAGTCGTCCACGGCATCCTGATCGTACTTGTCGCACAGCTCGCAGTATTCCTTGATGTGGTCGAAGTCTTCCTCGTCCATTCCGCTCTCGCTGTACCACTGACGGGGGAAGCCCTCGTAGTCCTGGAACATCAGTTCGGGGTCGTCTTCGTCGGCGTGGATAGCTTTGCAGAAGCGCATGAAGTCGTCGTAGTCGACGAAGCTGCTGAGGTCTACCCACAGGCCGCAGAGCGAGCCGTCGTTGTACTTGCCGTAAGTACCGCAGTAGACCGCGGGTTCGCCGTCGCAGGAAGCTTTGTGGTCCTGGATGGCATATTCGAGTTCTTCGACTGTGAAGTCCAGGTCGTCGAGTCGTTCAACGACTCTTGGAGTGATGTTGAGTTCTCCGAATTGTAGTCTCATTGTAGTTGGAATTGAGGGGTTAAACATAAGGTTCATTGTTTTAAGTTTTACACTGCCCTCAAAGTGCCTCCGGGCGGACAATGAGGCAAGGGTGATAGCCGTTTTGCAACGGAGCGAAAAACGGAGGAACACGGAGTGCAAACCTGCCCTTGACGTTCCGGCAGGAGGTAATAACTTTGCGGCGTAAAACTGGTGCAATGGGCCTGACGTGGTAGCCCGGAATGGAAACGGAGATGTAAGACGTAAAGCAGGAGGTCTTGACTCACGGAGAGCGGCTTGTCGCGGCGACTGAATTTCACCGTAATACCGATGCCAGCCCCAAAGCTTTATGCAGGCGAGTTCGCGGAGTATCTGCTGCGGTGCTTACGACTATGGCAAGTACGGCGGCGGTGTGCCTGATGGATAGCGCAGCTCAACGATTGCGACACCATAAACTGCAAGGCTACGCTGACGATGCAGACCCTCCCCTAAAAACGTTCCTGACTACGAGGCCCCGACGGAAGCGAGAGCAGAGAGGATGACTTCGTCCACGAAAAAAATCAAGGAATACGCTTTGCGTAAGGCGCGGTCAGAAATCAGATGCCGTTCAGCAGAAAGAGTTTCACAATGACCGACTCCCGCAGGGCTACTGCGACCACCGGGACATTTACCGTCGCATCAAGAAACGGAGCGCCACGAATAGGCTAATCGCTCAAGCGCTTTCGTAGCGCAGCGAAGAAAGAATCCCACTTCGACCACGGAGCCGTCCTGTTCATAGACTGCTCAATGGATAAGCGCAAACAGTGTTCCGCAGTCTGACCTCTCTCCTCCCCAAAGGAAGATGTCGCGCTCACAGCAGGGTGACTCTTACCAATGAAAAACCGCCTATCCTCACGGACCGGCGGTACGGTAACTTCAAAATCTATGAAAATGACGCTGTTGAACGATTGTGCTATATCACGCACGGCACCATCGATTTGAGGGCGACGTGCTTTATTTCGTATGAATATCCGGCGGCATCGCCTGACGGTACACTGGTCAGCTGATGGCACTCCACCTGCGGACGCGGAGCTTCGAGCGAGCCGATAAGGAAAGATTTACCATTGACATCGGTAACGACGAAGCCGAGTGTAGCACTCCGGGGAAGTTCCTTGTCGGTAAGGAACTTCAGGGTGGCGGTGTCCTGATACCCGGCACCGTCCTTGCGGTGCTGACACTCGCAGGTAGGCTCGTCGAAGAACGGTATGGGGTGAATGTCCGTCAGGACAGCGACCGTCATACCGCAGATGGCCGACAGGTCAACGCGCCTGGGCAGGTGTCGGCAATCGACCCAGCCGATAGCTTTAATTCCGGGGAGTATCTGTATTGTTGTCCGCATATCGTAGAAATCGTAGAATTATTTTTTTCGA
>SFOK01000151.1 GCA_004552395.1 Bacteroidales bacterium | reverse complement strand
GGCCGCAACTTCCTGGTGAAGATAAACACCAACATAGGCAACTCGGCCACCACGAGCAGCATAGACGAGGAGGTCGAGAAAGCCGTGTGGAGCTGCAAATGGGGCGGAGACACCCTCATGGACCTCTCGACAGGCGACAACATCCACGAGACGCGCGAATGGATTGTCCGCAACTGCCCCGTGCCTGTCGGCACGGTGCCCATGTACCAGGCCATGGAGAAGGTGAACGGCAAAGCAGAGGACCTGACGTGGGAGCTGTTCCGCGACACCCTTGTGGAGCAATGCGAGCAGGGCGTGGACTACTTCACCATCCACTGCGGCATACGCCTGAAGAACGTAGGCCTCGCCGACGACCGCCTCACGGGCATGGTGAGCCGCGGCGGCTCCATAATATCCACGTGGTGCCGCTACCACCAGAAAGAGAGCTTCCTATACGAGCACTTCGACGACATATGCGACCTGTGCGCCAAATATGACGTGGCGCTCTCACTTGGCGACGGCCTCAGGCCCGGCTCCACCCACGACGCCAACGACCGCGCGCAATTCGCCGAGCTGGACACCATGGGCGAGCTCGTGGAGCGCGCTTGGGCCAAAAACGTGCAGGCCTTCATAGAGGGCCCGGGCCACGTCCCGATGCACAAGATACGCGAGAACATGGAGAGGCAGATTGAAAAATGCCACGAAGCCCCGTTCTACACCCTCGGCCCGCTGGTGACCGACATAGCCCCCGCCTATGACCACATAACGAGCGCGATAGGCGCAAGCATAATAGGCTGGCTCGGGACGGCCATGCTCTGCTACGTCACGCCGAAGGAGCATCTGGGCCTCCCGAACAAGGAGGACGTCCGCACGGGCGTCGTGACCTACAAGATAGCCGCCCATGCGGCCGACCTGGCCAAAGGTCACCCCGGCGCGTCGCTGCGCGACGACGCCTTGAGCCGAGCAAGGTTCGAGTTCCGATGGAAAGACCAGTTCAACCTGAGCCTGGATCCCGAGCGGGCATTGGAATACTTCAAGGCGGGCGGACACCAAGACGGCGAGTATTGCACAATGTGCGGACCAAACTTCTGCGCCATGCGCATCAGCCGGGACATGCGAAAGATGGGTAAGAACTGTTAATCGGCAACAAAACTGTGAAAAATGTTTTCTGACGAACTACTGAAAATATCGTGGGAGGAGACCACGGACAAGATATACGGGTCAACGGAAGCCGACGTGCTGCGCGCCCTGGCAAAAAAGAGGTGCGACGTTGACGACTTCATGGCCCTCATCTCGCCCGCCGCCGAGCCCTACCTGGAGACGATGGCCCGCCTGAGCCAGAAATACACGATGGAGAGGTTCGGCAAGACAATCCAGATGTTCATACCGCTCTACACCACCAACTCGTGCACCAACTCGTGCGTATACTGTGGCTTTCACGTACAGAACCCGATGAAGCGCACCATCCTGACGATGGAGGAGGTGGAGAACGAGTATAAGGCGATAAAAAAGCTCGGGCCGTTCGAGTACATACTCCTCGTGACGGGCGAGCACCCCGCCAAGGCAGGCGTCGACTACATTGCCGAGACGGTGCGCATAGCGCGTAAATACTTCTCAAACATCAAGATCGAGGTCATGCCGCTCTCGACCGAGGACTACACGCGCCTGGCTCACGATGGCGTGAACGGGGTCATCTGCTTCCAGGAGACCTACCACCGCGAGAGATATAAAGACTACCACCCGAAGGGCATGAAGAGCAACTTCGAGTGGCGCGTGAACGGGTTCGACCGCATGGGCATGGCCGGGATGCACTCGATAGGCATGGGAGTGCTGGTGGGCCTCGAGGAGTGGCGCACCGACATGACCATGATGGCGCGCCACGTACGCTACCTGGAGCAGCACTACTGGCGCACCAAACTGAGCGTCAATTTTCCCCGAATGCGAGTGGCGGAGAACGGAGGATTCCAGCCGAACGTCCTAATGAGCGACAAGGAACTGGCTCAGCTGACGTTCGCGTTCCGCATATTCGACCATGACGTGGACATAAGCTACTCCACACGCGAGCCGGCCGAGATCCGCGACCACATGTGCGCCCTCGGCGTGACCACCATGAGCGCTGAGAGCCGCACAGAACCCGGCGGATACTACAGCTACCCGCAGGCTCTTGAGCAGTTCCACGTCAGCGACGGGCGTAAGACGGCCGACGTCTGCGCAGGCATACGCGCGGCGGGGCGCGAACCCGTGTGGAAAGACTGGGATGACGTCATGAACTGACGCTGTCACGAACACGGACTGGAAACAAGTCCCGCCCCTGCAGTGTTACTGTCAGCAGGGGCGGGATTTGTTATATTAGCACGCCATATTATTCCTTAACGTGAGTTCGATGAATTCAGAACAAGCACAATTGCCGAAAAGACTCCGTGTCACTGACAGGCTCTAACCTAATTGAAGGTTTCTTGCTGACAGGCTCTAACCTAATTGAAGGTTTCTTGGGGAACAGACAATATGCGGATATGGCACTCATCATATTGACCAAGAAATTATGTAGCGACCTGTGTCTGGAGTGTTCGACTTGTGCGATGTTCTTTAACTCGTCATTGACACTCTCGATTATGGCACGTTTACGAATTAGCAGGCTGTCTCCGGCGGACAAGATCGAGCCCTTTCTGAATAAGGACTTGGATATGTACCCTCTATCCCCCACAAGCTTACCATATATATCCTTAATGAACTGTTTGTCTTCCAAAGGCTTACGGTCGTCAACATTGCCCTTTGTGAATGCGAAACTCAGCAGTTCGCCTCGCTCGTTGCAGATAAGATGCAGCTTAAACCCGTAGAACCATCCCATAGAGCAGCAACCTCGCTCGGCAAAACCAGCAAAAACTTTATGCTGGCGGATTCTTTGATTTTTGCACACACGCAGAGGCGTGCTGTCCACGAAGCTTATGCCTGTGCATTTACCACGAAGTTGTGTTCTGAAAAATGCGAACAGGGGTAGCAGGCTTACCTTCTGAAGCTCAGTGAACCTATTGTATGAAACCACATTTGGGAACATATCTTTCATATTGCCACACACTTCGTTGAGGTAGAAATGCTTGAGACATCGGTAGCCAGAAGAATGGAACAGAATCATA
>SFOK01000150.1 GCA_004552395.1 Bacteroidales bacterium | reverse complement strand
CAGCCTCCGCTCTTTCATCCCCGGTTTGCGGCCGCCTTTGCGGACCCTCGGGCTGAATTTGGCGAGCGTTAGCTTCAGGCGCCCTCTCTCGAAGGGTGGACGCAGCGCCGAATTGCGAGTGCAAAGTTACAACAAAATTCCGCCCGTGTCAAGTCTTTTTGGCAAAAAAATTTGAACTTTTTCGCAACTACCTGAGAATCAGATATGCTACACAACAGCTTTTATTTGTTAAAAACCGCCTCTCCTTCCCGGCCTGAACTTTTTTACCCCCCCCGCGAAGAACTTCAGCAAAGCTTCCTCTCCGGCCTCCCCAATTCCAAGTACTGCGATTTCTCCGACAATTCCGGTCCCGCGCCCCGCCGGGCATCCCGCGCCCCGCATCCCGTACACCGGCCCCGCATCCGGTCCCGCGCCCCGCATCCAGAATCACCTCCTGCTCGAGTTGGAATACTCCTTCCATCTATTCCGCTTATAATCCGCATCGGCTTTCGTGAACCGCGCAGACCGCTGCGGCGTTTATTTTTCAAATACCAAATCTTAAGAACTACTATGAACAGCAACCTCGAACAATTAAGCCGGGACAACGGGCTCGTACTTGTGGAAATGTACGCCTCCTGGTGTCCTCACTGCCAGCGCATGATGCCGATTGTGGCCGAAGTCGCCGAACTGACTGCCGGACGCGCCAACATATATCAGTTCGATATCGACAAATTCCGCGACCTGGCGAGCCAGCTCGAAGTAGACGGCATACCTACTTTCATCATCTATAAAGAGGGCGAAGAGCAATGGCGTTCCAGCGGCGAGATGGATGGCAACGTCCTCCTCAACAAACTGCAGGAATTCGAATGACTCCCACAATCTTCTCTGACTTCCTGGGCGCGCTCAGAGTGAAGCATACGCGCGAATACTCCGACAACTGTTTTCGCACCATGCCTTTCTCCACTCTGTTCGGCTTCTCACGTCTGCTCGGACAGTACGGCATACCCACGCAATGCATCCGGCTCGCCGACAAAAGCCAGCTCAGCCGCCTTCCGCTCCCCTTCGTAGCCAAGGAGGGCGCCGGCTTCGTCATCGTCACAGCCTTCAGCACAGCGCCCGACGGCAGTCAACTCGTTGACTACGAGTATTTTCATGAGCGTAAGACGCTCACTCTGAGTAAGTTCGTCGACCGTTTCGACGGCACCGTACTCCTGGCTTTCCCCACACCGCAGAGCGCGGAACCCGACTACGGCAAACACCGCTTCTACGAGATAGCCGGACGCGTGAAGCTCTGGCTACTGCTCGCTGCCGCCCTCTGCATCGGCGTCTACGGCTTTGTGGAATCCGGTCTGTGGCGGCACGTAAGCACCTGCCTGCTCACAGCCATCAGCCTCGGCGGAGTCTACGTCTGCTGGCTCCTGCTCCTTAAGTCGCTGAAAGTGAAGAGCAAGACGGCCGACCGCTTCTGCGGCGTGCTGCAGGAACACGGCTGCGACACCGTACTCGAACAGAAAGCATCCTCCTTCTTCGGTCTCTTCAGCTGGAGCGAAGTCGGCATGGCCTATTTCGGTATCACCACACTCACCTTGCTTCTCTTCCCCGGCATGCTGCCACAACTCGCGCTCATCAACGGCTGCTGCCTCCCCTTCACCATCTGGAGCATCAGCTATCAGAAATTTGTGATCAAGACCTGGTGCACCCTCTGCGTCACCGTACAGACACTCCTCTGGCTGCAATTCTTCTGCCATCTGGCCGGCGGATGGTGGCACGGCGCCTTCCCCCTCCACGCGCCGATATTCATACTCATAACCGCTTACCTCGCCGCAATGCTCAGCCTCAACCGCATCGTCACCTTCATCCTGAACTACAAAAAATCTTAACCCTCACACCAACCCGATCCACAGCCGCCCACGCCGCGAGAAATTACTCACGCTTAGCCAAAGGACCATCAGACCCAAATCGGGCTCGAAAAGGCCCAAACCGACCAGATAAGACCCACACCTACCCGACTATGATAGACCTCAAAGAATTCCCCGGAGCCAAAGAGCTGACACCAATAGAGATGAACGCCATCCATTTCAACTCCGAGCGCCACTCAACCCTCGTCGACCCCCTCCGCCGACCCTCCGCATCCCCCGCATCCTCAACTGCATCCTCAACTGCATCCACAACTGCATCCACAGCCCACAAGACCTCCCTAACCACCTTAGCCAAAGCCGCACAGTCCGAAGCAGCCGCCGCACAGTCTGAGGCAGCAACCTCAACGGCTCCCGCCGAGTCAGACTCAGCTGCTCCAGCGAAGAAAAAATTCAACCTACGCGACCTCCGTAAACCCTCAACCTAACCCGACCGACCATGGGTGGCGGAGTCAGTCAGGCGTACCGTCGGACGGAGTGTATAACTTCAACCGGTAGTCAGATCAGATTCACCTCGATATCGACACGCAGAAATATACCTACGATCTTGAGCACCTTCTCCATGTCCTTCGACAGACCAGGCACTGTGATCCAGCGGTCTTTGTCAACCTGCACCTGATTGTCATAGATT
>SFOK01000149.1 GCA_004552395.1 Bacteroidales bacterium | reverse complement strand
TCCGTTACAATGAGCTATACAATCGCGCTCCATTTGCCATCCGATTCCCCGATGCACTCCCTGAGAGTTATTTCACTCTCAACGTGACGCTCAAAAGCCCGAAACAGGCCGAAGTGACGTTCCTGGGCGATAACGAGAAGACTCTGACCATCAATCTCAACGACACGGTGGCTTCGCCGTACGGCAAAATGGTGGTGACGCCTACTATGTACTCCAACGATACGTGGGTGGGAACTCGTATCCTTGTCACCAAATTTCCGCTCAGCTACATGGCTTCTTACTACCAAGGTATGATGGGCATCCAACAAGAAGAGGACGAAGCTTCGATTCTCACCCTGTCGCTTAAGGACAGCTCGCCCGAGCGCGCCGACGATGTGCTTAACATGCTAATCACAGTCTACAACGAGGATGCGGTGAACGACAAAAACCAGGTGGCAGTGAACACTGCCAACTTTATCAACGAGCGCCTAATTATCATCGAGAAGGAGCTCGGTGGCGTGGAGTCGGACCTCGAATCGTTCAAGCGCGAGAACCAGATTGTCGACATCGGCTCTACTGCCGGTCGATACATGACCGAGTCGCAGAAGTATAATGCCGATGCCGTGGAGCTCGAGACGCAAATCCGCCTGGCAAAGTACCTTAAGGAGTATCTTACCGACCCTAACCGTGAGCTCGACCTCCTCCCGGCTAACACCGGCATCAAGGACATGAACATCGAGACGCAAATTGGCCTCTACAACACTGCTCGCCTTCGCCGCGACAAGCTTATCGCCGATTCGAGCGAGCAAAACCCTATCGTCGAGGAGCTTAACAATTCGCTCCATTCGATGAAGCAGAGCATAATCCGCGCTGTCGACAATATGATTGTCAACCTCAATGTGCGCCGCTCCGACGCGCAGAGCCAGGAGATGCGCGCTCAGGCTCGTGTGTCGTCAATCCCGACAAAGGAGCGCCAGATGCTCTCTATCGAGCGTCAGCAGAAAATCAAGGAGTCGCTATATCTCTTCCTCCTCAACCGCCGCGAGGAGAACGCGCTCTCGCAGGCTATGGCCGACAACAACGCCCGAATTATCGATACCACCGATGGCCCCACTTCGCCAATCGCGCCTTCTCGCAACCGCATTCTCCTGCTCGGAATTCTCGTGGGCATCGCCATCCCGGGCGTGGTGTTCCTCATGATTCTGTTCATGGACACTCGCGTCCACTCGCGTAAGGATGTGCAGGGCGCTGTCAGCGTGCCATTCCTCGGCGAAGTACCGCTCGAGCGTTCGAAAAAGCGTAAATCATCCGACGACGAGGCCGACGACGATTCTACCGGCGACCGCACACGCCCTGTGGCTGAGGCCATGCGTATGATTTGCGACAATCTGTCGTGGATTAAGAAGGAGGCGGCCGACAAGCAGGTTATCACTTTCACTTCGTTCAACGAGGGCGCCGGAAAGACGTTCATCGCGCGAAACCTGGCCCAGAGCTACATCTACGCTCACAAGCGCGTGATTATCCTCGACCTCGACCTGCGTAAGCACACAATGAGCAACCTCTTCGAGGGTCACCGACACCGCGGCATCAGCAACTACCTGCACGATGCCTCGATAACCATCGACGAACTCATCCACAAGGGCGAGGAGGGGAAGACCCCTGACATCATCATGGCGGGCCCGAAGCCGGTAAATCCGGCGGAGTTGCTAATGGATGGCCGCCTCGACAGCCTTATCGCTGAGCTCCGCACCCGTTACGATGTGATTATCGCCGACAATGTGCCGATGGGAATCATCGCCGATGCAACCATCGCCAACCGTATTGCCGACATCACCATCTTCGTGGTTCGCGCCGGACGCCTCGACCGCCGTCAGCTTCCTGATATCGAGAAAATCTATCAGGATAATCGTCTGAAGAACATGGCGCTGGTGCTCAACGGCATCGACCTCCACCGCGTGGGCTACGGCTACGGTTATGGCTATGGCCGATACGGTTACGGCTACGGATATGGCTACGGCTACGGTGCCAAGAAGTCCGAAAAGAAATAAAGCCGGGGCGCAGCCCAAACAGCAAAAGGCGACGAGCGACAGCTCGCCGCCTTTTTTTGCGCCCATACCACAGCCACCCCGAAGCGGCCACCTCAAAGCCAAGGGCGATGCCAGCCCAGGAGCCAAGGGTGAAGCCCAACAAAGGCGAAGCAAGCCCATACGGGCTGCCTACGGCACGCTGGCGCAGGGCGCATCGCGGCTTGCCACAGCGCCTGCGGCATCGCGCCACTCCAAGCGGCTCCACAAAAGGCACAAAAAAAGAGGGGGATGCTCACGCACCCCACCCCGCAAATATTAAGCTAAAGTATTGTTAAATATATAATATCTAAGGTTATTTGGAAAGTACCTCTCACATCCAAGCAAGAGGAGTATCTCTCCAATTACGGAATTTATTGAATATATACCTTTACTCCGTTTACTATGTAGTAGTTACCCGGAAGCATCTCATCTACACGTTGTCCCTGAAGGTTATAAATGATAGTTTCTTCTGGTTCGTCTGGGTCACAACCTACAGC
>SFOK01000050.1 GCA_004552395.1 Bacteroidales bacterium | reverse complement strand
GCAGCCGAGCGAACCTGAGATGCCGAAGTCGACCTTCTTCTTGCACTCGATTGTATACTGCGCTATGTGGCGGTCCTTCAGCGGGAAACCTTCCACTGATGCCGGGTCGCGGTAGTTGAAATTCGACGATGTGCTTTCCCCTATCATGAATCCGACTTCTGGTCCGGCATTGAAAAAGAAGTGTGTGCGGTGATTACCGAAGAATATGTGGGCGAGAACCGGGATCTGTATGTAGTTGAGTGTGCGCCGGTACGAGAAATCCCCTTTGTCCTCGAAATCCTCCTGCCATCCGCGCTGCTCGAAGTTAACCTCACCGATGATACCGAAGTGACTCTCCTCGATGTAACGGAATGTGGCACCAACCATGGCGCCGACGGGCATCTTCTGGTGCACCGAGGGGTTGAAATTGACGCGCGAAAGCGTGACACCCCCGTGGCCGCCCACGAAAAAGTTGCCTTCGTAGTGTGACTGAGCCGATGCGGGAAGCATAGCTGCAGATGAGAGCAGGAGTATTAGGAGCAGTCGGATATATCTTGTAGTCATTGTTGCATCAGATTCTTGCAATTGTTGGTTGCAATTGTTAGTTACAGAAGAGTCGGAATCAGGCCGTTACTCGCCATCAATCAGGCACTGACCTCGCTGCGAATCAGAAACTAAACTCGCCGCGAATCAGAAATTTACCTTGCGCACAAGCCCTGAGGGAGTGTAGTTTATGAAGAACATATTCTCATTGACAAGTCCTGCGTTCTCATCGGGACGAGTAAGCCGGAAATCCATTTCGATATTTCTCACGCCGTGGGTTGCGTTCTCAAGATCGCCGCCTGAGAGCAGAGCGTTGAGGAAATAGCGGGCCACATCGTAGCCGAGCGGAGCATATGCCGGGAACGAACGTATCGGTTCCTCGTTGTAGAAGCTCTTGTAGTTGGAGTTGAAGAGAATATAGTCGGAATCGTCGTTGTTGATGTAGAAACGCGAGGGAATATACGTGTTGGCCTCGGCCAGCTGCTTGTCCTGCGAATCAGCTATCGTGATCCATGTGGGACGCCCCACGGTGATCACATCGAGTGTGGGGTCTTCCTTGATCAGTGCGCCGATATATTCCAGACAATTGCGTATCTCGCTGCGCTTGGTGAGGTTGGTCACAAAGAGATAGCCTTTGCCGGCATCGAGCCTGAAATCTGTGAGTGAGGCTGCCGTGGGGTAATCTGCGAAAATTCGGTTGGCTTTGCGTAGTTTCTCTTTGAAGAACGATGAGAAACTATCTTTATCGGAAGCATCGTCGGCCACAAAAACCACAGTCTTTCCGTCGGACATACGCATAAGCTCGTCGGCAATCTTGCGGTTCATGTCGGCCGAAGGTATGAGCACCTGCACAAGGTTGTGGTTATCCTCGTACCCGGTGGATTTGGCGTCGAAGGTATTGACTACCGTAATATTGTTTTCGCGGCCGAAGCGTATGAGCTGCTCGGGGAATTCGCTCTCGAACGAAGCGAAAATTATGTCGGGGCGGGAGTCCTTCATCTTGTCAAGCAGATCGGGTATTTCGACGGATGTCGTCGGGAGCACCTTCAAGCCGATGGTGCGGTCACCGGTACGGAGTGTGTTGACACCCATGAGGAAACCGCGCAGGAAGTCTTTCTCGCGGTTGCGGTCGTCGGATGCGGTTGAGGTCACTATGACGGCTTCATAATCGTGGCGCGGCTCCGAAGCAGTGTAGAGTTCCTTGCGGACCTCTCGATATATCTCTTTACGCCCGGCGGCTGTGAGTTCGCGTGGGTCGGTCATCACGCTGTCTTTCCATTCGGTGACGTCTTTGTAGAGAGGTATTGCTACGGTCTTTCCCTTTTTAACTTCTTTCAGCTTGATATTGGCTTCGCGGAGCTCCTGCTCGGAGATACCGTTAGATGAAGCTATCGATGCGTAAGTATCACCCTTTTTTGCTTTGTAATTTCGGCTTCCGGTCTTTACGCGCGAGTGAACTGCCACAGTCTGTCGGTCCTTGTCGCGGCTGCCCGGAAGGAGACGGATAATCTCATCCGCCGGGAAGTATGTGTCGGAAACAGCCGGATTGAGGAAGAAAATGTCGCGTATTGTAGTGTTGTAATTTTTAGCTACGGTGAGCAGGTCATCGCTCTCCTGAATGATATACTGCATCAGAGCTGACTCGTCGAGACCGATCAGCGGGTTGCGTGAAGAACGGAAATGCTCTCCCTCTGTATCAGCTGTTTCAGCCGAAAACGCACCAACTGCTGATGTACCGACTGTTCCGGCAGAAGGAGTGCCGACTGTTCCGGCAGACAGCTCCAAAGTGGGAGCCTCTACCGGCTCGGAAGCAGGTTCGGAAGCGAGTTCGGAAGCAGGTTCGGAAGCGAGTTCGGAAGTAGGTTCGGAAGCAGGTTGTTCGGCATAGACGATACGTGGCTCGTCGGGCTTGCGGACCGGCTCAGTGGGAATGTTGCGCTTCTTGACAAGGCTCGGCGATGAGGATACCTGAATAGTGTCTTCCCCTATCTTGCGCTCCACTACAGTGTAAGCCTGTTCCCCTTTTTCCTGCAGAGAGTCTGCTATTTGCGGTGTGACACGGGCACGGAGCATATCGCCGCGGTTGATGCCGCGCTTCGCGTTGGGGTTGAGAGCGTAAAGCTCGTCGGTACTGATACCAAGGCGCTTGGCTATCTTGTATGGGTCGGTGGTGTCGGTTGCTGTGTAGAAGATCTCAGTCCTTTCACCATCTGTCGCCGCCGATGACTGAGTCGCCGCGCCATTCTGACCTGAACGAGCTGCTGAAGCGGATGAAGAAGCCGCGGAAGGAGTGGCTGCTGAAGCCACGGAAGAGGCGGAGTTGTCAGGTGCGGGATAATAGAGCTTCCGTCCCTTTTTCAGATTGGAGGCCGCGCCGGGATTCTGCTCGGCAAGCAGATTGTCATCCCAGCCGAATTTTTTGGCGATACCGAAGAGGCTCTCGTCGCCTGAAACCTGATACACATAGTAATTCCGGCCGTTGACATTTGTAACAGGCAGCTGCGAAGCTGTCTGAGCCAACGCCGGAGATATGGCGGTAAAGAGGAGAAGTGCGGAAGTTAATATCTTGTTCATCTGCCGGTTATGAATGATTTTCTAAGTTTCGGAAGGAGAGATCTTTTTTACTGAGAGAGGGCCTTCAGCTGAGTGGGAATTTTTTGCTGATAGTGGTTTGTATTGCTCGTTCGGAAGCGGAATTTGGCCGCTGAGAGAGCAAAATATGTCAAAACACACTCAATCCCCGGAACGAATTTGCACGTTCCGGGCTCTGAGCCTTTTATATAATAGACCGCTCAGGAGACAAAAAGTTTGTTTTGCCTCCATTTGAGGCATCTCAATCTGTCGGTCGATTCGCCCCAAAGGGCGCCTCGAAGGAGCGAGCGGCGGCATCAATCAGCGGCGGGCCATTGCACCGGCTGTGGCCACTGCCTGATAAGCGAGCACGCCCTGCTCACTGAGTTCCACTATGCGGAAATCGCCCTCGGGAGTGATCATCTTCACATGGCTGTCGTCGACAAACGTCATGAAAGGATACTCCTGACCGTCGACGCAAACAGACCATGTCTGCTCGTTCACATCGAAATCGAGACGCACATTCTCGCCTGTTGTCTCATTGACAACATCATAGCCTTTTCCGTCGCACTTCACGAGATAGCGGCCGCTGTCGGTATCGATCACTTTCGTGCCTTGAGCCACAGGATTGCTTCCGCTCCAGAACTCTATGGAGTTGATTACGAGAAGGTCGGCGAGCGCTGTCACTTCGTAGACGGGAAGGATCCAGAAGCCTATGAACACGAGCTCATTCACGAACTTGCTGCCAATCTGGTTGTTCCAGCCGAGCACCTTGTTGGTGAGAGAGAAACTGCCGATGCAAGAAGTGAAGGTGAAGCAGGCGGCCAGAGCAAGGACCGCGGCTACGGTGAAGTGCCTTTTTTTCATGTCAATTATTTTTAAAAGTTAGAAATCAATTAGTTACTGGGAGAGAGTGAGAGAGTGAGAGAGTGAGAGAGTGAGAGAGTGAGTAAGTGAGTAAGTAGGCGAGTGAGAGAGCTATGAGGGAGCGTGAGAGAGGTAGTAGTTGTAGGTTGAGAGTACGTTGCTGACATAGTTTACCGTCTCTATGCCGCGGAAATATCCGGATTTAACCGCCGGATCGTTGTAATATTCGGGGCGTGATTTCATCAGCAGAGCTTCGCTGACATTCGCATCCCAAACATCGGGCGAGAGTCCGTATTTGCGTGCAAGAGCTATCGCGTCGAGGATATGTCCGTGGCCGGCGTTATAAGCTGCCAGCACGAATTTGCGCCGCTCTGCAGGGTCCTTGACCTTCGACTTGAAAATGCCGTCCAAAGTAGCGAAAATCTTCATAGCGGTCTCTACACTGCGGGCCGGGTCTTTCATCTCGGCATCGGAAAGGCCGTGCGCTCGGGCCGTGCGAGGCATGATCTGCATGATACCTTTAGCTCCGGCCCAGGACTCTACGTTGTTGTTGAAACGGCTCTCTTCGTAGGCTACAGCGGCCAGGAAACGCCAATCCCAGCCCAGACGTGCCGCCTCTTTGCGGAAGATTTCGTCGTAAGGGGAGATAGCAGTTGCGCTGAGCATCCTTGCAACCTGCACAACGTTTCCGTCTCGCTTATCGCCGGAGGAAAGCAGACTGTTCTTGGCCTGTTCGAAATAGCGCCGGTGCACCGGCTGCTCGGCTCGGTTTGTGGCCACGCCGGCAGCCCAGCGATTCACCTCATCGGCAAGCTGCGTATTCCCCTTCCCCACGGCCCACGAAGAGCGTTGCTCCAAGCTCACTTTGAGGGAGATGTCGAGGTCGGGATAATATGTGCTCTCCAGCGAGGCTATATCGGAGTCGATGATCGTATAGTCCAGACTGCCGTCGCTCACCATCCTCACCAGGTCCTGAGTGATGATAGAATCCTGATCAGGGGTTACTATCTCTATGCCGCCGCCAATCTCCTCGTTGAGATTCAGAAGCCGCGAATAATACTTGGTACCTTTCTCCACAGCCACCTTCTTGCCCACAAGCTCTGTGACATCGCTGATGCGTTTCACTCCCTTGCGGTTTCGCGGCTGCACAAGTACCTGAGTGGTGACTTCTTCCACACCGCAGTGGAGCACCTTCTGCTTATACTGAGCAGTCTGCGGGATCTGGCAGGCAAGCAGCTCCACCTCGCCCCGGTCGAGCTTGTCGAGAAGTACGGAGAAATTTTCAGCCACCACAATCTTGAGCGGGCGACCCAAAGTGTCGGCGAACTGACGCACCATTTCGTACTCATAACCCATAGGCTCGTCGCGGTAGAGGAAATATGTGGTCGGACTGTAAAGCGTACCAACACGGAGCGTGTCGTCAGGCGCCGGCTGCGGTCCGGCAGGCAGCGAGTCGACTTTTTTGGAGCCGGAGCAAGCGGCAAGCAGCAACACAGCCGCAAGCAGCAACGAGGCTGCAAGACAGACGACGATATGAAGCTGATGCCGGGTCATGCGTTGGAAGATTACCGTGTTACTGACTGCGGTCTTTTACCTTGTGACTGCGGTCTTTAACCATTTGAGAAGGGCTGAGGACCGTGTGAGTGAGGTTGAGGATCGCTTGGATGCAGTTTAATATTCAATAATTATACTCGAACTCACCGAAGGGGGTCTTCAGAGTGAGGAGTTTGCCGCGGGCGTCGGCCTGTTCGACACGACCCACGATCTTGGCCGGGACGCCGAAGCTCTCCGAGATACGGATAATCTCCTGCGCATCCTCCGGAGCCACATAGAACTCGAAGCGGTGGCCCATATTGAAGACCTTGTACATCTCCTTCCAGTCAGTGCCGCTTTCACGGCGAATGAGGCGGAAGAGAGGCGGCACATCGAAGAAATTATCCTTGACCACATGAAGGTCGTCGCCCATGAAATGCAGTATCTTGGTCTGCGCGCCGCCGGAGCAATGTATCATGCCGTGGATACGCGGACGCATGGCGTCGAGCACCTTCTTGACGATCGGGGCATAAGTCCTTGTGGGCGAGAGCACAAGCTTACCGGCATCGAGAGGCGAATCCTCCACAGGATCGGTGAGACGCATAGTGCCTGAATATTTGAGGTCGTCGGGAACGGCCGGATCGCATGTCTCGGGGTATTTGGAGAGCACGTCCTTGGAGAAGACATCGTGGCGGGCGGAGGTGAGTCCGTTGGAGCCCATACCGCCGTTGTAGCCCGTCTCGTAGAGAGCCTCGCCGAAGGATGCAAGTCCCACAATCACATCGCCCGGACGGATATTGCCATTGTCGACCACATCAGAGCGGCGCATACGGCAGCAGACTGTGGAGTCCACAATGATGGTGCGGACCAGGTCACCGACATCGGCAGTCTCGCCTCCGGTGCTTATGATGTTGACACCCTGAGTTTTAAGTTCCTTGAGTAATTCCTCGGTACCGTTGATCACAGCCGAGATCACCTCGCCGGGAATAAGCATCTTGTTGCGGCCGATGGTAGACGAGAGCAGTATATTGTCAGTGGCGCCCACACAGAGCAGGTCGTCGATATTCATGATGAGGGCATCTTGAGCTATACCTTTCCAGACGGAGAGGTCGCCGGTCTCCTTCCAGTAAGCGTAAGCGAGACTCGACTTGGTACCGGCACCGTCGGCATGCATAATGTTGCACCACTCGGGGTCGCCGCCGAGTATATCGGGGATAATTTTGCAGAAAGCTTTGGGATAGAGACCTTTGTCTACATTTTTGATTGCGGCGTGCACATCTTCTTTAGAAGCAGAGACGCCTCGGAGGTCATAACGATTGTTGCTCATCTCTTTTGCGGATGGTTTTATTAAACTGCAAAATTAGCAAAATTTCCCGAATATTGCCCGATTCGCCGCCAATAACTTTCCGCCTCAGCCCAGCAAAATCGAATAATCTGAAATTATTGCTGTCCGATAAAACTTTTGTTTAGCTAAACAACATTGCGGCGATTGGGCGAAAGTCCGCAAGTTGATTATTGCAGTTTGAGGGCCTGCATTTCGCAACGGTTGCAGTCGAAGCGGAGACGCATTCGTATGTCGCCGTTCTCGATAGTGAGCGGTTGTTTCCAGGGCGTTGCGTCTTTCCCGGAGCTGCGGGAGGCTTTGCCGCGAAGACAGCGGCCGTTTTCGCGGAGAATGCAGTGTCGGCAGGTCATCACCACGAACTCACTGTCCGTCCGGCGCGGTTGCACTTCGAGGGCAGCTTCAATCTCCGTCACGCCGTGAGAGCGGTAGAAAGTTTCGGCGAGGGAGTTGGCCACGTTGTCGCGGTAGTCGAGACGCGCAGCGGGGTAGAGGGCGTCCGCTTTTTCGGGTCGCCGCAGCGGGAAAGGGTAAGTGGTACGGTTGGCGCTGTCGAGGGCTTCAAGGAGCTGCCGGCGCAGGTTTGTGAGCAGCGAGAGAGGCACGAAAAGCGACGCCGGGATATGGCTCATGAAGTTGCGGAGACGGTAGATCGTATCGCCCGTCTTGGCGAAAGTCCTCCACAGCACGGCCTCGTCCATCGGCTTGCGGGCCTGTTCCGTGCCGAGGTCGACCTGCAGGGTGACTCGGTTGCCGCGTTCGTCGGTAGCTGTGACACGGTTTTCAAAGAGTTCCACATCGACGGCGATGCTTCGCCGGGCAGTGTCGTCGCGGGAGATCTGCTGTTCCCAAATACGGTCGAAAGTGCGGTAAAGCTTTGTGCCGACCGGTATGCGTACCTGGGTGGCCGGAATGATGCGGCTGCCTTCTACGCGGTTGATTCTCACGCCTTTGTATTCGCCTTCCGGTGTGAAGAAAGATATGCCGTCGCCGTTGTGAAGGTCGCCGACTGAGGTTATCTCTTCGCCGAGCGACTTGGGTGTGAGCGGCGAGGATATGGCTACGGGCCTGCGTGATGTGAGGAAATAGTCGGTGAATCCGCGGTTAAAACTTTTCTCCGGGCGGGGCTCGAAATTAAGCTCGCTGCGGCCGCATGAGCTGCGGGCGTAGAGGTCCGGCCTTGCTTCGATCTCGCGGTCGATGAGGCCGCGGTAATAGGCCGTGATATTCTTGACGTAGGCCGTATCTTTGAGTCTTCCCTCGATCTTGAAGGAAGAGACACCGGCGCGCAGCAGATCGGGGAGCGAGGCGGAGGCGTTGAAGTCGCGCAGAGAGAGAAGATGCCTGTCGCGCAGAAGCACCTTGCCGTCGGCGTCGCGGAGCGTGTAGGGGAGACGGCATATCTGGGGACACTCGCCGCGGTTGGCGCTGCGGTGGCGGAAAGCCTCGCCCGCATGGCAGCGGCCCGAATAACTCACGCAGAGTGCGCCGTGGATGAAGGTTTCCACCGGCACAGAAACCTCCGCGCAGACGGCCGCTATCTCTTCGAGAGTGAGTTCGCGGGCGAGCACGATCTGCGAGAAGCCGACATCCTGCAGGAAACGGGCTTTCTCGGGCGTGCGCGTGTCGCACTGAGTGCTGGCGTGGAGTTCGATAGGGGGTATGTCGAGCCGGAGGATACCCATATCCTGAACAATAAGCGCATCGATGCGGGCATCATAGAGGTCGCGTATGAGGCGTTCGGCGGCGGGAAGCTCGTTCTCCTTCAAGATAGTGTTGAAAGTGGCGTATACGCGCGCTCTGAAGCTGTGGGCATAGTCGGCGAGCCGGCGCAGATCGTCGGTCGAGTTGCCGGCAGCCGCGCGCGCACCGAAGGCGCTCGGACCTATATAGACGGCATCGGCGCCATGGTCGATGGCGGCGCGGGCCGTAGCGGCGTCCTTGGCCGGAGCGAGTAGTTCTATCTTGCGGGGCGAGCTATTAGCCATAAGCGGGGAGGTGAGCTGTTCAGACGCGTTCGTTGACCTTTCCCTCGTAGTATTTTACGAAGGCGTTGTTGAGCAGGCGGATGCCACCCGGTGTGGGGTAGTCGCCGCTGAAATACCAGTCGCCGGGACACTGCGGGATCGCCTTGTGGAGGTTCTCAAGCGACTGATACACAATCCTGACCTCGGCTTTGGTCCCCTTGGGAGTGAGCATCTCGGCTATCTTGCCGGAGATCTCCTCCGCAGTGAACGGCGCATAAATATCTTTCACATAGTTGATCACCTGCTCCTTGGGCAGATGCTCCTGAGCCTTGCACTTGCGGTAGATCTCGTCCATGTATCCGGTCATGCCGCGCTCCTTGAGCAAGGCCACAGCGGCTCGGAAGGCGCAGAACTCGCCCATGCGCGACATATCTATGCCGTAGCAGTCGGGGAAACGGACCTGCGGACTGCTCGACACAATCACGATGCGGCGCGGGTGCATGTTGTCGAGGATGCGGATGATGGACTGCTTCAGGGTGGTGCCGCGCACTATCGAGTCGTCAATGACCACAAGGTTGTCGACACCCGGCTTGATTATGTCGTAGGTGACGTCGTAGACATGAGCGGCGAGGTCCTCGCGGCTCGATCCCTCGGCTATGAAGGTGCGCAGCTTGATATCCTTCCAGGCGGCTTTCTCGCGGCGTACACGACGCTTGAGCACCGGCTCTATATTCTCGGGCGATGCCTTTCCCTCGGCGGCGAGCTGCTCTATGGAGGCAATCTTCTCCTTGATGAGGGAATCCTCAAAGCCCTCGCACATGCCGTAGAAAGCCACCTCGGCCGTGTTGGGTATGAAGGAGAGCACCGTATGGTCTATGTCGCCGTCGACGGCATCGAGCACAGGCTGAGTGAGCATGCGGCCGAGCATCTTGCGCTCCCGGTATATGTCGGCATCGTTGCCGCGCGAGAAGTAGATATGTTCGAAGGAGCAGCGGCGGTTGTCGCCCTTGGGGAGAATCTGTTCGAAACGGTAGCTCCCGTCGCGGTCCACGATCAGAGCCTGCCCCGGTTCGAGTTCTTTCACACTCTCTTTATCGAGACCGAAAGATGTCTGTATCACGGGGCGTTCGCTGGCCAGCACCACCACCTCTTCGTCGATATAATAGAAAGCTGGACGTATGCCGTTGGGGTCGCGCATGGCCCACATGTCGCCGTTGCCCACGATGCCACAGATCACATAGCCGCCGTCCCAGTCTGGGGCGCAGCGGCGCAGTATGCGGCTCACATCGAGGTCGCGTGCGATGGCGGCCGAGAGGTCGAGACCCTGCAGGGAGTCGTGGTATTGCTGCCAGAGACGTTCGCTCTCGCGGTCGAGCGCGTGGCCGAGCTGTTCAAGCAGCAGGAAAGTGTCGGAATATATTCGGGGATGCTGTCCGGTGGCGAGTATCTTATCGTAGATCTCCTCGGCGTTGGCCATGTTGAAGTTGCCGCAGAGAAGCATATTGCGTGAGCACCAGTTGTTGCGGCGCAGGAAAGGGTGCACATAGCTTATGCCGGAGCGTCCGGTTGTGGAGTAGCGCAGGTGGCCCATATAGACGGATCCTATGAAGGGGGTAGTCTGCACGGGAACGCCCTGGCGGCGGGCATCGTCGATCTGGCGGTGTACATTGGCGAAAATCTCCTGAATGGCGCCCGAGCCCTCGGCCCTCTCGCGGAAGATATATTCGTTGCCCGGGAGGGTGTCGAGTTTCACACATCCTATGCCGGCGCCTTCTTGTCCGCGGTTGTGCTCTTTTTCCATCATGAGGTACATACGGTTGAGCCCGAAGAGCTGCGTGCCGTATTTCTCTTCGTAATAGCTGAGTGGCTTGCGAAGACGCAACATTGCGACGCCACATTCATGCTTGAGAAGTTCCATGCTTTATATCTGAGTCTCTTTCTTTCTAATCAGTTTCGGGAAGCCGCTGCGCTGCCGCGGGGGTAGGCTTACTTTTTCATGAAGCGGTCGAGCTGGCGCTTGTCCTCGCGCTCCTTGATGCTCTGGCGTTTGTCGAACGATTTCTTGCCTCGGCCCACACCGATCACGAGCTTGGCCAGACCTCTGTCGCTTATGAAAAGGCGTAGCGGCACTATGGTGTAGCCGGGTGTGTCGGAGGTTTTGCGCAGCTTGGCAATCTCCTTGCGGTTGAGAAGGAGCTTGCGGTCGCGGCGCGCCAGGTGATTGTTGTAGGAACCGAAATCGTATTCAGCGATATACATGTTCTTTACCCACACTTCGCCGTTCTCGATCAGACAGTAAGTGTCAGAGAGGCCGGCTTTGCCATTGCGTATCGACTTTATCTCCGTTCCGGTGAGTACTATACCGGCCGTATAGGTGTCGGTGATCTCGTAGTCGAAGGTCGCGCGGCGGTTCTTTATATTGACTTGCGAACTGTTCATAAGGGTTAATCTTTAGGCACACTGTCTTTCAGACGGCCGGCATGAGCGAAGAGAGAAGCCATCCTATGGCTGCAGGCATAATGATGTTGAAGGCGCATATCACCGTACATGTGGCTACGGAATCGCTGTGAGGCACATGCAGGAATTTCACGCCACGGCATATGATATAGAGCGAATAAAGGGCTCCCAACCAAAGCAGGGCCTTAAGATGCGGCGCTATGAGGGAGAGCGTGTAGCCAAGGGCGAGCACGGAGAATCCGGCGGCCACAAGTACCTTGCCGTAGGGCGTGCGCATCTTGTCGCGGGCCACGGGAGGGAGCACGGCGCAACACAGGGCGTAGCTTCCGAAGTATGAGCCGAAGAAGGACACGAACGCTATGACGGCGTGTTGGAGAATGAGTGCTACGGATGTGTCGGGCTTCGGTATGAGCACACAGAACCGGGCGATTGCCATGAGGGCCAGCAGCCGGTAAAATATGTTGGTGGCGAAGCGGGCCGGGTCTGCTTTCACGCCCTTGATGCGGCGCCAGCCTGAGTTGGGCGATACGAGCAGCTGCAGGAAGAGCAGGAAGTAATTCGGCCCGGCGGCGGAAGTCGCCTTCTCGGGCGACGTTTCTGCGCTCTGATTGTCCTTGTTGGAGTCCATACTTACAGGAGAGTCTTAGAGCTTGTTTAATAAAAAATGTTAACGCTGAGGGCGGCTATCGTCCGGATAAAATTTCCGGAAGTCGAAGGAGCGTAGAGAGCTACGTGACTGAGACGCGCGGAGATTTTAGCGGACGAGAGACGGACAAAGGTAACTTTTCTTGTTAATACGGCTCATTAGAAAATGAAATTGTTGTAAATGTCAGCATGTTATTGTAAAAATTAGCATTGGACTCGCTGAGCTGCGCATCTGCGACTTCTTGTCTCGGTCACGTAGCTCGCTACGTTCCTTCGTCTGCGAAGCCACATCT
>SFOK01000005.1 GCA_004552395.1 Bacteroidales bacterium | reverse complement strand
CATACTCACCGTAGAAGGTAGAGAGAGCAGTCTCACCGCCTGAGCCGAGGAACTGATACAGGAGATCGTATTCCCAGACACCGGAGAGGCCTTGGCATGCACCGACTGCAGCCTGATGGGCAAGCTCTGTGGTCTTGCAAATTTCGTCGGCATTCACATTACCGTGCTGGGGAGTGTCCAGGTAGTCGCTCGCGCAAGAGCCCAAGCCAAGACCCAGCATTGCCACTGCGATACCGTTGATATATTTGTTGGTCTTCATAAAATTGTTCTTTTTAAGTTTAAATTAAGCTTTTGCTCTTGCATCAGAAGCGGGCTGTGAGCTGGAAGGAGAACACGCGTGAGGGCACGAATGTACCTTCGTTGCTCTGCTGGCCTGACCATGTCTGCTGCGGGTTGAGACCCTTGCGGCCTGCCACGATAAAGAGATTGTCGCATGAGAAGCCGAGGTTGACGTTCTGCAGCTTGATGGCGCGTACCCAGTTCTTGGGAAGATCGTAAGAGATGTTGATGTTTTTCAGTACCAGCCAGTTAGCCGTTGTGAGGAAGCGGTCGGAGGAGGCGTTGTTGGTTTCCGAGCGGGCCGGGTCGATCATAGGCACACCGTTGGGGTCGATGCGGTTGGGGCTGTCGGCTGTCATACCGGCGGGAGCGCCGTTCCAGCTCTTGAGCACATCCTCGTGCATAGCGTTGGTGTAGGTGGATACTGACATCAGTTTCTGGTAGGTAGCGTCGAAGACTTTGCCGCCGAGGCTGTAGGTGAAGAGCATACCGAAGTGGATCCCTTTCCAGCTTACGTTGGGACCGAACGAACCGTAGACGGTAGGCATGCCCGTTCCGTTCCAACGGTAAGTGGCCAGTGCGGTCTCAGTAGTGTAGTACTTGTCATTGATCTTGAGAATCTGTCCGCTTTCAAGACCGTCTGTGAGCTGCTTGGTCCAGAGTTCGTCGATTTCCTGGGGCGTGCGGTTGCGGAGCGAAGTGTAGTAATAGTTGAAGTCGTCCTTGTTGAAGTCGTAGAGAGCCTTACCGGTAAGCTGATCCACACCTGCGTAGTGGAATGTGTACCACTCGTAGAGGGAGCGGCCTTCCGAGAGGCGCTGCAGACCGTTGGAGAGGTCTTTGCCGCCATAAGGCAGACCTTTCACGGTGTTCTTGAGGAATGTCATGTCGAGGCCGAAGTCTACTGTTACGTTCTGATTCTCGAAGACAGTACCGTTAAGCGAGATTTCCCAGCCGTGGTTGGACATGGCGCCGATGTTGACGGGAGTCGACATTGAGCTGTTGGAAGCGGAGAAGATCTGCACACCGGCCGATGCGGGCGGGTTCACTTTGAAGATAAGATCTGAGGAACGCTTGTCGAAGTAGCCGACGCTGAAGTTGAGTCGGTTGTTGAAGAGGTTACCTTCCAGGGCGATATCGAGAGTCTTCTGGGCCTCCCATTTCAGGTTGGGGTTACCCTGTGTCACACGGATTGCGGATGTGAAGTTCGACATGCCGTTGTAGAAGGCGTAGAGAGAAGCGTAGCTCTGTGCGGGAGCTGACAGGTAGTTACCCACCGTACCGTAAGATGCGCGGAGTTTCAGGAAGTCGACCCAGTCGATTGTGTGCATGAAGTTCTCTTTGGAGATAACCCAGGCACCGCCGACTGACCAGAATGTACCCCAGCGGTTGTCTTTGGCGAAGCGGTCGGAACCGTCGCGGCGGATAGAAGCCTCGAAGAAGTATTTCTGCATATAGTTGTAGCGAGCGCGTGCCAGATAAGACTCGATGCGGCTCTCACCGTAGAAGCCGGAAGGCTGGCTTGTGATCTGGTCGAAGTTGGAGATAGCGTAGAAGTTGTCCTCGTTCTGGTTCTCGACTGTGACTGCGTCGTAAGCCTCGCGGCGCTGAGAGTTCTCGTGGCCGAGAAGAGCGTCGACATGGTGCTCGGAGTTTGTGCCGTAATCGTGGTTCCAGGTGAGCATCTGCTGGAAGGTGTGCGAGCGGATCTGATCGTCTTCTACGGAGAGGCGGCCGATCTGGGCTGCATCACCGAGGATGTTGTTGGCATAGCTCTTGTAGGAAGCCATCTGTCGGTTCATGTTGGCACGGAATGTCAGCTCGAAACCGTAGGGGATGATTGCGGTACCGTAAACGTTGGCGTCGATGACATTGCGCTCGTAGTTGTCGAAGTTCTTGCGAAGCTCGAAACCTATGTTGCGGCGGTCGCCGTTGCGACCGGCCATGTTCCACTCGGGCTTGCCGTCCTTATATATGATGCTGCCATCCTCATTGTGAGCGTAGTACGGATAAATAGGAGCGTAAAACATGGTGGCGAAGGGATTCACGACCGTACTTGTGCCTGCGTTGTCGTTGTATTCTGAATCCTGCACGGCAGCTGAGAGGTTCACACCGAATTTAAAGTAACTTGTGGGCTGCACATTGACATTGAAACGGGCTGAATAACGCTCGAAGTCGGAACGCATCAGATAACCTTTCTCGTTGAGGTAACCGATGGATGCGAACATGTCGTAAGCGTCGGAAGCGGCTGCCACGTTGAGGTTATATTCCTGGCGGAGACCTGTGCGTGAGATGGCGTCCCACCAGTCGAGGTCGGTGTAGCCGGGGAGCACCTGGCCCATGAGCTTACCGTCAAGGTTGAAGAGCTGGTCGGCCGGGAGGTTATAGATGTTGTTGCCTTTCAGGATCTCGTTGATAAGACCGCCGCCGGAAAGGAAGGCGTTGGCTGCCTCTACTGTGGGATATGTGCCGGGAGCGGATCCCATCAGGTAGTTGCGGGCCTGCAGGTATGTGGTCTCCATCCAGTCGTTGGTGCCCAGAGTGTTGTACTCGGGGAGACCGCGGGTATACATACCCTCGCGGATCTGGAGCGATACATCCACATGGTCCTTCTTGGTGGCTTTCTTGGTGGTGATCATAACCACACCGTTGGAACCGCGCACACCGTAGAGGGCGCAGGAAGCAGCATCCTTCAGCACGGAGATCGATTCGATATCGTTAGGGTTCAGGTCGGCGATTGTACCGTTGAATACGACACCGTCCACAACGTAGCAGACAGCTGCACTACCTGTGACGGTACCCACACCGCGGATCACGATAGAGGGAGCATCGCCGGGCTGGCCTGTGGAACCGTTCACCTGCACACCGGGGGCGTTACCCTCCAGGGCCTGAGTGACTGTGGTGACGGGGCGCTCCTCGATCTGCTTGGAGTCGACCACCGATACGGAACCGGTAAGAGATTCTTTGGTCTGTGTACCGTAAGCGGTCACAACCAGATCCTGAAGTGTGGAAGTCTCGGCTGCCATGTGCACGGTCATGCCGGAGGTCAGTTTGAGGGTCTGAGGAGTGTAGCCTACGTAAGTAAACTGGGCTGAGGTGACATTGTCGGGAAGGTTCAGTGTGAACTTACCGTCGATGTTTGTCGCAGCACCGTTGCCGCCGCCGATAGGCAATACCGAGACGCCCACCAGAGGTTCGTTGGTACCGGCATCAACGACAGTACCGTGTACGGTTCTCGCCTGTACAGAGGCGGAACATACAGCGACAACTGCCATTGAAGTTAAGAACAGTTTTCTCATACTCTTAATAGTTTAGTGAATAATTGATATCAAAATTTTGTCAGTCCTTCCGAGTCCGCTTCGGCCGGCGAAGGTGCCGTATCGATTATTGCATCCTGTGCTGCGGCTGTAATTGTCGACGACCTTTGTCGTCACCGGCCTATTCTGCGGTAGGGTCGTCGGACCCGGGCATTTTTTGCCTTTTAGGTCAGTCGCGTCCCGATCTTATCGGGGGCACCTTTGTCCGAAACCTGCTGCCGGCGGATTGATCACCGGCGCGGATACTGGAGGGGAATTCTCACAGATTAGATTTCTAAAATGTTAGCAGCCAATTACTTGACCGAAGATTAACTCGACTTTTTCAACTGCTCCGGAGAGCCGTTAAAATTTGTTTACACCATCTAAAATTACACAAAATTAGCAGTTTAATTTTAATCTCCAAGAAAAATTGAAAATTTTAACATTTCAGACTTTGCTTCCGGAGGCAGAAACAGTGTTGCGGGACAATCTGAAAGAATCAAAAATCGTGGCAAATTGTCGGATTATGACGGCCGAAATGGCAATTATAGGATTACAAGAGGGCAAATCGAGTCGTTTCTTCACTATCATGTTTTACAACATGCTTGAAAAGCAGTGCCGACCAACTCGTTTTGAAAAGCCGCAAAATTTATTGACGAGGGCGCAATTTTCACCCTCCGGAAAATTTTAACTTAATTTTTCGCCGATTTTAACATTTAAGACCACTTTTTCGGTTTCCATTACCATATTATCGAAGCCGCCCCGGCAGCTGCCTCGACTCCCAGCTCCGACTCCATGGGCTGCTCGCCCCGCAGGGCAGCACACCTGTACAGCCGCTTCCGACGCCTCACGTGTTTCGCATATTCCCCATAATGATTCCGATAATTAAACTTTTGACCCGAGAATGTGTCTATAAGACAAAGGATATACCAAAACCCGGCGCAGACAAACCGCCGAGGTACGGGATCTCCGGAGATTACAAACCTATATTTTAACACTTTAAAATCTACGGTTATGAAAAGAAGCTTATTCCTTCCTCTCGTTTTAGCGGGAGCCATGATAATGCCGGCATCCGGCTTCGGCCAGCGCCCCGGATCATCCGGTTCGAGATCCACAACCACACGTCAGGCTACTCAGCACAGCTCATCCCCGGCCCGCCAGAGCAACCCATCCTCGGTCCGCCAGAGCAACCCATCCTCGGTCCGCAGCTCTTCATCAGTACGCAGCTCGTCTTCGGTCCGCCAGAGCAATGCGTCATCAGCACGCCAGAGCAATGCGTCGTCGCGGCAGTCAGTTCAGCGCAGCAACACATCGACTCAGCGCCAGACAGCTACACCGACACGCAGCAACAACACGGTTCGCTCCAACAACGCCACGACAGTCCGTCCGAGCAACTCGACCTCGACACGGCAGACATCGACCTCAACCCGTCAGACCGTGACACCGAGCCGCAACAACAACACGGTTCGCTCCAACAACGCCACGACAGTCCGTCCGAGCAACTCCACAACCGCCCGTCCGAGCACGAGCACTTCGGTTCGTCCCAGCACAAGCACCTCTACGGTTCGTCCCAACACGAGCACTTCGACTACTCGTCCTAACAATGCCAACACCACAGTGCATCCCTCGAACCGGGTAAGCGCCGCGTCTGACGAAAACAAAGCGTCCGTGGTTCGTCCCGGCGAACAGACCACCAACGTAAGGCCTTCCAACTCAGGCAACAACAACGGCGGTCGTCCCGGCGTCAACGGACATCCCGGCAACGGCAACGGCAACTTCGGAGGTAATCCCGGCGGCAACAGCGTCCGTCCCGACGGCCCCGGCTACAACCACGACCATGCACAGAACAGCCTCCGCCGTCCCGGCACCACCTATCGTCCCGGTCCGCGACCCAACTACGACTATGCCCGCCCCAACTACCGGCCCCCGCGTCCCCACGGCGGTTACTGGGGAGCTCCTCCCATGAATCCCTTCCGTCCGCCCATGTACTTCCCGCCCATGCCTCCGCGCGTGACCTACGTCAGCTACGGTGTGCCCACCATCGGCACAATCCTGGGCCTCACCTTCGGCTCCTTCATCGACGCCGGAATCAACGCCCTCTTCAACAGCGGATACAATGTACTCGGCTACGCCAACAACGCCGTATATCTGGGCAATGTGAGCCACTTCGGTTATATCTGGCCCGAGACTACGGTCTACTATACCGACGGACTGATGAGCAACACACAGTTCCAGTCGTGGTCGCAGACTCCCGACCAGTGGCGCTTCAACAATCTCTACCGCCAGTTGGTCAACACTTACGGCGCGCCCGTGCAGGCCAACACATATAACGGAATCACCACCGCAAGCTGGTGGGCCGGCAACAACACAGGCTACATCACGCTGCAGTACGGCCCCGGTTTGGGCAACAACGGCCTCACCAACTACTACACCACCCTCACCTACGGCGACGGCTACGACTACTAAGAGCCCGTTGCACAAAAGACTTTATCTTAACAATAGGCCTGCCGAAACTCCAGAATCGGCAGGCCTATTTTCATGTTTGAAGAAATGAATCAGCGGCGGGTGCGGACAAGGGGTCGGTCGGTGCCGACGGTGGGAAGGCCCCGGGTGAGAAATTCTCTGTGCTGCGGCACGAGCGCGCTCAGTGTGTCGGAGGTGGCCAGACTGACGTAGTAGATATCGTCGAGCGGGTTACGAAGCACCATCGGCAGCCACAACTGCCCCGAGGCAGCCGAAGCAATACCGGGAGCAGCCGAAGCACTCTCCGAGGAAACCGAAGCACTACCGGGAGCTGCTGAAGCTCCCTTGATCTGCGCTGCATTTGCGCCGTCAGGAAGGAATTGCGAGGCGTGGGCGAGAGCGTTGGCCGGGTTGCGGTATATCCCTATCACCAGGGAGTAGATGCGGGGCACTCCGAGGCCGTTCTCCTGCGGCGTGTCGTTCACGGCCGGATTCCAGTAGATGAGGAGCGGCTCGCGGGGCGCGACACGGAGTGTGTCGGTACCGAAGATCTCCATCTTGGGCAGCCCCTCCTGCTTCATCTTCCGGAAGAGTTCTTCGTCGAGGTCGTCGCGTTCGCGGCGCTGAGCGAGGTCGTAGGCCGCCTTATAGTTCTTCTCGGTGGGCTTGCAGGCAGGAAGCAACGAGAGGACCGCGAGGGCCAAGAGAGGGTATAAAGCGCGTTTCATATAAGCTGTTTTGGGAAAAGAGCAAGGGGCTGAACCGCAATCAGAGATCCGGCGCAGCCCCTCGAATATGGTTTAAGCGTATGCAGAAGTGATTAACCGACTTTGATCACAAGATAGCGGGATGCGTTCCAGAACTTCTCGGGGTTGATGATCACGAGCTTCTGGGTGTTGTCGGCGTTCTTCTCGAAGCGGTATGAGTCTACAGGCTGAGCTGTGAGCACTTTGGCTTTCTTGTTCTTGCACTCGATATACATGAGCGAACGTTTGTCGGCCTGAGTGAAATAGTTCTGATTGTAGTTGCCAAGGAGCACCTTGTCGCCCTTACCGAGTATCTGGTTGGCTTTGAGCTCTTTCTTGGTGCCGATAGCATAGTAGACCTTGTTCATCTCCACCTCGTTGTGGCGAAGCTGAGCCTTCTGGGCCTGCGACTCGGAGTTGATCGAATCTCGGGAAGCGGTGACGGAGCGCACCTCGTCCTGTGTGGTGGCGAGATTCTCCTTGAGCTGAGTGTTCTCGGTCTTGAGGTTGGCGAGCTCCTGCTGGAGGGCTACCACACGGTTCTCCTTCTCGATGACAAGCTTTTTGAGCTTGGCCACCTCGGCTGCGAGAGCTCCGTTCTTATCGTTCTGGTCGTTGAGCTGAGCCGTGAATTTGTCGATTATCTCCTGCTTGTTCTTCAGCTCCTGCTGTATGCGGTTGAGGTTGTCGATGATAGTCTGACGCTGGGCAGCTTCATCGCCTGTGCCGCGGATATTGTAGAGGAGCTCCTCCTGGATATTGATCTGCTCGATACCGTCGTAGACGTTGCTCATCAGGAAAATGAGCGAGTCTTTGGAATCCTGAGCCTCGGAGAGTTTCTTGCTGAGCTCCACATTCTCGGTCTGGAGCTGGCTCTGGGCATCGTTCTCTTTCTTGCTGCAAGCCACAGTCACGAGAGCCAGACCTGCAATCATCAATAAGATCTTTTTCATAGATATAGTCTTTATGTTTTGACAGAGGCCGCACGGGAACGGCCTGATAACTCTGACACGCTGCCGGCCGGGAGGCCCGCTTATTCCTCTTCACGCTCCTCATCGGCAGCGCCGCGCGGGGAAGATTCGCCTGTACCGGCAATTACAATAACAATCTCCCCCTTGGGATTGTTTAACTCGAAATAATCGCTCAGTTCGCCGAGAGTACCGCGATGGATAGTCTCGTGGAGCTTCGATATCTCGCGGCAGACTGCGGCGGGACGGTCGGCACCGAACGCTTCGGCAAGCTGACGCAGAGTGCGCGGCAACCGCTTTGGCGACTCGTAGATCACCGAAGTGCGCGGGTCGCAGCTGAGCACGGCGAGCCTCGTGGCACGGCCTTTCTTGGGCGGAAGGAACCCTTCGAACACAAATCGGTCGCACGGAAGCCCCGAGGCCACAAGCGCCGGGACAAAAGCAGTGGCGCCGGGCAGACAGACCACCTCGATACCTCGACGGCGACACTCGCGCGAGAGCATGAAGCCGGGATCGGATATTCCCGGCGTGCCTGCATCGCTGACCAGAGCTATGTTCATGCCCCCTTCGATGCGGTCCACGACCGAAGCCGACGTGGCATGTTCATTGAATTTATGGTGGCTCTGCATCGGCGTGTGTATGTCGAAATGCTTCATGAGCACACTGCTTGTGCGTGTATCTTCGGCGAGCACAAGGTCAGCGTCGCGCAGTGTGGCTATGGCGCGGAACGTCATGTCGTCGAGGTTGCCAACCGGTGTGGGCACAATATAGAGTTTGCCTGCCATATTCGGGTATGTTATTGAGGTAGAATCCGTTGCGAGAATCAGTTGTAATAGCGGTCGAGGATCTCCACAAACGCCTTTGCATCGGGGTCGTCGAGGTCCCATTGCAGAGTGTTGGCCAGATAATCGTAGGCTTTCGCGAACGTGGGGATGGTGCGCAAATGATCGAGCGTACGGTCAAACTCGCCGCGGTCGCCTCCGAAGAGGCCGCGTATGAAGAGGAATTTGTCGTTGAGGGTAAAATAAGGCGTCAGCTTCGGCCCTATATACCGCTCCCCCGCTACCGGCTCAGACTTCGGCGCAGCTGAGGGCGCAGCAGGAGCGGCCTCAGCAGGTTCCGGAGCAGCCTCTACAGGCGCTGGCTCGGGGTCCGGAGTAGTCTCAGCGAGCTCAGGCTCAGCGGGTTCCGGCTCGGCGGGTTCCGGCTCGGCGGCAGATACAGCGACCTGCGGAAACTCTTCGGATACAGAGCCGGAGTCGGAGGCTGCAGAGTCGGAGGGATCCACAGCCGCCATCTTCTGTGCTTCGAGAAGCTCGTTGTCGGCAAGTGCCTCATCGTCGGCCATCTCCACAGCGCCGGGGACAGCCGTCGGTTCAGGAGCGGGATAAGGCTCGGTATCCCATCCGGCGGTCAGTTCGCAAAGGTAGCGGCATTTGCCGGCCACGAGCCTGGCTGCTGCGTCGCTTACTTTGCCGTCGCCGCGGCGGATAGCCATCTCCAGAAGCGCTTCGGCCTCGTAGAGTGTATCTAATACTGCGGATATATCTTTCATAATCTGTAATGGGGATTAGAGGGTGTTATTCAGTAACGATGATCTGAGGGTGTTATTCAGTAACGATGATCTGAGGGTATTATTCAGTAACGGTGATCTGAGGGTATTATTCAGTAACGGTGATCTGAGAGTGTGATTCTTGGGGGACGAAGGTTGAGAGGAACATATCGGCCACGGCTGAGCGGGCAGCGCCGCGGGAGATCGGGAACTCGTTGATCATGACCACTACCACATGAGTGGGGGCATATTCGTCGTCGAGCAGATAGCCGGCGTAACACTGTATGCCGTTCATACTGCCTGTCTTGAGGGCCAGATAGCCGTCGAGAGGCGTCCCCTTCATGAAGTGGCGAAGCGTACCTTCCTGACCGGCGAGCGGGAAGAATGAGGCATAGTCCACATTGGGAGCCATACGGCCGAGCATCTCGGCGAGGAAACGCGCGGTGAGGCGGTTGGAGCGCGAGAGACCCGAGCCGTCCACGACAGTGACGCCTTCCATGGGCAGACGTTTCTTTTTCCAGTAGCCGAGCTCGAGCTGAGCGCCGTTTTCGGCTGTGGCCTCTTTGTCGCGGACGAGGGCGAGTGTACGCAGGAGTGTCTCGGCATAGAGATTGTCGGAGCGCATCATGCAGCTGCGCATTATTTCGTCGATGGGCGGCGACATATGTCTGAGCAGCAGCGACTTACGTTTTTTCTCGGGGTAATACTCCCCTTTAACGCTTATGCCCGCGCGGTTCAGAGCCGACGTGAGAGCCGAGGCGAAGGAGCGTGCCGGATCGGACACAGCGGCTTTGCCGGAAGCGTTGCGCTGCCAGTTGAGGCCGTGGCAGCCTGTGCCGTACGACTGACTCAGGTCCGAGGGATGCCACGAAGGCGGAGTGGCCGGGCCGGGAAACACGTCCTCGTCCACTTCGACGGATCCGGCTATCTCGGTGACGCCTTTCCGCCGCAGTGTCTCCACGATTTCGGCCATTATATCCGTGCCTTTGGGCTCTACATTGGCGCCGAGGGTAGGATCGCCGCTGCCGACCACAAGGAGGTTACCCTCGAGCACTCCGTCCTTGATGCTGCCGCCGGCATAGACGTCGGTGGCATAGCGGTAGTCGATCCCTGTCTCTGAGATGAGCGAAGCTATGGTGAGGGTCTTGGTGATCGAAGCCGGTATGAGCGGAAGGTCGGCGTTGAGCGAGTCGGTGATCTGGCCTGTGGATAGGTCCATGATCACCGCCGAAGCCTTGGCGGCGTTGATAGCTTTCGAGTCACCGAATGTATGTGCCGGAGTCTTGGCCGGAGACTGTGCCTCTCCTTGAGCTTTTGCTTGGGCTTCTGACCGGGCCTCCGCTTGAGTTAGAGGACCGGCCTCTGACTGAGCTGGCGACCGGGTCGCCGCAGGCATTACACCGGCGAACGATAGGGCGAGGAGGAGCGAAAAGCGGGAAATATATTTGTGTATGATTGTCATTGTGAAATTGCGGGAGAGGGTCCGGAGGTTCCGCGCCGCCTGAATGAGGAGGCCGATTCGTTACGGGATTTTGCAAAGGTACAAAAAATCGGTCAAACAGGGAGGACGAAATCAGGGTTTCGGTAAACTTTTTGCGAGAGCCGGGGTTATAGAGTATAAACGTAAGTTCGGAAATCGGCCAAAATGATAAATTTCGTGGGCCGCTTTTTTCAGGGTCGAAATTATCCTGATTTAGCCACTAAAATGGTAAAATTCGATGCGCCGATTTTAGCCGCTGAAAACTTTTTTTGCAGGCCCCGACAAGAGGCGAGGAAAAACTGCATAGGAGCAAAGCAAAACTAATTACTATGACTAATTAATACTTAACAGAATATGAAAAGCACTATCCGAAAAATTTTCGCCGCCGCTATGCTGACGGGAGCCGCCATTGCTTCAGCACCGCAGTCGGAGGCCTGCACACGCGTGGTCTATAAAGGCACCGACAATCTGATTATCGTGGGCCGTTCGCTCGACTGGAAGACCCCTATTCCCACCAACATATATGTCTACCCGGCAGGTATCACCAAGAAGGGGAACGTACAGGAGAATTCTGTGACCTGGACTTCGAAATACGGCGCTGTCTACGCCGTGAGCTACGACGGCGGCGTCACCGAAGGCATGAACGAAAAAGGACTTGTGGTCAACGGTCTCTTCTGCAAAGGGACAGTCTACGACAATGACTCCACAATGGATCGGCCGCCAATGTCGCTGGCAATGTTCCCCGCCTGGCTTCTCGACATGAACGCAACCGTGCCTGAGGTGATCGAGAAGCTGCGTGAGCAGGATTTCAACATCACGGGAGCCACATTCGACGGCGGCACGGTGAGCGCTCTGCACTGGGGAGTAACCGACGCCGAGGGCCGCACCTGCATCTTCGAGTTCGACCACGGCAAGATCAACATCTACGAGGGCGAGGATATACGCACACTGACCAACGACCCCGACTGGCCGTCGATGCAGGCTATCAACAATTACTGGAAGGCCATCGGAGGCGTCAATATGCTTCCGGGCACTGTCCGGAGCGCCGACCGCTACGTGCGCACCGACTTCTTCATCCGCAATGTGGAGCAGACATCGGAGCAGGCTTTGGGCGTGAGCATCACCCGTTCCGTGGTTGAGAATGCCTCGGTACCGTACCTTTATACCGTCAACGGCGAACCCAACGTCTCGTCAACCCAGTGGAGAACCTTCGCCGACATCCGCGACAAATGCTACTACTTCGACCTGGTGACGAACCCCGGCCTCTACTATATAGACCTGAAAGAGGTAGACCTCCGTCCCGGAGCTCCGATACTCAAGATCGACAACGCCAAGAGCGGTGACCTGCTCGGCAACGCCACATCGAAGATGAAGCGCACCAAAGGGTTCACCCCGATGTACTGATTACGGTGATTGACAATCCTTTTCGGACAGCTATTCCTCTCTTTGGGGATGGCTGTTCATTTTTTTGAGGTTGATCAGCAGTTCTTGGTGGTCATGATGTGGAGAACCTCGCGGTCGGTCTCACGCATGGCGTCGCGGCCTATGTCGGTGAGGTTGCGGATGGTTTGGTCCACATCGTCGGCCACGATACCTTCGGCGCTCGTGACTGTGCGTCCCTCCATGGCGAGCATGGCCGAGAGAACGGCTGTGGAGACACCGCTGCTGATCTTCATGGCGCACGAGGGCTTGGCGCCGTCGCAGATCATGCCCGTGAGGTTGGCCACCATGTTCTTGACTGCCGAACAAACCTGCTCGTAGCCGCCGCCCATGAGATATACCAGGCCACTCGAGGCGCCTGTGGCAGCCACGACACAGCCGCATAGGGCCGAGAGGCGTCCGAGACTCTGCTTGATGTATATGCTCAGGAGGTGGGAGAGCGTGAGGGCACGGATGGTTCGTTCGCGGTCGGCGTTGACTTCCCAGGCGTAGACTACCACCGGCATTGTGGCGGTGATACCCTGATTGCCGCTGCCCGAGTTGGACATTACGGGGACATTGGCGCCTGCCATACGGGCGTCGCAGGCTGCGGATGTGTAGGCGAGGATATGGTCTACCGGGCTGTCGCCGAAGAGCTTGGCGCCGTGGTGCCGGATAGTGAAACCTAAGGAGTGGCCGTAGCCGCCGTTCTGCAGAGCGAGCTCGGCGGCGGCTATGTTGAGACGCGCGGCCTCAAGGATGAATTCCAGATCTTCAGCGGGGAGTGTGGTGGCGAACTCCCAGACAGTGGCGAGGTTGAGCTGAGGCTCGGCCTCTTTCGCCTTTATGGCCTTGGTCTCGGCCTTCTCAGCCTTGTGGAGCTCGTCGAGAAGCACTTCGCCGTCGCGCTCCAGATACACGAAGTTGGTGTGGGAGCCGGATATGACGGCTGTGGCGCTGCGGCCGCCTCCCAGAGCTGTCACTTCGATATGCAGGATCGAGGGCGCGTCGACCTTCACATTGATTGCGGGCCTGTGGGCTTCGAGATAGCTTTTGCCCTTCTCCACCGCCTCGGGGCAGACGTCGCGGAGCACTTCGAGACCATAGTCCGACTTGCCGATGAGGGCGCCGAGAGCCACGGCGATAGGTAGACCTATCATGCCGGTGCCCGGGATACCTACGCCCATGGCGTTCTTGAGGATGTTGGCCGAGAGGCGCACGTCGAGCGATTCGGGTGTCGAGCCGAGCAGTTCGGTGGCTTTGGCCACACAGAGAGCCACGGCGGCAGGCTCCGTACAACCGATAGCCGGGACTACTTCGCGCTTAATAAGAGCAAGAATCTCTTTTTTCTGATCTAAGGTTATCATCTGTTTCTCAAGGTTATTTACTGAATAAAATGAGCCGTGTGGGGCCGGATGAATGACAGCGCCGGGGAGGGAGGCTAAGGGGCCGGGAGTGCCGGCCATATGGGCTGAGAGAGGCCATGAGGGGAGAGAGAGGCCGAGGGAGGGCGAGGGCGGCTGTGGGCCGGGTCAGTCGCGGATGTCGGCGTCGTCGAATTCGAATGGGAGCATGGAGCGGGAACTGCTTTCGATGCGGCGGTTGGTCCAGCATTTGCGGCAGACGGCCGTGTACTTGTCGTTGCCGCCGATCTGCACCTGCTCGCCTTCGGTGATGATCTGTCCGTGGGCGTCGATTCGGGCGTTGACAATAGTCTTACGGCCGCAGGTGCAGGTGGATTTCACTTCCTCGATGCTGTCGGCTATCTCGAAGAGGCGCCGGCTCCCTTCGAAGAGATGGGTGCGGAAGTCGGTGCGCAGGCCGTAGCAGACCACATTGCATCCGTAATCGTCGACCACGCGGGAGAGCTGGTCGACCTGGGCTTCGCTGAGGAACTGGGCCTCGTCCACAAGTATCCAGAGGGGCCTTACCTCCACTTTCTCGAAGAGATGCGTGATGCTGGAGAACATATCCGTGTCGGGATATATCCAGTGGCAGGCGCGCTCTATGCCGATGCGGGAGCGGATCACACTGCGGTTCTCGCGGGTGTCGACCACAGGTTTGAAGCAGATATAGGCCATGCCTCGCTCCTCGAAGTTGTAGGCCTGGGTAAGCAGCAGGGCCGTCTTGGCCGAGCCCATGGTGCCGTAGCGGAAATATAGTTTGCCGATTCTTTCCATCAGGTTAGTGAGTCATGTGGTGGCGGGAAGGCCCTGAGGGCCGCCCCCGGGAAAGGGCCGCTATTCGAAGGGGGTGTCGAGCGGCGAATCGTCTTCCTTTTTCGCCGCGCCGTACCGTTTTTCGAGCCGCAGTTCCCTTTTCTTGTATGGTTCCACGACATAGCGGTCGTAGTAAGAGAGGAGCAGAGTGGTGAGCGGGAGAGCTATTATCATGCCGAGGAAGCCGAGCAGACAGCCCCACACGGACAGCGAGAGCAGTATGATGGCGGGATTGAGGCCCATGGCTTTGCCCATGATCCTGGGAGTGAGGTAGAGGTCCTGGATCGACTGCACCACCACATACACGGCCATGCTCTCCCAGAAGATAGTCCAGAAGTCTATGCCGGTGTCGACGGAGCTGACCAGACAGAGCACCGCGGTGACGGGGAGCGAGACGAGCTGCAGGTAAGGCACCAGGTTGAGCACACCGATAAAGAGGCCAAGGGCCACGCCCATGGGTAGGTTTATGATGTAGAAGCCGAGGGCGAAGAGGAGGCCCACCAGCATGGCTATCAGGAACTGGCCGCGGAAATAGCTGCGCATGGCGTTGCGCACGTCGTTGAAGACTTCCAAGACGCGGGAGCGGTGCGAATGGGGGATTAGCTGCTTGAAACTCAGCATCAGCTTCTCGTAGTCGAGCATGATGAAGAGCACATAGAGGAAGACTATGAGCCAGCTGAGCAGGCCGAGCACGAAGCTGAGTCCGCTGCTGACGAAAGACCATCCGCTCGATATGAACTTGTTGAAAAGGGCGTGCCATTCCTCCTCGGTCAGCATGTCGCCTATATGCTCGAAGTCGATGTTATCCTTGAGGAAATCGTGGATGCCGGCAGGGAGGTAAGGTGTGGAGACGTTGGTCTTGGCGTATTGCCTGAAGATGTCGAGCAGCGACTCAGTCTCTGAAACGATGTAGGGGATGAGGATCATGCCGAGGCCGACGACCAGGGTTGTGAACTCGAGCAGGGTGAGAAGCACCGGCACGAGGCGTCCCCTGCAGTGGGTCCAGCGGCGGTTCCACTTCACGACAGGCTCGAGGGTGTATGCTATCAGACAGGAGACGAAGAAAGGGAGCAGCACACCCTTCAATGCGTCGAGCACGAAGAGCACAGCCACCACGCCGCATACCGAAACAAGCAGGCGGACCACACGGTCAAATGTCCAGGGACGTCGTATTTCCATAATAATGCCGTAAAGTTAGCCAAAAAATCTGTGAGAAGCTACAGTCCGGGTAAATTTTATGGCGAAAAAAGCTTCCCGCCCCGCCAGACCGCTGAATCAGAGGCCTCTCCGCCGGGTTTTAGCCGTCTTCGCGGTGGCCGTCGGCCAGCCGAGGGAAGCGGTGCCGGAGGCCGAGGCCGAGGCGCCCTGGCAGCCGGGTCGGAGACGGGCGAGCGAGCCGGGATCCGAGTCGGTAAATTAATTTGCTGATTGACAGGGGTTTGACGCGGCGGGCGCAAATTGTTGCGTCTCTAATAGGTTGATAATCATTAATCTAACACGAACGAGGGAAGCGGACGCACGGGTCGGGATACAGATAGCGAGGGAAGCGGAGGCACGGGCCGGGCGTCCGTACAATTTTGAGGGAGTTTTGAGGCATAAGCGGCAGGTAGGCGGCGGATTGAGGGGGATTCCGGGGCGGATTTTTGGTGATGGCAATAAAAAACCGTAACTTTGTGGTTCGATTCCGCCTAGGGGTGGTATACTTTCCGCCAAGGGGTGGTATGCGTGCCGCAAGTGGTAAGTGTTCATCGCGGCGGCCGAGGTTCGCGCGGATGGCGAAATCAGCTGTGGTTGACGAGGTTCGCGCGGATGGCGAATGTGCAAGGAGATGAGCGAAGAAACGTACAGATCGGTTTACAGTTACGGTGCCCGGCTGGGGCTCCGTATGGGGGCTTGGCTCTGCGTGATGTCGGCCTGTCTGCTGCTGAGTGTGAAGCTGCCGGCGCTGATTCTGATCACGGTGCCTATGCTGCTTCTGATCCCTTTCTTCCTCTACCGTATGATGCGGGGTGTCTGGGACGTGGAGCCGCTTCACCGCACCGTATCGGCGCAGTGGCTCTTAGGTATTCTGATCTTCGCGGGCGGATCGCTGATCTGCGCGCTGTTCACGGGTGTGGAGATGCTCACGCTGCAGCCTCATTTCTTCGAGGAGTATATGCGGCATATCCTCACGACGCTTCAGGCGGCCGGCATGGCGTCGGCTTACGGAGAGCAGATGGATATCCTGCGCCGTATGCTGGAGCATCACATCTACCCTACCCCGATGCAGTTCGCCATCTCGATGCTGTGGACCACGACGTTCTTCGGCTCGCTGCTGTCGCTCTTTCTGGCTATCGTGCTGCGGCAGAGGGCGATGCGTGAGAGCGCCCGCATTACCGGCTTCTGAACCCGGCGGCGCAGGAGGTGAGGCTCCGAAGCCCGGCTGAGGCGGACATAAATAAGTAAAAATCAACCTACGGGTCTTCGCGGCGTCGCTATATGGCGGACGGCCGGGAGGCCCGGAATATACTGAGATACTGAAAGATATGGATATTTCTGTTGTAGTGCCTCTTTTCAACGAAGCGGAGTCCCTGCCCGAGCTTGAGGCGTGGATAGAGCGTGTGATGAATGAAAACTCACTGAGCTACGAGATACTGTTCATCAACGACGGCAGCACGGATAATTCGTGGGCCGTGATAGAGGAGCTCGCGGCGAAGAATCCGTGTGTCCACGGCGTCTGCTTCGCGCGCAACTACGGCAAGTCGCCGGCCCTCAACACGGGTTTCCAGCGTGCCAAGGGGGATGTGGTGATCACGATGGACGCCGACCTTCAGGACAGTCCCGACGAGATACCGGAGCTCTACCGTATGATACACGAGGAGGGCTACGACCTGGTGTCGGGATGGAAGAAGAAGCGCTACGACCCGCTGTCGAAGACCATTCCGACGAAGCTTTTCAACGCCACGGCGCGCAAGGTCTCGGGCATCAAGAATCTCCACGACTTCAACTGCGGCCTGAAGGCTTACCGCAATGAGGTGGTGAAGCATATCGAGGTCTACGGCGACATGCACCGCTACATACCGTATCTGGCCAAGAACGCGGGCTACACGCGCATCGGCGAGAAGGTGGTGCACCATCAGGCGCGCAAATACGGCAAGACGAAGTTCGGTCTCGACCGTTTCGTGAACGGCTATCTCGACCTGGGCACGCTCTGGTTCCAGAGCAAGTTCGGCATCAAGCCGATGCATCTGTTCGGTCTGTTGGGTTCGCTGATGTTCGCCATCGGCTTCTTGGCCGTGCTGGTGATATTAGTCCTGAAGATCGTGGCCCTCTGCTCGGATTCGTATGCCTTCTATGTGACCAACTCGATATACTTCTATCTCTCGCTGGCCGCCATGATCATAGGCACGCAGTTCTTCCTGACCGGCTTCATAGGGGAACTGATCACGCGCAACTCGGCCGAGCGAAACTCCTACCAGATACGCACTGAATTCTGATGGCCCACACCGCTGCACATATTATCCTGCCCGCTTCGGCCGCTCTGCTGCTTGCCGCCACGACGGCCTGCAACACCGACGAGTGCTACGAGAACCGCAACAGCCTGCCGCTGGCGGGGTTCTACCGTGCGCCGCGTGCCGGCGAGGTGCCTGAGGCCGTGAGCCTGAGCGGTGTCTCGATCTGGGGCGAGGGTGTGCCGGGCGACTCGCTGCTCACCGACCATGCCGGGGCGCTCCAGGAGGTGTATCTGCCGTTCAAGATCGATACGCAGCAGACCTCGTTCGTGATCCGCTACGACAGCACGGCGAGCTCCGGCGACGAGGAGGAAGGCGAGGAGCCGACTCCGGCGCTGACCGACACGATCAGCTTCGCCTACCGCGCCGAGCCTCTGTTTGTCACAGCCGCCTGCGGTGTTTTCTACCGCTTCAACGATGTGAAGCCGTCATGGACATCGAATATGATTGACTCGGTGACCTGTCCGACGGGCTACATCGACAATACCGACACGCAGAACCTGCACATATACCTGCGGACCGAGCCGCAGCAACCCGAAGAAGAATGACTATGAGACGCCTGTTGACACTCCTGCTCCTGACTGTGGCCACCCTTCTGCCGGCTTTTGCCCAGAGGACCGTGACGCCTGTGGAGACCGATGACAAGAAACCGGCGCAGCCCACGCTCCACTATTACGACAAGCACGGTAAACCGCTCGATGAGCCGGTGCTCTTCCTGGCCACTCTCGACACCGTCAGCGCCAAGAAGACGAACTCCGGGCCTATATATCCGAAGCTGTCGGCGCTCTCCGTGGGCCTCAACTTCTGGGACGGCATCATGGCCATAGCCGGGCAGAAATACGGCGGCGCCGACCTCTGGGCCGAGCTCTCGCTCTGGAACTGGCTCTCGCCGGTGGCCGAGATAGGCATCGGTGGCGCCAACCGCACGCCCGACGGCAACAACTACACTTACAAGGGGAAAGCGGCCTTCTACGCCAAGCTCGGCTTCAACTATAATTTCCTGTATAAGAGCAACCCTGACTATCAGGTGTTTGCGGGCTTCCGCGCGGGTTTCTCGCATTTCAGCTTCGATCTGAACGACATCACAGTCAGCTCCGGCTACTGGGACCAGTCACAGAAATTCTCGCTCACAGGATTCAGCTCGTCGGCATTCTACGGCGAGGCGCTGGCCGGTATCAAGGTGAAGATAGCCGGACCGATCTCCATGGGTTGGAGCGTGCGTTACCGTTTTTTGTTCCACAGCAAGCCGGCGAATCTTAAAGCGGTCGTTTCGTCGACCGGAGCGCCGTTCAATCCGTCGCAGCTGTCCAACGGTGCCGAGGCAACACCCTGGTATATACCCGGTTACGGTTCGCGCGACACGCATTTCGGTTTCACATTCTCAGTGATTTACACTCTGCCGCTCAACAAAGAGAAGTATCCCAAGCCCGACGATGCCACCGAGGACACGGCTGAACCTCTCCCCGCTCCCGCGCCCGTTCCGACAGAAACCGAGATAACCGTCCCCGAGAGGCCCGAGTATTGAGGCCTCAACCGCCAGGCTCGGAGAGATCGGAGGAATCGGAATTCTCGGAGCTATCGGAGAAATTAGGATTGGAGGGCTTTGGCGATGGCGGCGCGGGGCAATTCGCAATCTATGCGGACGTGGCCGGGAGTGTCAAATAATGTAAATGTCAGTCGGTCGGCGGCGGGGTTCTTCTTGTCGTGGGCCATGTAGCTGAGCAGTTCTTCGGTCTGGGCGGGTGTGTAGCGCCGTGCCGGCCCGTAGAGCGTCTCCACTTTCTCTCTGACGGCGTCTCTCAGTTCTGCCGGGAAATCCTGCTGCAGGTCAAGCTCGAAGCAGAGTCCGCGGGCCACAGCCTCGCCGTGGGAGATCGGCCTTGGATCGTGGGCCATGCTGAACGACTCGAGGGCGTGGCCTATGGTGTGTCCGGCGTTGAGCGCTTTGCGGATACCTTTCTCTAACGGATCGGCTTCGACATAACGTTTCTTAACCTCAATATTCTCGCGGAGCAGCTCGAGCCAAAGGGCAGCATCGGCAGGTGGGAGTGGTGTATCGGGCTCGCCGACAGAGAGGGTCGCGGCGAGGGGGTCGAAGCACACCAGCCGTCGGAGCTGTTCCTCGCCTGAGAGCAGGGCGTGTTTGAGCATCTCGCCGAAGCCGGAGAGGATCTCGCGGGCGGGGAGTGTGGCGAGGAACTGAGGGGATATTACGGTGGCTTCGGGAGTATGGAAGGCACCTACGAGGTTCTTGACGCCGCAGAGGTTCACTCCCGTCTTGCCACCGACGGATGCATCCACAGCCGCGAGAAGCGTCGTGGATACGTTGATGAACCTTATTCCGCGCATATAGACTGCGGCGGCGAATCCGCCGAGGTCGGTAATCATGCCTCCGCCGAGATTCACGAGCAGGGAGCGGCGCGTCAGTCCTTCGGAGCACATAGATTGCCACACTATTTCGGCCGTTTCCACGCTTTTGGAGCGTTCTCCCGGTTCTACGGCGAGCACAGGATAACTGCTCAGCGAGGGGAGCTGAGGGAGGCAGAGGCGGCGCGTGGCGGTGTCAGTGAGGAGGAGCAGGCGGTCGAAGTCGAGCCGCCTCAGAAGCGCTGCGAGAGCGCTGTCGGCATCGGGAGTGTATATGAGGTCAGAGGACATGGGACTAGGCGTCAGTTTACGGGGTACATTTCGAGTATCGCGGGGAGGAGGTCGGCGAACTCCGGCATGGAGGGGAGCACGAGGTCGGCTCCGGCTTTCCACATCTCGTCGGCGGGTATGGGGCCCGTGGTGACGGCTATGGTGAAGCATCCGGCGGCGTGACCGGCTTTCACACCGAGAGGGGCATTCTCTATCACAATGCTGTTTGCGGCCTCCTCGCCGGCCTTTTTCAGGCCCATGAGGTAAGGCTCCGGCGAGGGTTTGCCGTGCTTTACGTCGAGGGCCGTGACGCGGCGCTGTTCGGTGAAGGCGCCGGGATAGTCGCTCTCGAGGCTCTCCAGGAGGCTGGCCTGCGCCGAGCCGGTGACGAGCACGCGCTTGATGCCGCCGCGGATAAGGGCACGGAGCATACGGTCGGCGCCGGGCATAGGCTCGCGGTCGCCGAATTCGTGGAAATAGCGGGTCTTGACGGCATAGAGGCGCTTGCCTTCATCAGGGTCGGCATCGCGGCCGAAAGCGCGGCGGAAGAGCAGGTTGATGGTGGCTATGCCGGTCATCCCTTCGTAGAGATAGAACTCGTCGCGGGTACATTCCACACCGACATCGCGCATCATGTGCTGCCAGGCGAGCGTGTGGTATTTCATGGAGTCGTAGAGCACGCCGTCCATGTCGATGAGGGCGGCTCGGATACTGAAGCGGTCGAGGCCGCTGCGCTCCATGAAACGCGCGACGGCTGACCTGACATCATCGGCGGTGACTTTGCGGAGATCCATCATTTCTTGCCGGTGGTGGTGATGTGGAAACAGCAGGTCTTGCGCTCGAACTTTACCAGACAGCGGCCCTGGCGGCGCAGGTCGTTGAGTACCTCGGCGAGCAGGTTCTTGAGGTCACCCTCGTCAAGCGTGCGGGTCGAATCCTGGCAGTAGAATTTGCTCCAGCTGAGGTCGAAGGTGGTGCCGAACTGATGTGCGGATGAGTCTGTGGAGTTGTGGTTCACCCTTCTGAGGCGCTTCACATGCTGCGGGGTGCGCAGGAGGCTGGTGACCTTCACCTTGTAGCCGTCGCCGCCGCGGGCTGCGAGCGAGTCGATGAAGTTATAGCCTATGGTGGTGAGCAGATGCGCGGCTTCGGGCACGAGGTACGGGACCGAGTGAGTGAGCGAATCCACGAAGTAGGCGTCGCAGCTCTCGATCCTGATGAGCGGACGGCGGGCGAAATAGGCGTTGCGGAGCGAGCGCACCGGCTCTATACCGAGTTTCTCGGCGTAGGCATACTGGTACTTGTTGCTATCGTTGAAGACTTCCCAGAGGTGGCCTATGTTGTTGACGCGGATATGGTCGTGGTAGCGCGGGCCCTGGGGTATGGGCACCGACGAGGGAGTGCGTTTGATATCGGAGAGGTCGTAGCTTTCCGCCTGCTTAGGGGCGGCGGATTCGGAGTCGGCATCGGAGCTTCGGCCGCAGGAACCGGAGCCTGCGAGTATGCAGCACGCGAGCATCAGAGAGCCCGCTGAAAATAGAAACTTTCTCATGTGGCTAAAAATACATGCAAAAGTAGCAAAAAATCCGCTTAGGCGCAAGGTCGAAAAGAGACTGCGTGGACTTTTCAGGCCACGGATAGACTCCGACTCGGCATAAACCGAAAAATTAGCAGCGCGAACCGAAATTCAGGCAACCCCTTCGGGCGCTCCCGGCCTATGCGCCAAAGAACAAAGCCTCGGAAATCTCCACGATCTCCGAGGCTTTCGTTAACCTACACAACTTTTGAAGTCTACTAAATTTTACGTTGCTCTAAAAAACTTATTACTAACTAATTTACCTAAATGAAACAAATATTAACTCTTGCTGTAACTGTTCTTTTTTTGGAATGTGCGGCTCACGTTGCGGAGAGCCGCCTTCGCGAAGAGAGATTCGGCAGATCGAAAGTTTTTTACTTGGAGGAATACTCCTTGTTGCCACCGCCTTTGCGGCCTGATTTCTTGCCTTTGCCGGCTTTGGCGTTCTTGTCGAAGCGCTTGCTCTGCTTTACGCCTTTCTGAAACTCAGGACCTTCGGGGCGGCCTTGTTTGCGCATCATCTTCTTGCCATCGGGGCGCGGGTTGTAGTTCTTCTCAAGGAACTCCACATATTTCTCGGGGCCGAGAATCTTCTTGACGTCAGCGAGATAAGCCTTTTTGTCGGCCTCGCGTTGCTTGCGCATGGCTTCGCGGTCTTTTTTAGCTCTGTCGCGCTTCTGCTTGTCGAACTCTTTCTTCGACTCGCCGGCCTTCTTCATATATTTGTCCTGCAGAGCCTGCAGTTCGGATTTCTGAGAATCGGTGAGGTCAAGACCGGAGAACTCGCAGAGATCGCAGGGGCGCACGCCTTTGTCTTTGCAGACGGGGTTTTCGGTGCATACCTTTGTATTAACGTCGGGAGTGTCACTGTTCTGAGCGAATGAGGGCATTGCGAAAGCGGTCACGACGAGAAGGGCCAGGCCCAGTGTTTTCCTTTTCATAATCATCTGTGTTATTTTGTTCGTTTTAAATTCTTGTTACGCTCCTTTGACCTGAGAAAAAGCTATCGGTTTAGTCGGTTTTCGGAGTTTAACGTGAATTTAACTTTTTCACCGTTAACCCTAATTAAATGTTAAAAGCCCGCAGTATGGTCTCACAACTGGCTGCGCTTGCGGTATTCGCTGGGTGTCAGGCCCGTAAGGCGTTTCACAAACCGTGTGAAATGCGACAGGTTGCTGAAATGCATTTTGGCTGAAATGTCGGCAAGGGAGAGCGAAGGGTCCGCAAACAGTTTCTTCACTTCGGCAATGGCGTAGTAATTGATCCATCCCGACGCCGGATAGCCGGTCATCTTGCGGCAAAGTTCGGAGAGGTAGTTGGGTGTGATGCAGAGGAGGCCGGCATAAAAGGCCACTTCGTGTTCGACGCGGCAATGTTGCTGCACAAGCTCGAGAAAGCGGAAGAAGGCTGCGGCCGCGGTGTCATTTATCGCCATGGCGTCGAGCTCACGGTAATAGATGCGCCAAAGGTCGAAGAGGAAGATCTGCATGGCGCGTCCGTGGATTTCGCGGCTGAATATACCCGTATAGACGAGACGACGCTCCAACAGCCGGAGATCTTCGCGGCACAGGGCGAGTCCTTCGGCGTCGAGTCTGAAAGCGGGATGGAGCTTCAGATAGATGAAGCGCCTCACATCCCAGGGCATGTCGGGTTTGAACTGACGGCGGAACTCTCTGGACGCCACCACAGCTGTAGCCTCGAAATCGGGCGAATATTCCACTTCGGACACATCACGCCCCATCTGCCAGATCACGAGAGTATCGGCTTCGGCCATGAAACTGCGGCCATTAAGGACGAAGCGCACGCTCCCTTTCTCGCACAGGAAATGGATGTAGCTGTCTTCATCGAACTGCGAGGGACGTATGCCGCTTTCCGGCGTGCAGTGATAGAGCGCAAGGCCGGTGGCGCCGACGGGTTTATTCTCTGTCTCTTTCATACTGACGGAGGAGGGGCAGGGAGTTGCAAAAGAGGAAGGGACAGCCGGGGACTTATTCTATGGCGGTCTTGATCGAGTCGACGATGTAGCGGACATGCTCGTCGGTGACCCAGGGGCCGGCGGGCAGACAAATACCCACCTTGAACAGGCTCTCGCTCACACCGTTGACATAGGCGGGACTGGAGGCGTAGACGGGCTGACGGTGCATCGGCTTCCAGAGCGGACGGGCCTCCACATTGGCGCGGTCGAGAGCCATGCGCAGAGCCTCCACATTAGCGTTGGGCTGGCAGTCGGTGGTGGCTGTGGATGCAGCGTGGATCACGCCTGCAGCTCCGCCCACAGCGCCCGTAATCACGGTCTTGTAAGCATCCTCCTGCCCTTTTATCTTCAGCGCGGGATCGAGTGTGGCGGCGCAGAGCCAGTAGTTGGATTCGAACTTGGGCGAGGACGCCTGATGCATGGTGACGCCCTTTACATCGGCGAGGAGCTCGCAATAGAGCTCCTGCACATGCCTGTGGTGGCGGATATGCTCGTCGAGGATAGTCATCTGGCCGCGGCCTATGCCGGCGCAGATATTCGACATGCGGTAGTTGTAGCCTATCTCCTCGTGCTGATAGTAGGGATAGCTCTCGCGGGCCTGGGTTGCGTACCACATGATCTTGTCCTTGGAGGCCTTGTCGGCGCAAATGAGCGCACCGCCGCCTGAGGTGGTTATCATCTTGTTGCCGTTGAAGCTCAGCACGCCGTAGCGGCCGAAGGTGCCGAGCACCTGACCGTCGAAACGCGAGCCGAATCCCTCGGCGGCGTCCTCGACCACGGGTATACCGTAACGGTCGGCTATCTCCAGAATGCGGTCGATCTTGTAGGGCATGCCGTAGAGTGCCACGGGGACAATCGCTTTGGGCTTTCGGCCGGTCTTGGCCATGCGGTCCCTGATAGCCTCCTCAAGCAGTTCGGGGTCCATGTTCCAGGTCTCGGGCTCGGAGTCCACGAACACGGGCGTGGCACCGAGATATGTGACCGGATGGCTCGAGGCACAGAAGGTGAAAGACTGCACGAGCACTTCGTCGCCGGCTTTCACGCCGCAGCCTATCAGGCCGAGGTGCACGGCGGCTGTGCCTGCCGAAAGAGCCACCACCTCTTTGCTGAGCGGCGCGGCGCCTTCGCGATGATTCACGAACTTGGCGAGGTCATCTTCGAATCCGTTGACATTGGGGCCCAGTGGAACAACCCAATTCTGGTCGAACGCTTCTTTTATATAATCCATCTCGTGGCCGGACATGTGAGCCAGGCAGAGTAGTATTCTTTCCTTCATGCTTTCAGATTTTTCACAAAATTACAAAAATTTTGAGAATTATCGGCACTTTCCCTTCGCTAATCGACTCTACGGCCGATTCTCTGTCCGTTCCTTCACTCTTTTCCTGTCTTTTCAGCTCCGCGAATTCCAATTCTTCCGACTGCACTGTGTCCTCCGTTCTTCTCGCTTCCTCGCAAAAGCAAAGGCTGCATCCCGGCTTCCGCGTGGACGCAGCCTCTGTGTAAGGATCAGCGAGGTATTTATTTACCGATGAGCACTTTGCCTGTGGTGCCTGCGGCCGACCAGATGTAAAGGCCGGGAGCGAGGTCGAGCGTCAGGCTGCCGGATGCCGAAGTCAGGTTGTAGCTGCCTGCAAGGCGGCCGTCGGCAGTGTAGACGCTCATGGTGCCGGGCACGGCTTTGCCGGTCCAGGTCACTGTCTTGCCGTTGACACGGAAAGCGCCGTCGGCTGTCAGCTTGGTCACGCCTGAGTAGTTGGGATCGTTTGTCATCACGATGTTGTAGGTCTTGAAGGCTGCGCCGCCGTCGAAGATCTCGAGCACTGCCTTGTAGGTACGAACATCAGTGGCGGGCATCCAGCGGGCGTCGATAACCATGGAGAGCTGCTCCTCTTCCATGAGGGTCACGTTCTCCTCCAGGACTTTGCCGGGAGCGGCATCGTAGCACTTTGTGGTGCACATCTGGACAACATCAGGGTTGTCGGCAGCTGCAGTGAACTTCACCGAGACTTCCTTATCGTCTACATTGGAAGTCACTTTCACGAAACCTCCCACATTAGCCATACCGAGCTGAAAGTCGGCCTCTTTCATTGTGTTGAAGAGGATTGTAGAACCGTTGTCGGTGAGAGTTCCGTCGGTTTCTACAGTGAGGTCGTCGGCATAAGCGCCGAATGCCATAGCTGAAACAGCCAAAAGAGTAAAGATTTTCTTCATATGCATGTTATTTTAGTGATTTTCTATGGTTTAGCCGCGCTGCCGGATCTCTCTCCCGGAACCTGCGGGCCTCCTTTAGATGGTCCGCCGGGCTTTTCTCCAAGAGCTGCCGGCTTCCCTTATCGGGTGCTTCGTGATCGTTCGTGCCGGACCTTCCGAAGGTGGCAAACGAAAAGAGCCTCCGCTTATTTAGGAGGCTCTAAATTATAAATTTATTTTGGTATCTGCAAACCGAAGCAATTTTTGGTCCGCATTCCGGTAAATGTAATCTTATTTTCCGTGAGTATTATTCAGCGGCTTTAAAAGGGATAGATGCTGCCTGCATATAGTCTCCGTTGTTGTTTGTCACGAACACCACGAGCTTGCAGTTTTCAGGCTTCCACGTCTTGTCGAGCGTATAGTTGAAGGCCAGTTCCTCTTTCTCTCCGAGGTTGCCGCTCACATCCTCGCCCCAGACGTCGGGAGTGACGGATCCGCGCCACACATTGTTGTGAGTGTACTGCATCACGAGCTGCGCGCCGTTCTGCTGAATGGAGACAATGTTGTCCTCGACCACCCACATGCCGATCTTGCCGTGGAAACTCTCGCCGGGAAGAAGGTCGATGGCTATGGTGGCATCGGAGCCGGTGTAGGTCACACTGCCTGAGATCTCGCAGGTGGCGGGTATCTCGAGAGCCGAGAGGACAGCAGCCGCCCACGCCGAGCGTCCGAGCGGCTTACCGCCGTCGATCACGCCCTGTGGATATTCAGTGATGCCGCGCTTGTCGGCCATACCGGTGCCCTGCGGCTGCATCAGGCCCTCGAAGAGAGTCGACGAACCGGCTGCCACACCGAAGCTGCCGGCATGGATACTCACGGCTATGAAACGGTCGCCGTACTGCTTCTCCAGGCCCTCGATAATCTCGTGAGCCTCGGGACAGTTGCGGCACAGCTGGCCGGTGTAATCCTCCAGAAGCACAGTGCGGTTACTCTCCACGGGCTGAACCGGGACGAAACGGTCGGCTTCGTTTATGTCGTCGCAGGCGGTCATGCATGAAAGCGCTGCTGCGCCGGCTAATATAAGTGCGAATTTACTTTTCATACTTGTCAGGGATCAGAAGGAGTAATTATAGCCGATTGCAAAGCCTCGGGTTGCGGGTACCCAACGGCAAACACCGCCGGAGCAGTTGAAACCGGCGCGTGTACGACCGTAGGAGACAGTGAATCGCTGCGGGCCGAACGAGCCTGTCACACCGAAGTTATAATAGTGCGTGTTGGTGCGACCCACATTCCAGAGGTCACTGGCAGCCAGAGTCCAGTGAGGCGCAAACGTGAATTCCACCAGACCGTCGAGCCAGTCGCGGTCGTCCTGCTTGGTGTTCAGATATTGCAGCTCGGCGCGAAGCACATACTTGGGCGATATGGTCCAGCGGCCGTCGGCCACGAAGATATTGGCGTGGATTCTGTCGCCTTCGCCCTGTATGGCAGCCTTGTCGAAGAACTGGTTCATATACATCAGGGTGAGGGTGAACGGACGGCTGAGTCGCTTCTCTACCGTCACGTTGACGTCGCGGTAGATGAGGTCGCCGGTCTTGAAGAACGCGTTGGAGGCGCCGTTGCTGCCCAAAGGCATCGACTTGTCGGCGTGGGGCAGCGTGTAAGCCAGCGAAGCGTTGACTTTGAGGCGCGTGCCGTAGCGGCCGCCGAGCGGTGTGTGGCGCTTGAAGAGCACCGCAGCCTCGCCCTGGAACGCCCACTCGCCCGCAAGCTGTGTGGCATACGGATAGAGCGACGGCAGAGTGTAAGTGTGCTGTGTGGTAAACGGCGGCAGGTTGTTGATGAAGCCGGAGTTGCCCGATGCGGTGCGGTCGAAGCGGTAAGCCATGTTGTCGCTGCGGCGTGCCTGCACCAGGAAAGTCTTGCCACCGCCGTTCCAGCCTAAAGAGAGCATGGCGGCGTTGCCTGCCTTGTATGTGAAGTTATTGTCTTCCGACGGGTCCTGACTCTTGTGGGCCCACTCGCCATAGAGGTTGAAGCCCTTGTAGCTCAGCTGCGTGCGGGCGTCGAAAGCGCTCACATTGCGCGGCGTGTTGAGTCTCAGATTCTCGCCGGGCACCATGATGGCTGGATCGGGCTCGGGCTGACGGTTGTAGACCCAGCTGCCGCCCAAAGTCCAGCGCCACTGCGACTTGGCCAGACTTTTCCACCACTGGCTCAGGTCGGCCTCAATGTCGGCGCCGGCCGTCATGTAGCGGGTGCTCCAGTACCAGTAGCGGCGCTGAAAACCAGCCAAAGCCTTGAAGGTAACGCCTTTAATAGCGGTGACACGCACACGTCCGCCGCGGACGGCATTGTCGATGCCCAGAGCACGGTCCTCATAAGCACGGAACACAATTCCGGAGCCGAACTGCTCGTAGAAATCGCCGGCCGTGATCTCCAGGCCGTCGACCGGACGCCCCTTGATGTAGAAATAAGGCACGCCCCACCCCTTGAAGCCCGGATCGTCGAAACCGGGCAGAGGATGTTCAAGATACTCCAGACGGAAACCGGCCGACCACTGCGTACCTTGCGCCCAGAGATCCAGATAAGTGTTTGTGTTGAACTTGCCGTTGTCCGTCTTTGATCCGATAGCGTCGTCCTTTTCCGGGAACAGCATATCGGTCTGCAGGGAGCCGTGGAACTCCACCTTACTCCCGAGAATCTCGGCGTCGAAAGCCTGCATGCCGAATCCGAAAGCTAACAGACCGGCTGCTGCTGTGAGAAATCTCTTCATAATGTCAGGTTGGTGAACTTAGAGCTTTATGTGATTACCGGCCGGGCCGGGTAATCCGTTGTAGGATTTATTTGTTGGCCACCTTCTTTATCTCCTCGTAGAGAGCATTCTCCTGACCGTCCTGATAGCCCATGTGGTTATAGACCACTTTGCCGTCGGGAGCTATAAGAAGCACATAAGGCACTGCCTGACCTCCTACTGCCTTGAGGAATTCAGAATTCTGGTCGAGCCATACGGCGTACTCCCATCCGTGGGATTCAACGAGCGAACGGACTTTAGCCTCGTCCTGCGCTATGTCGATAGATACGGCTATGAGCTCCATGCCGGTCTCGTCCTGCCAGTCGGGATAGAGATCTGCTATGGCTGTGAGCTCGCGGATACACGGCTTGCACCATGTAGCGAAGAAGCTCACTACAACGGGATGACCGGGAGCCTCGAGCGATGCTGTGTTCACCTTCTCGCCGTTCATGTTGGCGAGCTGTATCGAAGGCACCTCAGCTTTCATAAGCAGAGGAGCGGCCAAGGCCAGAATGAAAGTAAGAATTTTCAGTCTCATGATGATGTTCTTGTTTAGGATATCGGATTTAAGCGAGCGACCGGGCGCCGGGCCTGACCGTCTTGGAATTATCGCTTCCGGCGCAAAAAAGCCGCCGGAGTTGTAATGTTACCGGAGAAGGCCTTCGGATAAGACCCTCTCCGGTTTACTCTGGATTTCAATTAATTAGCGCACAGCGATTTTGCTGACCTTTCGGCCTTGACGCACGATGTAGATACCGGGAGTCAGATTCTCGCCGTTTACTTTTACACCCTGAAGATTGTAATATTCCTTAGGTGCGTTGGCGTCTCCGTCTGTCACTGTATTCACGCTGCCGGGATTGTAAGCCTGCACCTTTGCGAAACCACAGTTCACAAATTTGTTCTGCTTGTCCACAACCACGGCGCCGAGCTTAACCTTGTCGGGATGCTGGATAATAGGAGTATTGCCGCCGGACTCATTCACCTTGTTGAGGTTCTTGTAGAGATACTCTTTTACAACGGGTGTTTTGGCCTCGGCATAGGGAACTGAAGCATCGTAATCCTTGCGGGTCTTGATCTGGTCGGCTACGCATACATCGTTGAAGACGAGGTTCAGCCACTCGTTCTCAATGAACTGATCCCAGAGAGGATCGATGAAACCGGGCTTGCCATAGACTCCATAGGAGTTTGTGGGATCGCCGTAATACGAATGTTGCTTCCAGCTGCTGGTAGTGCCTGTCAGATCATCGGCAATAACGAAAATTTGGACTCTGTAGTCGCCCTCAACCACCTCTTTGGTGAAAGTGAGGGTCACCTTGGTATTCATGTCGCAATTGTCAGCGTCGGCCCACGATGCATCCACATTCACGAGCACGTCGGCCGGCTCGTTGGACTTCACCATAGCATTGGCCACCGTGTTGCCGGCGGCATTCACGCTTGAGCGGTTGAGGAACAGCGAAGGATAGCCTGAAACTGACGAGGGACTGTAAAGGCCGGAAACTGCCATAGGATCACCGTTGTGGTATGCGATAAGGAGAGCCTTATCGGGATAAGACTGGTGCAGACGCTCCATAACCACAAATCCCTGGGGGCAGAAACCGCACCATGTGCCGGTGTAATCCTCCATCAAGGGGATCACACGGGGTGAGAACTCCTTCACCTCGAGATTGCCGTTGACCGTCTTGCCGGCATATTCCTCTCCGTTGACCTCCACGGGACGCACAGCCACAACCGTAGAGCCTTCCTCGGTCTGTGCCGGGATAGCGATCTCGAAAGGAGCGTAAGCGCCTGTAGCCACCGGAATTGCGGGCTCGACATCTACAAAAAATTCCTCGCCGGCACCCACTGTGACACCGAATTTGACCTTGGTGACTTCATCGCCCTGGTTGCGGAGGCTCACAAAGAAACTGCACGGTTCGTTAACCTGCGCGCCGATTGTGCCGGGCTTGGTGAGGGTGACTTTAACCGCTGCAGTGCCTGAAAGGGCTGTAGCGCCTGCCAAAAAGGCAAAAAGTAAAGATTTCTTCATAATAACACTCTGATTAAGTGACATATTTAGGAACCGATCGGCCGGCAGCCGACAATTCCCGTAACTAACTCAATATCTGCGGGAGATAGCGGAAAGGTATCCCAAGGTTCTGCCCTTTAACCTCTTTTGCTTCTCTCGCCGTAGATTAATCGCAAAGTTAATAAAAAATTCAGATAACTTCCAACCACTTCTCACAAAAAATATCCCGATTTTTTTTCAAAACGGCACAAAACGGCACAAGACGTCATTATGTCGGAGTATAAGCGCGGCGGCTCCGGCATCCGCAGTCCTTTCCCCGCTACCCGGGCAATACGCAATAAAGATGCCCGGGGCGCGTTTCTTAAAAAGATATACCCGATTATGAGTTCCAAAGCATACATCACAAGAATCACATGTACCTTCGCTATAGCAGCCGCGCTCTTCTGCCCCACTGCGATGGCCGACGACTATGATATCAAGGACAACGACTTCAACCCGGTAAACACCGGTGTCACCACTCTCGGTATCGCCCCCGACGCCCGCTCCACCGGTATGGGACAGCTCGGCGCCGCCACCGATCCCGACATCAACTCTCAGTTCTGGAACCCCGCCAAGTATGCTTTCGGCTACAGCAGCGGCGGCCTCGGTATCAGCTACACCCCCTGGCTCCGAAAACTCGTCAACGACATCTTCCTGGCGGACCTCTCGGGATACTGGAAGCTGGGTCAGGGCGACAATCAGGCCCTCTCGGCCTCTTTCCGCTATTTCTCGTTGGGTGAGGTCACAAGCAACGACGATTCCGGCAACACTATCCAGACTATCAACCCCTACGAGCTCGCCTTCGACCTGGGCTACTCCCGCAAACTCTCGGAGAAATTCTCCATGGGTGTGGTGCTCCGCTATATACTCTCCGACCTCAGCTACAACGACGCCTACTCCGGCGAAGAGACCACAGCGGCCTCCGCTTTCGCAGCCGACATCTCGGGTTACTACGTCACTTATCCCATGATCGGCCGCAACGAGTGCCAGTTCGCATGGGGCTTCAACATCTCCAATATCGGTACGAAAGTGAGCTATAACCACGGCACCAACAACGCTTTCCTCCCCACCAACCTCCGCCTCGGCGCCAACTTCATGTTCCCCGTGGCCGACTATCAGACCATAGCTTTCGGTGTGGACCTCAACAAGCTCCTGGTGCCCACAAAGCCCCGCTCGCAAGACTACGACATGGAGACCATCGAAGGTCAGGAAGAATACGAGAAGGCTCTCGACGACTGGGAGAACATGTCGCCCATCACGGGCATCTTCAAGAGCTTCACCGACGCTCCCGGCGGCGCCAGTGAGGAACTGAAGGAGATCAACTGGTCCCTCGGCGCCGAGTACGCCTACAACCAGCAGTTCTTCGCCCGTCTCGGCTACTACTACGAGAACGAGAGCAAGGGCGGCCGCAGCTACTTCGGCCTCGGCGCCGGATTCTCGCTCAATGTGGTCCGTCTCGACGCTTCATATATGATAGCCACTGCGCAGAACTCGCCTCTCGACCAGACCCTCCGCTTCACACTCTCGTTCGACATGGACGGCCTGCGTGACCTCCTCGGCAAACGCCGCAAATAATCCCCGGCCCTCCTCTACCTGACAGGGACTCACCTTTTGACAGAACCTCCTCTACCCTACAGTATCTCTATTCGTTCAATCAATATGTGCTGCAAGTATATGAGCAAGCCCGGCTTCCGTACCGGTTTCGGCTACGATGTCCACGCCCTCCGAGAGGGGCGCGAGCTCTGGCTTTGCGGTGTTAAGATCGACTATCCCCTCGGTCTCGACGGCCACAGCGACGCCGATGTGGCCATCCACGCCCTCTGCGACGCCCTGCTCGGTGCCGCAGCCCTCCGCGATATTGGCTTCCACTTCCCCGACACAGATCCGGCCTACAAGGGGGCCGACTCCAAAAAGCTACTTGCCCGCGTGATGCAGCTCATCCGCGAAAAGGGGTGGGATCTTGGCAACGCCGACATAACTATCATAGCCCAGCAGCCCAAAATCGGCCCTCATATCGAGGAGATGCGCCGCGTACTCGCCGGCGTGATCGGATGTCCGGTCGAGGATATTTCCGTAAAAGCCACCACTACCGAGCACCTCGGTTTCACAGGCAGGATGGAGGGTATAGCATCCTGCGCATCCGTATTGATCATCAGTCAACAGAATTAAAAAATCTGTTGGCAAAGTGCCCGAATTTATTCCGGAGTGAGCCCGCACCGAAGCTCCTCCCCTCTTCGCAGACCATGAGAATTGTACACCGCAGACCACAGGATTATCTCGTAGCCGTACTCTTTCTGATAGTGACGGCTGCGCTTGTATATGCGTGTCTCTATGTCTGGAACAAGAGGAAAGATATACCTCCGGTCGATGTCTCGGCCTACGAGGTGAAAGGGATCGATGTCTCCTCCCACAACGGCGAGATCGATTTCGAAAAGGTGCGCAAAGCGGGCATGGAATTCGTGTTCATAAAGGCAAGCGAGGGCGAGACCTTCCGCGACGCCATGTTTGAGCGCAACTTCGACGAAGCCCGCCGCGCCGGCCTCGCTGTGGGCGCTTATCATTTCTTCCGCTACGACAAGCAGGGTATCGAACAGGCCGTGAACCTTTACCACGCGCTCAACGGGCGTATCCCGGAGCTCGGCGTGGTCATAGATCTGGAGGACGAGGGTAACCCCGAAGGTGTCGACCCCGACGTCATAATCCGCAATGTGGAAGAGATGATCGATTATCTGAACCTGCGCGGCCTCACGGTCACTTTCTATACCAACAAGGACGGTTACAATCAGTTCCTGCGCAATGCCTACGCGGGCCATCCGCTCTGGATCTGCTCGTTCACCCAGCAGCCTATCGATGCCGAATGGCGCTTCTGGCAATACTCCCACACAGGCCGTGTCGACGGTATTCAGGGCGATGTTGACCTCAACGTCTACAAAGGATCCGCCAAGGAGTGGGCCGATTTCCTGGAACTCGCCCGTCCCCTCCCCCTCTGAAAATCCAAGCGCAATTTTTCAGTCCGAAGGCTAAGAGCCTGCGATTTCCCGCGCCGATTCAACCGAAAAAAGGGAGAATGCGGCGGAGGGCGGCAAGGAACATATCGCACTCCTCCCGTGTATTGTAGGCTCCGAACCCTGCGCGGACTGTGCCGGGTATTCCCAGGCGGTCCATCAGTGGCTGCGCGCAGTGATGACCGGTGCGCACGGCCACTCCCATCTTGTCAAGCAGCAGCCCCACATCGTATGGATGCACATCCTTATACAGAAAACTGATCACCGCACCTTTCTCGGGCGCCGTGCCGAACAGCCTTATCCCCTCGAAGTCGTTCAGCAGGCGTTCCTGTGTGTAGCGCGTGAGCTCTCTTTCGTGGCTCCCTATCGCCTCGATACCGAGCTCCCCTATAAAATCGAGAGCCTGCGAAAGGGCGGCTATGCCTACAAAATCGGGCGTCCCGGCCTCGAACTTGAACGGCAGGTCGGCAAAGGTCGTTCCGCTAAAGGCCACATGCTTGATCATCTCGCCGCCACCCTGATACGGAGGCATCTTCTCGAGCCATTTCTCCTTGCCGTAGAGCACGCCCACGCCCGTGGGTCCGTACATCTTGTGCGACGAGAAGACGTAGAAATCGCAGTCCAGATCCCTCACATCGATGGCCATGTGAGGCGACGCCTGAGCGCCGTCCACAAGCACGGGCACACCGGCCCGGTGCGCGTATGCTATCATCTCTTTCACGGGATTCACGGTGCCGAGCACATTGCTCACATGGCAGAAAGCGGCCATGGAGGTCTTCTCGTTGAAAAGGCTGCGGTACTGCTCCTGATTGAGCACTCCCTGCGGACCGTCGACATCCACCACCTTGATTGTCAGCCCTCTGCGCTCGGCAAGAAGCTGCCAGGGCACGATATTGGCGTGGTGCTCCATCACGGTCAGTATAATCTCGGATCCTTCGGGAAGAAGCGATCCGAACGACGAGGCCACGAGGTTGATACCCTCGGTGGTTCCGCGAGTGAAGATTATCTCCTGCTCCGATGCGGCGTTAATATAATCGCGTACCTTGCGGCGGGTCTCCTCCTGCCGGTCAGTGGCCTCCTGCGAAAGCGTATGCACACCGCGGTGCACATTGGCCTTGCGCTGCTCGTAGCCGTCGACCACGGCCCGCACCACCCTCTCGGGTGTCTGCGACGTAGCCGTGTTGTCCAGATACACAAGCGGTCGTCCGCCTATCTGCCGGCGGAGTATAGGAAACTCTTCGCGTATTTTTTCTACATCGTAAGCCATCACAGTCAATTATTTTACAGCCTACACCCGTCGGCACTCTGCTCCTCGGGGTTACATCCGGCGCAAGCGGAGTCGGCCCCTTTGCCCGAGAACCACATCTCCACAAGCATGCGCAGACGGTCGCGCAGCGAGGGCAGACGCACTCCGTCTATGACATCGGCCATGAACGCCTGCTTGAGAAGCGTCCGGGCCGTCTCCTCGCTCAGTCCGCGGCTGCGCATATAGAATATCTGATTCTCGTCGAGCTGGCCTATGGCCGTGCCGTGGGAACACTTCACATCGTCGTTGTAGATCTCGAGCTGCGGCTTGGAGAACATCCGCGCCGACGGCTGACCCACAATATTGCGGTTGGCCTGATAAGCCTCGGTCTTTACCGACCCCGGAGCCACGTAGATACGGCCGGAGAAGGAGCCCACAGCTTCGTCGTCGACCACATATTTGAACAGCTCGTTGCTCTTGCAGCGCGGCGTCTCGTGGCGCAGCAGAGAGTAAGTTTCCAGTCGGCGTGTCCCGTTGAGGATACCCATGCCGAGAAGCTCCAGACGGCAATGCTCGCCACAGGTCGTGACGTAATATTCGTTGCGTGTGGTGCCGTTGTGGAGCGTTATGCCGTCCACAAGCAGGTCGGCCCCCTCCTGAAGTTTTGCATAGAGCGCCGTCAGTCGCTGAGTGCGCGGCGACGACTCCTCCAGATCGTAATAGTCTATGCGTGAATACGGACCGCAGATTATCTCCACCGTGCTCAGCGATAGGTAATCCTGCTCCTGATTCTGCGTGTGGTCGCACACAAGCACACACGCCTTCACGTCGCGTCCGGCCACCACGAGTATCCTCCTCGGAGCCATCAGCGGCATCTCGCTCTTGAGTATGTTGATGAGCTGTATGGGACGCTCGAGCTGCACTCCGTCGGGCAGATACACCACGAAGCCGTCCTGCGCCAGCAATGTGTTGAGAGCCACGAGCGGGTTCTCCGGTTCGGCGGCCGATCCGTAGTAGCGGGCCACCTCGGGGTGGCTCTTGAGGATCTCGCGCAGGGAGCCGCACAGCACCCCTTCGGGCATCTTGCGCAGACTCAGGTCCGTGGCCGCGAAAGCGTCGTTGAGCAGGAAAAAGAGCGACGTGCTCATGTTGGGCACCCGGCAGTTAAACGATTCGGCGGGATTGATCTTCATGGGCACGCGGGCCACGTTCACACCGTAGTCCGGCGCCAGGATGGCGTCCAGGTCGGTGTGCTCATAGTTCTCTGACCCTTTGCGCGGCAGGCGGCAGGATTCCAGGATCCCGCAGGCCCGGGAGCGCAGAGCGTTCATGGCCGGAGCCGAGCCTCTGTCCAGAAGCTCGCGGTTAGCCTTGTACAGCTCTATATATTGAAGCAGCGGATTGCTTTCCATTGATTCTGTGAGTGTTAGGTGTGATTAGTCGGCGTCTTAATCAGCGTCTTAATCTTTGTCGGCGTCTTGGTCAGCGTCTTAATCTTTGTCGGCCATCTCCTTGATCCAGTCGTAGCCTTTCTCTTCGAGCTCGAGGGCAAGCTCCGGACCGGCCGTCTTCACGATCCGTCCCTTGTAGAGGATATGTATCACATCGGGCTTGATATAATCGAGCAGGCGCTGATAATGCGTGATCACTATAGTGGCGTTCTGCGAGGTCTTCAGCTTGTTGACACCGCCGGCCACAATACGCAGGGCGTCTATGTCGAGGCCTGAGTCGGTCTCGTCGAGAATCGACAGGCGCGGCTCGAGCATAGCCATCTGGAAAATCTCGTTGCGCTTCTTCTCGCCACCCGAGAAACCCTCGTTGACCGAACGCGACGCGAGCTTGTTGTCGAGCTCCACCACAGCGCGCTTCTCCCTCATGAGCTTGAGGAACTCAGTGGCGCTCATGGGCGGCTCCCCCAGATATTTGCGGCGTTCGTTTATGGCCGCGCGCATGAAATTGACCATCGATACACCCGGGATCTCGACCGGGTACTGGAAGCCGAGGAAGAGCCCCTCGTGGCTGCGCACCTCGGGAGGCATGGCCAGCAGATCCTTGCCGAAAAATTCGGCCGTACCCTCGGTCACGGTGTAAGCCGGATTACCCGCCAGCACCATAGAGAGTGTGCTCTTGCCCGATCCGTTGGGGCCCATGATGGCATGAACCTCCCCGGCATTCACCGTGAGGTTGATCCCTTTCAGTATCTCTTTGCCGGCTATCTCGGCATGTAGATTCTCAATTTTCAGCATATCGTATTTTAAGATCTTTCAGTGATAAGTAAGTCTTTGTAATCAGCGAATATTAGCTCTTAAATAAGCCCGTCGACTGCTTACGAAATTTCAGTGATATATGCGCATATATGATAACACTCCGCGGTGCGCTTCTGTTGCCCGGGAACGGCCGAAATTTTGCGGGCCTCCTCAAGCTGCTGCAGGTGGATTAGCTCGTCGGGACTGTCGTAGCCTATCGCAGCCGGAGCCATCCACATCACGAGCTCCACCGGATTGCCGTCGCCCGACTTGCAGAGGTCTAAGAGCGCCCCCTCCTGCTTCACACCCAATATGGCATTGTAGGCCACACTGATCAGGAAACACCATTTGGCCAGACCGAACAGAGCGCCCAGCACTGAATCGATAGGTTCCACAGCCAGGATCTTCAGCAGACGGTTGAGCACCAGGCCGCAGAGCAGGAAGAAACCGTAAGCCACAGCCACAATGATGAGCGACGCCACGGAAGCCACCATGTACTGCGGGTCGATTATCGAATCCGACTTGCCGAGCCATCCTGCCAACACCGGCATGAAATCCGGCAGCAATATGCGGCTGCCCACCGCGCCGAAACAGATGCCGAGGAGACTGCCGGTCTGCCCGAGCAATCCCTTTCGCCACCCGGCAAGCGTGCCCCAGAGGAGACACGCCAGAAGGATTAGTATGTAGCCGGCTGTTCCCATGGTCGCGGATGTGACTGCAAAGATAACGAAAATCGGCGAGAAAGCATAGGACCGCCCCAAAATAAAAGGAGCCGTGCGGTGTGCGCGGCTCCCGTGTGAGTCAATTTTCGATTGGAGAGTGTGTATGCGAAGTCTTACGAGAGAGCGTGGGGCTCCACGTTGATAAACTTGCGGCCCTCTTTTCCTGTGGAGAATACCACTACACCGTCTACCAGTGCGAAAAGAGTGTGGTCCTTACCCATGCCTACATTCAGGCCGGGATGGTGCTGAGTGCCTCTCTGGCGTTTGAGGATATTGCCGGCTTTGCATTTCGAGCCGCCGAATATCTTCACACCAAGTCGTTTGCTTTCTGATTCGTGGCCGTTCTTTGAACTACCGACACCTTTTTTATGAGCCATTTCTTAGTGATTTTTAAGAGAACGGATCCGCCGGGACCTTGCGCCCGCCCGGATTCCGGATCTTAGTTGTTACTTACAGAGGAGGCCTCTTAAGCTTTTACAATATTTTTAACTAACACTTTGGTGAAC
>SFOK01000148.1 GCA_004552395.1 Bacteroidales bacterium | reverse complement strand
ACAGCCTCTTTCGGGCTCATGGAGGGAATAGATCCCTCGGTCAACGGCTGACCCCTTTTGTAATATCGCGATAATACAGGAAAATTTAGGCCCCAACCCACAAATTGTGCCTTTCACTGAATTTTGTGAGTTGGGGTCGTCCTTTCAGAGATATGGCGCCGTTTATTCGGCTTCCGGTTTCTGACTGCGTATCTCCACCGCAAGCGCGTTAGCCACACGCACGGCGGTGGAGATATGTCCGCATATATGGTCGGATCCTATCAGACGGTCCACGCCGGCATGGTTCAGCACTTCGCGCACGTTGTCGCGCACGCCGGAGAGCACAATGTGGATACCTTCCTTGTGCGACGATTCTATGAGTATTTCAAGATTGTGGATGCCGGTGGAGTCTATGAAGGGGACTTTCCTCATGCGGATGATTCGCACAAGAGGCGCCTCCTGCAGCGACATGCGAACCACTTCGTCGAATTTTGTGGCGGCTCCGAAGAAGAACGGTCCGTCGATTTCGTAGACTGAAACTCCCGGTTTGAGGTCGAGCACTTCGTGAGTCCTCAGATCGGTGTCTTCTGCGGCGTCAAGCTGTTCGCTGTATTCCTTGATTGTGGTGTTCTCTGTGACACGGCGCAGGAAGAGCACCATGGCGAGCAGCAGACCGATCTCTATGGCGATGGTGAGGTTGAAGATCACCGTCAGCAGGAAAGTGACCACCAATACCGAGATGTCGCTCTTGGGATTGTGAATCATGCCTGAGATGGTGCGCCACCCGCTCATGTTGACACTTACCATCACGAGTACGGCGGCCAGACAAGCCATCGGCACCATGTTGATAAGTGGCATTGCGAAGAGAAAAATGGCGAGCAATACTATTGCATGGATGATGCCGGCCACCGGTGTGCGTCCGCCGTTGGTGATGTTGGTCATGGTGCGCGCTATGGCTCCTGTGACAGGTATGCCTCCGAAGAGCGGAACGGTGAGATTGGCCACACCCTGGCCTATGAGTTCCGTGTTGCAGTTGGTGCGGTCACCGGTGCGTCCGTCGGCCACAGTGGCGCTCAGCAGACTTTCTATCGCACCGAGCATCGCTATGGTGAAGGCGGATGGGAGCAGCGCGTTGACCGACATCATGTTTATGCCTATGGCGGAGGCGTGAGGCAGACTCCCGGTCATCTCTCCGAACCGGTCGCCTATGGTGGCGATACCTTCCAGACCGAACTGCTCGCGCAGGAGAGCAACTCCGGCGGTGACCACAATGATAGCAGTGAGCGCGCCGGGAATCTTTTTGGAAATCTTCGGTGTGAGCACTATGATAAGCAGCGAGACCACACTCACTATGATAGTGGCCGTCTGCGCCGTGCCTATGTTCCTTATATAGACTCCCCATTTCCCCAGAAAGTCGCCCGGCATCTTCTCGCTTATGGAGAGGCCGAGAAGGTCGGGCATCTGTGTGGAGAAGATTGTGAGCGCTATACCTGCTGTGAATCCCACTACGATGGGATAGGGGATAAACTTTATGATTGTTCCGAGCCGGAACAGACCCATCAGCACAAGTATGCATCCGGCCATGAATGTGGCTATGGCGAGCCCTGTCAGGCCGTAAGTCTGTATGATGCCGTAGATGATGACTATAAATGCGCCTGTCGGGCCTCCTATCTGCACTGAATTGCCGCCCAGTGCCGAGACGATGAAGCCGCCGATCACGGCTGTGATGAGACCTTCGGCCGGGCTTACGCCGCTGGCTATGGCGAATGCTATGGCGAGAGGAAGGGCTACTATGCCGACCACTATGCCGGCTACAAGGTCACTGCGGAATTTGGCTGCGCTATAGTTGCGGCAAGCCGATACGAGCGCCGGGCGGAAGTCCGGCTTCTTGAATAGACTCATAGATAAAAACTGATCTCCGGCGCTCCCGATGAGCGCGGTTGCTGGATAATGTTGCTTGTTTACTTCTTTTATTTACGGGCGCAAAGTTAATAAAAATCGCGCAATTGAGAAAAATGCGGATGCCGTGTTTCCCGCAGGGCGCTGTATATCACTGGCAGTTAGCGCAATAGGCTGTTTCTCGCATCCATCGTGCTGCCTCTTCCAATGAGCAAAAGTGAAGCTTCCCATTCGGCAGTGAACGCCGAACAATATATCCCGACGATTGTTATGGAGATTAAGAGGCCGACATAGCTGACGCCTCTTTCTATTCATTCATATTAACTAATAATTTCAAATATTATGAGTAAATTCAAATGTGACGTTTGCGGTTACATTTTCGAAGGCGCCAATCCCCCCGAGATATGTCCGAAATGTAGAAAAGCCGTATCCTGGACTCTTATAGAAGACACGGAGACTCCCGCTGCTCCCCGTTCCCTTAAAGGCACACAGACTGAGAAGAACCTTCAGGAAGCTTTCGCAGGCGAGTCGATGGCAACTAATAAATACCATTATTTCGCAAGCCAGGCCAAAAAGGACGGCTATGTGCAGATCTCCCAGATATTCGAGGAGACATCAGGCAATGAGCGCGCCCACGCCAAGATCTGGTACAAGTATCTGAATGGCGGCGGTATAAGCGACACTCCCACAAATCTGAAAGAGGCTGCTGCCGGCGAGCATTTCGAG
>SFOK01000049.1 GCA_004552395.1 Bacteroidales bacterium | reverse complement strand
TTCCGTGTTGCAGCCGAGCTTAATTTATCAATTTTACCACCCCTATTAACATTCTTTAACACGCCACCTCTCTACCCTGCGGACTATTAAGCATCCCGGGACCGCTAAGCCATGGTAAACAGCCAAGGTAAGCAGAATGCCGTCCATTGCAGTTCGACATTCTGTTTTTTAACAACTAAGGGCCGCAGGCGAATATTTACGTCGCTTGCAGCCCTTAGATATATTTAGGTTATTCCACCATCGGCATTAGAGCCACGCGTTTTCGGATGCTTACCCTATAATAAGGTACGAATCCTGATTCCTCCGAGAATTCCGATTCCTCCGGAGGATTCAGATTGAGCCGAGGGTTCGTGGTTAGGCAAGGCGTTTGAGGATTTCGGAGAGGAAGCGCCAGAACTTGGCCACTGACTCGATGTTGGCTTTCTCGTTGGGCGAGTGGATATCTTTCAGTGTGGGGCCGAAAGAGATCATGTCAAGCTCAGGCATCTTCTCGAGGAAGAGGCCGCATTCCAGTCCGGCGTGCAGAGCCTCAACACGAGGTTTCTCACCGAAGAGGTCCTCATAGCTGCTCTCGGCTACGCGGAGCACCTTGGAGTCGGGATTGGGAGCCCAGCCCACATAAGCGTCGTCGAAATCGACTGTGCAGCCTATGATCTGATAGAGCGCCTTGATGCGGTCGGCTATCTCGTCGCGGCGGCTGTCGACCGACGAACGCTGATGCACAGTCACTTCGATTTTGCCGGGAGCCACCATCTTGACGCTCGCGAGGTTGCATGAGGTCTCAATGAGGCCTTCCACAGCGTTCGACATGCCCTGCACACCGTTGGGTGTGGCGAAGATGGCAGCCACGAGTTTATCAGAGTCGACCTTGGCCATAATCTCGGCGGGAGAGGCTATCTCCTCGGCCTCGAATGTGAAGTCCGCGCCCTCGGCCAGACGGAACTCGTCGTAAAGCATGGCGGAGTATTTCCTTGCGAACTCGGCGAAGTCAGCGGCTTTTTCGGCAGCTACGCCCACGATAGCCTTGGCTTCGCGCGGAATGGCGTTGGCCAGACCGCCGCCGTCGATTGTGGAGAGCACGAGGTCGAATCGCTCGTTGGCCTCCCAGATGAAGCGGGCCATCTGCTGGTTGGCGTTTCCGCGGCCCAGGCCGATCTCCATGCCGGAGTGGCCGCCCTTGAAGTGGTTCAGATGAAGGGCAAAGAAAATGTGGCCGGCCGGAGCGGGCTCAGTGCCGTAGGGGAATGTGCAGACAGTCACTTTGCCGCCGGCGCAGCCGATCACGAGCTGGCCGTGCTCCTCGGAGTCGAGGTTGAGAAGTATCTTGCCGGTAACGAAGCCCGGTTTGAGGCCGTTGGCACCGATAAGGCCCTGCTCCTCATCGACAGTGAAGAGAGCCTCGATGGGGCCGTGGACGAGTGAGTCGTCGAGCAGCACAGCCATAGCGGCGGCGCAGCCCATGCCGTTGTCGGCGCCGAGAGTCGTGCCGTTGGCCTTGACCCATTCGCCGTCGACGATAGTCTCGATCGGGTCGTTGAGGAAGTCGTGGCTGGAGTCGCCGCGCTTCTCGGCCACCATATCCTGATGACCCTGGAGGATGACGGCGGGAGCGTTCTCGTGGCCCGGAGTGGCCGGCTTGCGCATACGCACATTGCCAACCTCGTCGGCCTCGGCGTCTATATTGTGGCGTTTGGCCCAGTCGAGCAGGAAAGCACGCATCTTATCGAGGTGATGGGTGGGACGGGGCACTTTGGTAATCTCATCGAAGCACTTCCAGATAAGGGAAGGCTGCAGGTCTGTGATTTTCATTTGAATGTGGTTAAAAAAAATGGCAAAGACCCCCGACGCGCGGCCGGGAGTCGAGTCAAGGTTAGATTATTCGTTTGTCTGTTTCTTAAATTTGGCATATTCGGCCGCCATGCGGGTGTGGTAACCGCGTTTGGCATACGAAACGCCGTTGTAGCGGCGGGCGAACGCAGCCCAGTTTTTATTCTTGAGAGCATCGAGCAGTCCGCCGTTTTTGACGAACTGGGCGAAGAGTTCCAGCTGTTCGAGCTCGGAGTAGGACATACGGTCCACAAATTCCTGCACCGAAGCGCAGCCGCAGACCTTATAGTTGAATCCGCCGATCTGGAACATGCCCCAGAAGGTGCCCATGTTGGCCTTGTCGAGGTTGCGCTTGCGGGCGGCGACGAGCTGCGACCACTCCTTGCGGCCGTAGGCACTCGCGATGCCCGAGGGGATCTTCTCCGAGGCCGGAGCCTTCACCGAGCGAGTGGCGCGTGAACGGTTATACATGGACTGATCGAAGTTGATCACCGGGACACCCGGCGCCCAGAAGCCTTCCATCTTGGCACCCGCCTCGATGCGGACCACCGCCTTGATGGCCGCGACCTCCACACCGAGCTCCCCCGCGACTTTGCGGAAGTCGTCGTCGGTGAGAGTGGTGTAACGGGTAGCCTTCTCTTCCTCGGTCATCTCCTCCACATCCTTGGCCCAGACCGGGACAGTGTCGGTGACGGCTTTCATCAGGTCGGAGACCGAGTTGAGCTGCCGGTTCTCTTGCTCTTTATGGTTCTGCGCCATGCATACTGCACCCACAGTCAGCACCGCGGCGGCCAGGATTCCGCTGCAGAGCAGCGGTCGCCTGTGCCTCATAATCCGGCGACTTTCTTCAGAGTAAGCCCGAGATGCCGCCAGAACTTCTCAACCGTGGGTATATTGAGCTGTTCGTCGGGGGAGTGGACTCCGGTCATGGTCGGGCCGAAGCTGACCATGTCGAGGTCGGGGTTCTTGGCCAGGAAGAGGCCGCACTCCAGACCGGCATGGATAGCCTTGATGGCGGGCTTGACGCCGAACAGTTCCTCGTAGGCTTCGGCGGAAAGCTTCATGATAGTGGAATTCATGTTGGGAGCCCAGCCGGGATAACCGTCGCTGTGGCTCACCTCGGCGCCTGCGAGCAGGAAGTGAGCTTCGACCTGACCGGCCATATCGTCCTTGCGGCTCTCTACGGAGGAGCGCTGTGAGGTTGTCACCTTGATAGTATTGTCGTCCTGCATCTTGACGGCAGCCAGGTTAGTGGATGTCTCCACGAGGCCTGGGATGTCGCGGCTCATGGAGTAAACGCCGTGAGGAGCGGAGTATATAGCCTTGATGAGACGGCCTGTGGTGTCGCTGTCCATGCAGAAATCGGGGCGTTCGGCGTCGGAGAGCTCAATGACGATGCTCGGCTCGATGCCTTCGTACTCCTTGAGAATCTGCTTGATGTAATTGTCGAGCTGAGAGCGCACCTTGGCCTTGATCTCATGGTTGATGCCGAAGACAGCGGAAGCCTCTCTCGGGATAGCGTTGCGCAGGTTGCCGCCGTTGAATTCAGACATGCAGATATCGTACTTGCGCGAGCAGTCGAAGAGGAAGCGTGCCACGAGCTTGTTGGCGTTGGCGCGTCCGAGGTTGATATCGGAGCCGGAGTGTCCGCCGAGCAGGCCGCTCACGGAAATCTTCATATAGTGGAAATGCTCGGGGGAGACAGAGCGGTTATAGTGGAACAGAGCGGTGGTGTCGATGCCGCCGGCGCAGCCCACGAAGATCTCGCCGTCGTCTTCCGAGTCGAGGTTGATCAGAATCTTGCCTTCGATCATGCCCTCGCCGAGGTTCTGAGCGCCTTCGAGGCCGATCTCCTCGTTGACAGTGAAGAGAGCCTCGAGGGGACCGTGCTCAAGCTTGTCGTCGGTAAGGGCGGCGAGAGCGCCGGCTATACCGATACCGTTGTCGGCGCCGAGAGTGGTGCCTTTAGCTTTCACCCAGTCGCCGTCGACATAAGTTTCGATCGGATCCTTGAGGAAGTCGTGTTTTACATTGTTGTTTTTCTCGGCCACCATATCCATGTGGGCCTGAAGCACAACAACGGGAGCGTTCTCATGGCCGGGAGTAGCGGCTTTTTTCATCACAACATTGCCGACCTTGTCGGTTTTGGCCTCGAGGCCGTGGGCCTTGGCGAAGTCGAGGAGGAACTTGCGTATCTGCTCCTCGTGGCATGAGGGCCGCGGCACTTTTGTGATTTCATCGAAAATTTGCCATACAATGGCAGGTTTAAGGTCTTTTACTTCCATATAAGTGATTTTACAGATTCTCGATATGTTTAGAGCTTGTTTAATACAATTCCCAAAGGTACGGTTTTTTTCGTTCACATCCTAATATTCGGCCCGATTTTTTCAGTTTGCCCGCCGCAGAGGGGTGCCAGGAGGGCGAGAAAAGGGTGCTTTGAGGGGTTCGTTCGCTTTTGGGGGCGAGCTGTTTGCAGAGGATTTGGCGGTGTGGAGAAGTTTTATTACTTTTGCAAGAAATAAACGCGAGCCCCTATGCTGCAAACATTCCTTATCACTGTGGTCCTGCTCGGACTGGCCATCGCCCTCATAGCCGTGAAGAATCTGCTCGGCAAGGGGGAATTCCGGCCCGGCCATGCCTGCAGATTCAGCGGCAAACTCGCGCGGAAAGCGTCAGCCTCCCGAGGCAAAAGCTGCAGCTCTCTCCACAATTCCACCCGCGCTCAGAGCTGAGTGCGCAAACCTATGCAATAATAATTAAATAATTGAATATGAAAAAGTTAATGTTGGCCTGCATGGCGCTTATGATCTGCTGCGGCATGGCCGGCTACATGACAAGCTGCGGCAACAAAGCCGAAGAAAAGAAAATCGTAAAGAATACGAAACCCGAGGTACGCGACACCGCCAACCTCCCCAACTACCGCTATGTGGACAGCGACACGCTGCTCAACAAATACAATCTGGCCAAGGACTACCAGGAGGAAATGCTCCGCCTGCAGTCGAGCATAGAGAGCACCCAGCGCCAGCGCGCCAACGCCATCCAGAGCTTCGCCAACCAGATCCAGACCAAGATGCAGAACAATCAGTATGCATCGGAGCAGGCCTACAATTCCGACATGAACAAGCTCCAGCAGATGCAGAAAGCTGCCGAGGAGGAGATCGGCAAGATGCAGATGAACGCGCAGAACCAGATGGCCCAGGCTCAGCAGGTGGTCAACGATTCGATCCTCCACTACATCAAAACCTACAACGAATCGCACGGCTACGACGCTATCTTCATGAAAGCCGCCACACTCTACATCAACCCGGCCATGGATATCACCGACGAAGTGCTCGCCGGCCTCAACAAAGCATACAACAAGAAGTAGTGCAGAAGCCCCGCTGCGGGCTCTGCGTCCTGAATAAAGCAGACAAACAGGGTGTGGCGGCAAACCGTCGCGCCCTTTTGTTTGTTTCATTAACATCCGCATGGGCGCCTCTGAGGCCGCCTCTCCCCTATCCGCAAAATTTCCCACCGGCATGATTGAAGACAATATAATTTCACGCGAAGCCAACGAGACCGCTGTGCTCGTAGGCCTTGTGACTCCCACTCAGAGCGAGACAAAGATCAACGAATACCTCGACGAGCTCGAGTTTCTGGCAGAGACTGCAGGAGCCGAGCCCGTGGGCCGATTCATACAGAAGCTCGACTACCCGAACCCGCGCACATATGTGGGCAAAGGGAAGCTCGAGGAGATACGCGCTTACGTGGAGGAGCACGACACCGGCATGGTGATCTTCGACGATGACCTGAGCACCAAGCAGGTCTCCAACATAGAGCGCGAGCTCAAGGTGAAGATCCTGGACCGCACGAGCCTGATTCTGGACATATTCGCCAACCGCGCACAGACGGCCACGGCCCGCACGCAGGTAGAATTAGCTCAGTACCAGTATCTTCTCCCGCGACTCACCCGAATGTGGACGCACCTGGAGCGCCAGCGCGGCGGTATCGGCATGCGCGGCCCGGGCGAGACACAGATCGAGACCGACCGCCGAATCATCCTCGACAAGATAGCGCGTCTGAAGGAGGAGCTGCGCCACATCGACTCGCAGAAAAGCATACAGCGCAAGAACCGCGGCAAGCTGACGCGAGTGGCACTGGTCGGCTACACGAATGTGGGCAAGTCCACAATCATGAACCTGCTATCAAAGAGCGACGTCTTCGCCGAGAACAAGCTCTTCGCCACGCTCGACACCACAGTGCGCAAAGTGGTGATCGACAATCTGCCGTTCCTGCTCACCGACACCGTGGGGTTCATACGCAAACTGCCCACACATCTTGTCGACTCCTTCAAATCGACGCTCGACGAAGTGCGCGAGGCCGACCTCCTTGTGCATGTGGTCGACATAAGCCACCCGCAGTTCGAGGAGCAGATCGAGGTGGTAAACCGAACCCTCCACGAGGTCTGCGGCACGCACGACAAGCCCATGATCCTGGTGTTCAACAAGATCGACGCCTTCAGCTACACGCCCAAGGATGCCGACGACCTCACGCCCAAGACCCGGGAGAATTATTCGCTCGAGGAGCTCAAGGCCACATGGATGGGCAAGATAGGCCCCAACTGCGTGTTCATCTCCGCCAAGAAGAAGATCAACATCGACGCGCTCAAACAGCTCCTCTACGACAAGGCCCGCGAGATACACTGCGAGCGATTCCCCTACAACGACTTTCTTTTTCAGAAATATGAAACCGACGACTTCGACCAGACCCCGACCGACAATATCGAAACACCTTCATCCGGCGATCCCGACTGATCCGGATATGCTCCCGGCCATAGGCGCGGCGAGCGCTGTTCTGGAGAGCCACGGCTGCACGGCCCGCGACTGGAGCCGCGTGTTCATACACCGCGAGACGGACCTCCGTCTGATCCGCGGGTGCCGTTTCTCGGGCGAAGTCGCCATAGGGCGGCTCAGCTACGGAGGCGACGACGCCGACGGGCGCGAACAGGGTATCTACAACGCCACGCTGCGCGACTGCTACATAGGCGACGGATGCCTGATTTCGAATGTGGCAGGGTCGCTCTCGGGCTGCGTGATAGGCCGCGACGTCACGATTGAGAATGTGGGCCGCATACGTTTCACCGAGGAATCATCGTGCGGCATCGGCACACAGGCGGGAGTGCTCGACGAGACCGGTTCGCGGCCCGTCTACCTCTACCCCGGCCTCGACGCCCAGATGGCTATCCTCATGACCTGGAAGCCCCGCTGGGCCGAAGACCGCCTCCTCCCCATGCTCGAGGAGGAATGGGAGAAAACCATCGACATAGACTCGCTGGCTTGCATAGCCGACGGCGCCACAATGACCGGTGTGCGCGAGATGCTCAACGTCGGCGTAGGACACGACATAACCGTAGAGGGCGCCTCGCGCCTTGTGAACGGACTCATCATCAACAACGCCGTATCGTCGCGGCCGTTCACCTACGTGGGAGCCGACGTCGACGCCGAGAATTTCATCATAGAGGACGGCAAAGTAGCTTCCGGTGTGCTGATGCGTAACGTCTATGTGGGTCAGGGCGCCGTGCTCGAAAAGAACTTCACCGCCCACGACTCGGTGTTCTTCGCCAACTGCGCCTGCGAGAACGGCGAAGCTTGCGCCCTGCTTGCCGGACCTTACACGGTGAGCATGCACAAATCGTCGCTTCTCATCGGCGCCCTCATGTCGTTCATGAACGCCGGAAGCGCAACCAACTCGTCGAATCACCTCTACAAGCTCGGGCCCGTGCACTGGGGACTCATGGAGCGCGGTGTCAAGACATCGTCGGGCAGCTACCTGATGTGGGGAGCGCGCATAGGCGCCTTCTCCATGGTGATGGGCGCCCACAAGAGGCATCCCGACACATCGCTCTTCCCCTTCTCGTACCTCTTCGCCGACGCCAAGGGGGACACCGTGGCAGTGCCCGGCGCCATGCTCCGCTCCTGCGGACTGATGCGCGATGAGACCAAATGGCCCAACCGTGACAACCGACTAAAACGCAAACTGCCGCTCCGCGACCGCATCATATTCCCGGTGCTTAACCCACGCACAATAGGCGCGCTCTTAGCCGGTCTGGATAAACTGCGCGAGCTGATGGCCACGGAGCCGGGAGCCGACGGTATGTATGCCGTCACACCGGCCGTGAAGGTGAAGGCTTCCTCGGTTGAGAAAGGGATAGAGCTCTACACCAACGCGCTGATGAAATATTTCAGCCGCCATCTGGACCGCATCACCGGCACCGACGTGCCGTCCGGACTCCCCGAAGAACTCGAACAGATCTCCGTCAGCGCCGACACGCAGTGGCTCGACATGGGCGGACAGATCATACCCCGTCAGGTCGTGGAGTCGATGCTCGACATGGAGAGCTCCGGCGGCATCAAGGACCTCTTCGACGTGGCCTACGAGAACTACCTGGAGATGGAGAAGCGCTGGGCCGACGACACGGCACGCCGCTATTGCGCCTCCCGCGGCATCGACCCCGCACAGCTCCCGCAGAAGATAAAGGAAGGCTCGGCCCGCTTCGACGAGTGCGCCGAAGCCGACCGCCGCTCTTCGCTCGACCTTCTGGCGCTCCACAACGCCTCCTTCTTCAAATAAACCCCGCTGTTGCAGTAAATCGCAGATTTTGCCGCGGTAAAGCGCCACGAACTAACAAAGTCAATAGCAATAACAAAGGCCGCCCCGGAATGGAGCGGCCTTCATATTTAGTATTGCTGCTTATGCGCGGTAAGTAGGTCGAAGAAATTAGCTTATAGTAATTTTGTTACTTATTATTAACTGATTTCCGAGTATTACTTATTACTCCTGATTGGAGAGTTTCTCCTTCAGGGCCTGAAGCGAAGCGAGATCGCCGAGTGTGGTCTTCTCGATAGCCGGTGCCTGAACAGCGGGCTCTGAAGACTTGTTGGCTTTCGGCTTGCGCTCAGCACGGGCTGCGCGGTTCTCACCCTTCTTGATATCCTCAGCGATGCGGCTGTGGCTCAGGATGATACGCTTGCTGTCCTTGTTGAACTCTATAACCTTGAAGTTGAGCTTCTCGTCGAGTTTGGCCTGTGTACCGTCCTCTTTAACGAGGTGCTTGGGAGTGGCGAAGCCTTCCACACCGTAGGGAAGAGCGATCACAGCGCCGCGGTCCATGACCTCGGTGATTGTACCCTCGTGGATCGAGCCGACGGTGAAGATACCCTCGAATACGTCCCAGGGATTCTCCTCGAGCTGCTTGTGGCCGAGGCTGAGGCGACGGTTGTCCTTGTCGATCTCGAGCACCTGGACTTCGATCTCGTTGCCGATCTTTGTGAACTCGCTGGGGTGTTTGATCTTCTTTGTCCAGCTGAGGTCAGAGATGTGGATAAGACCGTCCACACCCTCTTCGATCTCTACGAATACGCCGAAGTTGGTGAAGTTGCGAACCTTGGCTGTGTGGCGGCTGCCGATAGCATACTTGGTCTCCACATCCTCCCAGGGATCTTTCTTAAGCTGCTTCAGACCGAGGCTCATCTTGCGGTCCTCGCGGTCGAGTGTCAGGATCACAGCCTCAACCTCGTCGCCGACTTTGAGGAAGTCCTGAGCGCTGCGGAGGTGCTGGCTCCAGCTCATCTCGCTCACGTGGATAAGGCCCTCTACGCCGGGAGCGACCTCGAGGAATGCGCCGTAGTCAGCCATGACCACAACCTTACCCTTAACTTTGTCGCCGACTTTGAGGTTGGGATCCAGCGCATCCCAGGGATGAGGCATAAGCTGCTTCAGACCCAGAGCGATGCGCTTCTTCTCGTCGTCGAAGTCGAGGATGACGACATTGAGCTTCTGGTCGAGCTGAACCACCTCTTTAGGATCGCTGACGCGGCCCCAGCTGAGGTCGGTAATGTGTACGAGACCGTCGACACCGCCCAGGTCTATGAATACACCGTAGGGAGTGATGTTCTTGACGGTACCCTCGAGTACCTGACCCTTCTCGAGCTTGGCGATGATCTCTTTCTTCTGCTGCTCGAGCTCGGCCTCGATCAGAGCCTTGTGGCTTACGACCACGTTGCGGTATTCCTGGTTGATCTTGACAACCTTGAACTCCATGGTCTTGTCCACATACATATCGTAGTCGCGGATAGGACGGACGTCGATCTGCGATCCGGGGAGGAAGGCCTCGATGCCGAAGACATCCACGATCATGCCGCCTTTGGTGCGGCACTTAACGTAACCTTTGATGATTTCGTCCTTCTCAAGAGCCTCGTTGACACGCTCCCAGCTGCGGGCGGCGCGAGCCTTCTTGTGGGATAGGATCAGCTGACCCTTCTTGTCTTCCTGATTCTCTACGAATACCTCTACCTTGTCGCCCACCTTGAGGTCGGGATTGTAGCGGAACTCGCTCACAGGGATGATACCGTCGCTCTTGTAGCCGATGTTGACCACAACCTCGCGCTTGTTGATCGAGATTACGGTACCCTCTACGACTTCCTGATCCTTCACGGTGTTCAGGGACTCGTCATATGTTTTGGTTAATTCTTCGCGGCTCTTACCGGTGTAAGTGTCGCCTTTTTCATAAGCCTCCCAGTTGAAATCCTCTATGGGAGAGTTTTTAAGTTCGCTCATTTAAATTGCGAATTTCTGTTGATGTGGACCGATTCCGATATCGCCTGTCCTGACGATGGGAAACCGGATCCGGGTTAATAAATATGGTTAATTAAAGCGCTTCGCCGCTACCACTCTCAGCCCCGGGCGGAAAGCCTCGGCTGCAGACCGAGAGCCGGCTGCAGCCTTTGCGGACCGGCTGCAGCCTTTGCGTGCCGATGGTGAGGGCGCTTTTGAAGCGCTGCAAAGTTACCACAAATTTTTGAAACCGCAAAATCCTCAGCCATAATATTTTCCCGCATTTTCGGAGACACGGTCTGACGGGGGCTTACTGTTCGGAAAAGTCGTACATCTCTTACATCTCCTATTGCTCCTACTGCTCGGAAAAGTCGGGACCGCAAGAGAAAAAGGGAGCGGAGGCGACCGTCACCGTCGGGACGTCCGCCTCCGCTATCTGTTTTATCTCCGGGATTCAATCGCGGGAATCCCGGGAGGAATGGAAATTACTGGTACGTGGGGCCGTTTCCCTCGTACGGATAAGTCACTGCCGAATTGTAGTTGGTCTCTGCGCGAGGTATACCGTAGCGCCAGAGGTTGGCCTCGTTGGGACCTACGTTGCAAGCTACCGTGGGAGGCAGGTTGCCGGAGGTGGGATCATCGGCTACCCAAGCCTTGCGATAGAGGGGAAGACCCCAGCGCTTGAGATTATACCAGCAGAAGCCCTCGCCCCAAAGCTCCACACGGGTGTAGAGGCGAACCTCGTCGATGAGGTCCTGACCGCTCTTGGTGCAATTGTATTCCGGATCATACTGCTTGTTGATGCTGTTGAGGATAGCCTGAGCCTCGCCGGTCTGGCCGAGCATGGCGCAAGCCTCAGCCTCGAGCAGGAACATCTCGGAAGCACGCATATAGGGAGGGAAGGAGATACCGTTCTGGCCGAGGTCGCCCTGGCAGAAGAACTTAAGTTGAGCGCCGTCGCAGATCACAGGTTGCTGAGCATCCTTACCTTCGCCCTGAGTGTAGGCATCTGAGTAGCCGGGAGCATTGTGGTCGGCTATCCAGGCTATGGCCGCGCGGCGTTCCTTGCGGGAACCGATGTTCTGGTTGAGCTGTGTCACATTCTTGGAAGCATAGAACGGTGCGGGATCATCGGAGATCTTGTCCCAGGTGAACCAGAGGTTGCGACGGGTATCGGTTGTGGGGATCTGGTCGTAGAGAGTGCGGTTGATACGTGTGGTGGAAGCGGAGAGGCGTGCGCCGTAGCCGTTGCAGGCGTACCATGTCGACCAGTTGGAGTAGATGTTGTTATCAACGGTGAGGTTGAAGGAGTTGCACCACATCCATTCGCCGTCTACATAAGAGCCGAAGCCTGCGAAGAGCGATTCGGGAGTGGAATAGTGGAGACCGCTCTGAGCGTTGTGAGCCATCTCTTTCACCTTGGCCCAGTCGTTGCGGAGGGCTGCTACGCGGGCATATACACCGTAAGCTACGTTGAGGTTGGGCTCATAAGTAAGTGTGCGCTTGTAGTTGCCGGCAGCCTTGAAGGAAGCCACAGCTATGTCGAGGTCGGCGTAGCACTGGTCAAGCACCTCTTTCATGGTTGAAAGAGGTTTCTCCTGAGGATCGGCCGGGCTTGTGCGGAGCACTACGGAGAGCACCTCGCCGTTGTTGGAAGCATCCCAACGGGGAGCGTAGGCCTGAAGCAGGCGCCAGTAGCAGTGGGCGCGGAGTGTGTAGACTTCGCCCTTCACAAAGTTGCGCTCGGCTTCGTCGCCTTCGGCACCGTCGATGCCGTCGATGATCTCATTGCACTGCGCAATCATGGCATAGGCATATACCCAGGTCTTGGAATCCCAGACATAAGTTCCGTAGCCCATGGAGTTGTTCATCTTGTAGAAGAAGTTCCAGTCAGGATTTGCTTCCAGGAAGAAATTGGAGTATGCATCGGAGCCCACATACTCACCGTAGAAG
>SFOK01000147.1 GCA_004552395.1 Bacteroidales bacterium | reverse complement strand
ACGTGGGATGCGGCTGCAAGACAGCCAAGAGCGCTATCCGATATATGCACCTGCTCAAAGCACGTTACGGCGCTACTATCTCCCAAAACATCTATGAACGCCTCCAGTTCGAGGCCGCGAAGGAGGGTTAAAGCCCTCCTTCACTCTCTCCTCACCATTTCTTTTCACCCTCAAAACGTTACGATTATGGAAATCAACTACAACAAATTCACCAAACAGGAGCTGCAAGTAATCCTCGATGCAGCGCGGACAATCAACTTCGCCTTCGGCACTCAGTTCCCCTCGCACAAGGAACAGCTCGCCCTTCTGATTGAAGATTTACATTTCCGCATCATCAATCAGATAGTCATTCAGACGTACAATGCCCTGCGCTCAAAATACATCGCGCGAGGCATCGACCCCGACGCTCCCGACTTCGTCCCCGACCATTTGGAGAAATGACTTCTCCAAACCGTCCGCATCGCGGCTGCTCCCTCCGGGGAGTGGCCGTTTTCGGCTGTCTTTTATCGGCCAAGACTGCAAAGCTACCTTTGCATCATGGCACACCGAATTACATACAAGCCCCAGGGCATCATCCTTTCTTCGGCTGTCGGTGAAATCACCGTGGCCGTAGACGGCGATTTTGTCGATGTCACGCTGACCGTCACCGGCGGCATCGTCATTCTCTCCGAGCGTTACTACGCCCACGGAGGTTACGTTACCCTCTATGATCTCGGCTCGCTCATCGAAGCCGAGATGAACAAGTCGGGCCAGTCGTGCGAAGACTTCACCCTCCGAGTTTTCACCGACACGGTCAGCAACAAGGCGGACTTCTGTGTGCTGCATATCCTGTACTGCGACCGCTTCACGGTCTGCACGGATATTCCGGCGTTCCTTCGCGAGAATTTCCTTACAACACTCTCCGTGCGCCGTGTCGCTCCCGGCTCCACGCTCTCCCTTTTCCTCTACGCGGAATCCGGGGAGGGTCTGGAGTATTCGGTACAGCATACCTTTCAGACGAAAAAATCGGAAGCCCGATTTATTCACTCATATTTCATGGACTCCGGCAAGACCGCCGTCACCTCCGGGGTCGTGCAGATCAACGTGCCGTTGTCCTCGGTCATTGCCGATGCAGCTTCTTTCGCCACCGCAAGGCTCGGCGAAATCTCGCTGCTATCGTTTACCGTCCGTTGCGGTCAGCGGTCTGTTACCTGCTTCGTCGAGAACTCGCTCACAGACCTTGATTCGTTCTACTTCCGCAACTGCTTCAACGTCTGGGACTCGGCCACTTTGCCGGTAGTGACTACGGCAAAGACGGACGTAGACCGCTCCCTCGCCATCATCAACGGCAAGTCGCGGTTCTACAACCAGTCAACCGCCAAGACCTACGAGGTGGAGGCCGGGCCTCTGACTTCCGACGAAGCCGAGTGGATAGACCAACTCTTTTCATCGCACGACGTGTTCCGAATCGAGCCGGACCCGACCAACAGCTATGACCCTCTTGTTCTCGCCCCGATACTCATTACCGACGCCACCTGCGAGATTCAGGACGGCGACGAGAAACTTAACAAAGTCAAGTTCACATGGCGTTACGAAGACAACCGCCCCATAGTGCGGCTCTCCGCCTCGCCCGGCATCTTCACTGAACCCTATAATCTCGTATTCAGCTAACCTCGTTCCTCGTACCTTTCAATGTCAAAAGCAATCCACATAAGCACCGCTCGCACGATGCTCAACAGCGGCGACCCTGTCGACCTCCATGTATGGAAGTCGGACGGTTCCATTCTCCACCTCCAAAATTGCATATCGCTCCGCTACAATTTTTACGGCGGCTGGCGCAATATCAAGATATTGGCTTCGGGCGAATGTCGCCGTGTCCGCGACTGCTGCATTTTCCGTGTCAACGACTTGGAAGTATTTCTCTAATGCTCAATCCTTTTCGCTATGAATATCGAAAATCTCAATTTCAACTCCGTTGAATCGGTTCCGGGCTATGAAGCCCGTGCAGCGTTCACCGTCAACTCCGCATCCGTGTTCAAGGAGGACGTGGATATTGTGCCGACTATCATTGATGATAGTCTGAGCTATATACCGTGGGGAGGCGACAATCAGATGCCGTTCGACATCCTCAATCTCATTGAGAAAGACGAAACACTCGCCACCTGCCAGTGTTTCAACGCCGAGGTCTGTTATGGTGCCGGTCTGCGATACGATACCTGCATCGCTTCCGCAGCGGTCAAGCGCGAAGTCGAGGACTTCACTCTCGACAACGACCTCGCCTCATACTTTCTCGGAGTTAGTCAGGACTTTAAGCACTTCGGCTTCGCCGTGTCAGTGCTTATTCTCAACGAGGACGGCTCACGCATCGTCCGTCTGTTGAGAAAGGAAGCCTGTTATTGCCGCTTCACCCCGGCTGACAAGCACGGTCGTATTTCCAAAATCCTTTACGCCAACTGGCGAAAGGCTATCTCATCGCGCAGCGACATCGAGGAAATCGACCTGCTCGACCCGGCTTCTCCGTGGCGAGATCTGCAAGACAAGCTCGCCAAATCATCGCCCTTGGGCGCTTCGTCCACGAAGAACTCGAAGTGCCGGAAATTCGCCATCGTTAGCCGTATTCCTACGGTTGACTCAACTTATTATCCCATTCCTTATTACGCTGCGCTTTTCAAAGGAAAGTGG
>SFOK01000048.1 GCA_004552395.1 Bacteroidales bacterium | reverse complement strand
GAGGCATACAGGCCCTTCACACTCAGCGATATAGGGATTCCTTCGATCAGTAGAAGTAGCGAACGGCCCCATTTCTCTGACGGCTCCGAGGTGACGTAAAAGTCTCTCCCTTTGGGTATTAAAGGCCCTATGGCACGCTCTGTTTCCTCGGGAAAGACTTTGAGACCGCCGGTGATCACAACATTATCGCGGCGTCCCCGCAGCACGAATGAGCGCGGTGTAAGCAGCTCGGCTATATCGTTGGTAATCAGCGGTTCTTGGCCCGGAAGATGTATGATGAGACAATCCTCGTCGGTCAGCGTGAAGTGTATCCCGTCCAAGGCTTCGAAAGGATTGAGCCCCTGGGGCGTGATGCGCCGCAGGGCCACATGAGAGGCTGTCTCGGTCATTCCGTAAGATTCCCAGGCTGCATCCCACGGTCCCTCCGCCGCCAGACGGCGCATGGAGGACGTGAGCGGCGCGCCTCCGGCAAGTAAGTGCCTGATTCTCAGCTGCGGTAGCAGATCCATGCTGCGACGCAGGCCTTCGAGCTGACTCCCGACTATGGATATGAGCCTTATCTCCTGAGTGTCTGTATTTCCGGCAAGAGGTGCGGATGAAGGGCCCTCGAAGGTGAGCCGGGCGCACGCCTCCAGCGCACGCACTATCAGCATCTTGCCTGCTATATAATCAGGTGAGAGACAGAGATGCAGCCTGTCGCCCTCCCGGATGCCGAAGTGGCGGCATGAGCGCAGAGCCGACTCTCTCACAAGCTGTTTGGGTAGACGAATCTCCTTCGGCTTGCCGGTCGATCCGGAGGTATGTGCCTCGATATAAGGCGTTTTGGATCGCCACTCGCGGATAAAATCCTCAATCTTGCTGCCGGTGTCGCTGCTCATGATATCCAGGGGAGGGCGTCGATAGCGCTGCGGTCGAGCGGCAGTCGTGAGGGATCGAAGCTCAGCCGGTCAGACTGCAGGTCAAGCGGCGACGGGAAGTTGTTGGTAAACAGGGCGCCGGTGCCGAGCCCCTGTGGCATATCCACACCGAGTGTTGCCACCCACTGAGCCAGTGCCGACAGGCCTACGTTCGACTCTAAAGCCGATGTCACCCACCATCCGATGCCGCGCTCTCCGGCCAGCTCTATCCACTCTCGGGCGCCGGAAAATCCGCCGCAGAGAGCCGGTTTCAGTATGATGTAGGATGGGCGGATCGTGTCGAGCATCTCAGCCTTCTGCTCGGTGCGGTTCAGACCGATAAGTTCCTCATCAAGAGCTATTTTCACCGGCGATATGTTGCAGAGGAAGGCCATGAGGTCGGGGTGTCCGGCCTGTATCGGCTGCTCAATGCTGTGCACTTGGTACGATGCGAGCTTATGAAGGACCGGTATCACGTTGTCCATGGTGAAGCCGCCGTTGGCGTCGACACGTATCTCCAGCGTATCGGCGTCGAACCGGCTGCGGATAGCCTTGAGCATTCGCAGTTCGCTGGTGAAGTCTATAGCGCCGATTTTCAGCTTGATACACCGGAACCCGGCCTCCACCTTCTCCTCGAGGCGCTCGAGCATACGGCCTATCTGGCCCATCCAGACCAGGCCGTTGATGCGAATGAAGCCCTCGCCCTGAGTGAACGTCGAGGGAAAGTAGATGCCTCGGCCCCCGTTGGAGAAGTCGCATATAGCCTGCTCGAAGCCGAACTGAATCGACGGGAAGTCGGTCAGGTCCGTGGGCCTCCCGAGCGCTACATTGGCCATGAGCTCAATCAGCTTAGGCTCGTAAGGTGCGCCGGCTTCGCGGCTAAGGCCCTCGAACACAGCCGCCTCGCCGAGCCCGTAGAGCTCGGGTTGGCGCTCGTCGTAGACCTTCACCAGGCAGGTCAGCTTCTTCTGCAGCACACCGCGTGATGTTCCGGCCGGCTCCTTGAAGTCGAGCCGGTAAGGACAGTAAGCGAAACGCATATCAGGGGAATTTGGGATACTGTGCGAAGTTGGGGTCGCGTTTCTCGAGGAAGGCGTTCTTACCCTCCTGAGCTTCGTCGAGCATATAGTAGAGCAGCGTGGCGTCGCCTGCAAACTCCATCAGGCCGTGCTGGCCGTCGAGTTCGGCGTTGAGGGCGCGTTTGATCATGCGGATAGCCATAGGCGAGCGCTTCATGATGGTGCGACACCACTCCACGGTGGTCTCCTCGAGCTTGTCGAACGGTACCACGGCGTTGATCATGCCCATCTCCAGAGCCTCGGCAGCCGTGTACTGGCGGCAGAGGAACCATATCTCGCGGGCTTTCTTCTGTCCTACGCAGCGGGCCAGATAGCTGGAACCGAAACCTGCGTCGAAGCTGCCTACTTTCGGACCGGTCTGGCCGAAGCGGGCGTTCTCAGAGGCGATGCTAAGGTCGCAGACCACATTCAGCACGTTGCCGCCGCCGATAGAGTAACCGTTGACCATGGCTATCACTGGCTTCGGTATGGAGCGGATAGCCTTGTGGAGCTCGAGTACATTAAGACGCGGTGTGCCGTCGGCGTCGATGTAGCCGCCCGAGCCTTTGTAGTTCTGGTCGCCGCCGGAGCAGAAAGCCTTGTCGCCGGCGCCGGTGAGTATGATCACGGCTATCTCCTGACGTTCGCGGCAGATGGTCATGGCGTCGAGCATCTCGCTGTTGGTGAGCGGACGGAAAGCGTTGTAGACCTTCGGACGGTTGATGGTGATCTTGGCTATTCCTTCTGAGAATTCGAAGATTATGTCGGTGTATTCCTTTATTTTGGTCCAGTTCATAGTGAATCGGTTTTTATGGTTTTCAATCGTTTCAGCCGGTAGAAATCGCGCCGGAGTTCCTCACAGCGAGAGATAGCGGCGGAAGGTCTCGGCCGTAGTCTGAGGGTCTACCTCAATTTCGAGCAGCGACGGCGCGTCGTTGCATGAGAGGAACGGCCGTAGTTCAACGCGCAGCTCTTCCTCTGTAGAGGCGTGGGAATAGCGCCATCCGTAGGCCTCGCAGAGCTTTGCTGCGGGAAGGTTCGGAGGGGCGCAAAGCAGACGTTCGCGGCCGGGTATCTCGCGTGTGGAACGTATGAAGCGGAAGATGCCGCCGCCGGAATTGTTGAGTAGTATCACCTTGAAATTCGCGGGGATAAACTGCAGGGCCATCGCCCCTATGTCGTATGAGAAACTAAGGTCACCGGTGATGAGCAGCGTCGGGCGGCGGTAGCAGATCGCCGAGCCAACAGCCGTGGATGTACTCCCTTCGATGCCTGAACAGCCGCGGTTGGCGAAGAGCGCGTGGATGCGGCGCGTGTCAAACAGCAGGCCGTAGCGCACGGCGGTCCCGTTGGAGAGATGCAGGTTGCAGTTCTCCGGTATCCGTGGGAAGATGTGCCCGAGTGCCTTCAACTCCGACCAGGGCGCGGTCCGAAGAAACTCTATGTGACGGTCGGAAGCCTCCTTCTGCAGAATGTACCAGATGTCGCGGTAGTCGGCGTCGGCGGCTTCGCAGCGGGCCAGCAGCTTGGCGAAGGTAGGGAAGAAGAGCGCCGGGTCGGCTTCGATGCTGAGGTCGAGCTGCCGGAAAGTATCCTCGAGAAGCGTCGCGGGCAGGCCCACGCGCCAGAACTCTGTGTCGGACAGGCTGCGAAGATACTCCTTCAGCTCCGCGCTCACGATCGGCCCTCCGGTATAGATCACCAGGTCGGGTTCCGTTTCGCTGACTGAGGCTGAGTATGTAGCGCCGGGCGTGTCGCCGGCCTCTTCGGATTCGCGGTGGCGACGAAGAACCGATAGCGCCGCGTCGATATTGGTGATAATGCCGGTCGTGTGGAGGTTTGCCAGGTTCTCGGCAAGCACCACACAGCTCGTGAAGGCCGACAGCGACTCCATGGCGCGGTTCAGCCGGTCATCGGGACGCATCGGCCCGGCCACGACCATGATCTTGCGTCCCGCGGCACGGTCGGCCAGTTCGGCCATAGCCTCCTGTGGCAGTCGCGCGGCGGGCTGCACGGCTCGTATCAGCTTCACCGGTCCGCACTCGCCGTAAGTCGGCTGCAACGGCGCCTCCAGGGCTATGTTCAGATGCACCGGCCCCGGCAGTCCGCGCTGAGCCTCGAGACAGGCGTCGTTGACGGTCCTTTCCAGAAACCACCGCGCGTCTTTGCCGCACAGCTCCGAGTCGCTAATATTGTAAGAGTGCTTCACTACGCCGGCCAGCGCGCCGGGCTGATGTATCGTCTGCGAGTCGGCCTGGTCGATCCACGCTGCCGGGCGGTCGGCCGAGATGACGATGAGCGGCACACGGGCATAGTAAGCCTCGGCCACAGCGGGCGCATAGTCGAGCAGGGCAGTGCCTGACGTGCAGCAGAGTACCACCGGACGGCGCGACGTGGAGGCTATGCCCAGAGCCACGAAGGCGGCCGAGCGCTCATCGGCCACAACCTCGAGAGTTATCTTCTCCCGCAGTGACAGCGCGTGCAGAAGCGGCGAATTGCGGCTGCCGGGCGAGACCACGGCATGACGCACACCTTGCGCTTCGAGTATGGCTGCGGCTATCTGAGCCGCCGGTTTCGGATAAAGGCCCGTTGGCATATCTGTTTGATTCTGGTTGCTGTTCAAGGAGAGTGTTACTATTTAAGACAGCTTCTTGATCACCTGATTCTCAAGCGGACGGAACCCCGCAAGGAAAGCGGTTGTGGACATCGGTTTCTTCCCCTGGAGCTGCAGCTCGGTGATCTCGAGCGGTCCGTCGCCGCACATTACGTAGAGATGCTTCTTGTCGAAACTCAGCGCACCCGGCTCTGGTGCGGCGCCATCCGAGCCGGCCTCGGCATACTTCGCGCCAAAGACCTTGAGCGAGAACTCCTTACCCTCGGCGTTGCGGATAGAGGTCCTGGCAGCCGGATACGGCGACAGTCCGCGTATCTGATTGCGCACCTCCTCGCGGGGACGGTTCCAGTCTATTACGCAGTCCTCGGCGAAAATCTTCGGCGCCGGGGTAAACTCCCCCTCGGGTTGAGGTGTCACGGCCACATTGCCGTCAGTCTTGAGGATCTCCTGCAGGGTGTCGAGCACCATCTCGGCTCCGAGCGCCATCAGACGGTCATGGACAGACCCCACGTTCTCGTCGTCGCCTATGCCGATCTTGCGCGAGGCTATGATGTCGCCGGTGTCTATCTCGTGCTTGAGGAAGAAGGTGGTCACACCGGTCTCCTTCTCGCCGTTCATCACGGCGCGGTTTATCGGCGCGGCGCCGCGGTAGCGGGGCAGCAGCGAGGCATGCAGATTGAATGTGCCGAGCCGCGGCATGCCCCACACGGCCTCAGGAAGCATCCTGAAAGCTATCACTATGAAGAGGTCGGCCCCGTAGGAGGCAAGCTCGCTCAGGAACTCAGGGTCCTTGAGATTGCGCGGCTGAAGCACCGGAAGCCCGTGCTCAAGAGCGCATTTCTTCACATCGGAGAAGAGAAACTTGTGGCCGCGGCCGGCCTGCTTGTCGGGCATCGTCACCACAGCCTTCACGCTGTACCCTTCCCGGAGTACGCTCTCCAGCGAAGCCACAGCGAACTCCGGTGTGCCCAAAAACACTATCTTGAGATCTTTCTTTTCCATATAACCGTTTTATTCTTCCGGGCCCGCTGCCTCAGTCGTCCACATAGTGCTTGAGCACCCTCCTGTATGAGTTGAATATCTTTGACTTGGACACGAACCCTATATATTTGCCTCTGTCGACTACGGGGAGGTTCCATGCGTTGGTATTGTCAAACTTCTTCATCACGGAGTCCATCGACTCGTTGATGTCGATCTTCTCGGGCGGCATCGACATGAATTTCTGCACATGCATCTTCTTGTAGAGGTCGGGCCGGAACATGATGTTGCGGATATCATCCAGCAACACGACACCTTTCAGATACCCCTCGGCATCGGTCACCGGGAAGAGGTTGCGGTTCGACGCCGCTATGGTATCCACCATCTCCTTCAGGTTCATCTCTGGATGCACTGCCTTGAAGTCGTGCTCAATCACATTGTCGAGCTTGAGCAGCGTGAGCACGGCCTTGTCTTTCTGGTGGGTGAGGAGTTCGCCTCGTTTGGCCAGTCGCATGGTGTAGATGCTGTATGGCTCGAAGATGTGGATCGTGCCGTAGGATATTGCCGAGACTATCAGCAGCGGCAGGAATAGATCGTATCCGCCGGTCATCTCGGCCGTGAGGAAGATCGCCATCAGCGGCGCGTGCATCACTCCCGACATCACTCCGGCCATGCCAAGCAGTGCGAAATTCTTCGACGACACTGTCCCTGCGAGCTCGAAATGATTCAGCGCGAAGGCGAACAGGAACCCGGCCATGGCGCCCACATAAAGCGACGGGGCGAATGTGCCGCCTACACCCCCGGCCCCGTTGGTCGAGCTTGTGGCGAACACTTTCATCAGCACTATCAGCGCTATGTAGATGGTCAGGAACAGTCCCGAGTCGCGGTCCACATAGAAGAACGTACCGGCCACTATCGAGCTTACATCGCCGTCGAGCAGCTGGTTGATCGATGAGTAGCCCTCGCCGTAGAGCGGCGGAAACAGGAATATGAGCACCGCCAGTATCGCGCCGCCGGTCACGAGCTTCAGACTCTTCCGCTTTATTCGCCCGAAGAACCGCTCCATGAAGAACATCACGCGTGTGAAATAGAGCGATACGAAGCCGCAGAACACGCCGAGAAGTATCGTCCACGGAATGCGCGACACGAGCCAGTCTTCCGACTGCGTGAAGAAGAACTCGGCCGTGTACCCTTCGGCCACATAAGCAACCGTGGCTCCGGATATCGAGGCTATCAGCAGCGGCATCACTGTGGTGCCGGTCAGATCGATCATCAGCACTTCGAGCGTGAACAGCATACCTGCTATCGGCGCGCGGAAGATACCGGCTATACCGGCTGCCGCTCCGCAACCCACAAGCAGCATGAGCACTCGCGGCGAGAGCCTGAACGCCTGACCTATGTTGGAGCCGATCGCCGCGCCGGTGCACACGATTGGACCCTCGGCTCCCACCGATCCGCCGAACCCTATCGTAACCGACGAGGCCAGAAGCGACGTGTACATATTGTGGCGCTTAAGCCGCGATTTCCTCTGCGATATGGCGAACAGCACGCGCGTCACACCGTGCGATATATTGTCGCGAACCACATAGCTCACGTATATGGTCACTATCACTATGCCTATTACGGGGAAAACCAGATAGCTCCAGTTGGCCGTGTCGGTGATCACATTGGCCGTGAGCGCGTGGGAGATGACATGGATAAACCATTTGAGCAGGAGGGCGGCCAGTCCGCAGATTATGCCGACCACAAGAGCCAGTATCACCAGGAAGCTCTTCTCCTTGATGTGGGTCTCGCGCCAGGCCACCACCTTGAGCCACGCCCTGTTCAGTCTGCCGTTGGATTCGCGGTATGCCATTACTTCCCCCTCCCTTTCACCACAGTCTTCACTGTGTATAGTAATATTTTCAGATCCACGGCCATAGATACGTTGGCCAGATAGATCAGGTCGAAGTTGAGACGCTTCACCATCTCGTCGACACTCGACGCATAGCCGTACTTCACCATCCCCCATGAGGTGATGCCGGGCCGTATCTGATGAAGAAGCGTGTATTGCGGGGCGCGCTCCATGATCTGACGGATGAAATATTCGCGCTCGGGTCGCGGACCCACAAGCGACATGTCGCCGCGAAGCACGTTCCAGAACTGCGGCAGCTCGTCGAGACGGTATTTGCGCAGGCAGCGGCCCAGCGATGTGATGCGCGGGTCGTTCTCCGACGACAGCTGCGGTCCCTGCGCCTCGGCATCGGTCCGCATGGTGCGGAACTTGCATATCCGGAATCGCCGCCCGCGGTATCCGATTCGATCCTGGCGGTAGATGGCAGCTCCGGGCGAGTCGCGCTTCACAAGCAGCGCTATCACACCCATAGGCAGAGCAAGCAAGGCCAGAGCGGTGGCCGAGATACAGATGTCGGCAACCCGTTTCAGCGTACGTGTGCACTCGGATATGTTGGCGTTCGAGACATCCACGAAGGGCTCCTCGTATATGCTCTGCAGCTTTATGCTGGAGTTGAGCACCGGCAGTGCTTCGGGGGTTATCTTCAGCGGTATGGCAAGCGGAAAGAGGCGGTGCAGAAGTGTGGCCATATGTTCGGCGTCGCTCTTCTCGGGCACCACGAATATCTCGGATATCTTTCGGCTGCTGCAGAGAGCGGGCAGCTCGTCAAACGGTATCACACCCTCGCCGCTCTCCTCGCCGGGGAGTGCCGCTATACCCACAAGGTTATAGCCGGTGCGCCCGAAATTGCGGCGTATATTCTCCGCAGCGGCCCGGCCGCGCGGATTGTTGCCGGTCAGCAGCACATCGAAGCTCAGTTCGCGCCGCCGCATCTTCCTGTATGTGAGCGCCGTCACGGCAAGTCGCCCCGCTATAGCCATGAAGAAGAGCAGGAAGAACAGGTAAAAAAGCAGGATATAGGATGTGCGGCGTATCGCCGTGGGATTGTTCACAAGCAACGCGAAATAGATGAAGAGCATGTTGAAGAACGATGACCCTACGGTAACCACCACATCCTGGATGTACGAATTGCGGAACGGTTTGTTGTAATAGCCGGACAGTGCGTTCACTAACAGCACTATCACGGGCAATATGATCTGCTCTGCCACCAGAATGGGTGCTGATAGGAAAGCGCTCAGGCCGCTGAAACCCGTTGTCATCGAGCCGAGCACGTGAAAGCGGACGATGTCGAAAAGAAACACCGCTATGTTGGCCGTGATGAAGTCGGTGGCCACATATAAAGCTCTCTGTCGGTTGGTCGATATCACGTTCTTTCTCTTTCTGTGATCAGTCTCGGAGTACATTGAGTGAATCTCAGTCTCTGAGTATCTTGAATTCGCCGTTCCCTTTCATCTTCATCACTATCGATGGGCGGCAGCGGTCTGTGTCGCCGCGGCGGTAATAGACGGTGTAGTCGGCCTGCTCTCTCACCTCGGGCTCTATCTCTGTGAAGATGGCAGGGGAGGGGCGGCCGCTTATGTTGGCCGAGGTGGAGACGATCGGTCGCCCGAGCCTCCGGCACAGGTCGCGCGAGAACCGCTCGCCGGTCACCCTGATACCTATCGACCCGTCGGCGGAGATCAGGTTGGGCGCCAGGCCGCGGGCGCCGTCGAGCACCAGTGTGACGGGCCTGTCGGAAGCTTCCACCATATCGACCGCTATCGGCGGCACACTGTCGCTGTATAGCTCAAGCTGCGAGGCGTCGTCCGTAAGCACGAGCATAGCCTTGCTCTCTTCGCGCTTCTTGAGACGGTAGACCTTAGCCACAGCTTCGGCATTCGTGGCATCGCAGCCGATACCCCACACTGTGTCAGTGGGATATAATATCACGCCGCCTTTCCGCAGACAATCCGCTGCCATGCGCAGGTCGGTTTCGTAGTCGGGATTAATGATCTTTTCTGCCATGATTTATTATGCGAAATTAGCAAAAAAAAGCTGAAAAGTAAGTCGAAGAAATCAGCTTATAGAAATTTTGATATGATTTTTTTGATTGAGTGAAGGAGCTTAGCGTGTTCTAAGACTGAACGAAAGCGAAAAATGCACTCAAAAGGCTTCAAAATATCATAAACAGTTATTTGACTTATGGCCAAATGCCGGGGACTCAGATCTCTATCGAGTCGGCTTCGGCAAGCCACAGCGCCGACGAGGCGTCCGACGGCATGCGCCAGTCGCCGCGGGGCGAGAGACAGATAGATCCTACCTTCGGACCGTCGGGCAGACAGGATCGTTTGAACTGCTGGTTGAAGAAGCGGCGCAGGAACACTTGCAGCCAGTGCTTGATCGTGGCTGACGAGTAGCGGTCGCCGAAGGCTTTCCGGGCAAGCAGGAATATCTTGCGGGGCGAGAAACCGTAGCGTATCATGTTGTAGAGGAAGAAGTCGTGGAGTGGGTAGGGACCCACAAGATCTTCGGTCTTCTGCGCTATATCACCTTCGGCATCAGCGGGCAGCAGCTCGGGACTGATCGGTGTGGCTAATATGTCGAGCAGCGCCTCGCGCAGCTGTGAGTCGTCGGTCTCGTCGGCAAAATATTTCACCAGATATTTCACAAGTGTCTTGGGCACTGAGGCGTTCACACCGTACATCGACATGTGGTCGCCGTTGTAGGTGGCCCATCCCAAGGCAAGCTCCGACATATCGCCGGTGCCTACCACCATACCCCCCTGGCTGTTGGCTATATCCATAAGCAACATGGTGCGCTCGCGTGCCTGCGAGTTCTCGTAGGTGACGTCGTGCACGTTCTCGTCGTGGCCTATATCTTTGAAGTGCTGTCTCACGGCGCCCACTATGCTGATTTCCCGTATGCTCACCCCGAGGCGCTCCATGATGGTGTCGGCATTGGTGTGGGTGCGCTCTGTGGTGCCGAAACCGGGCATCGTCACTCCGGTGATACCTTTGCGGTCAATATCTAAGCGGTCGAAGGCGTTCACGGCTATCAGCAGCGCTAAGGTGGAGTCGAGTCCGCCGGATATTCCCACCACAAGGTTGCGGCAATGTGTGGCTGTGAGGCGGCGCATCAGTCCCTCGGTCTGTATGGAGATTATCTCGGAGCACCGCTCTGTGCGTTTGGCCTCCGATGAGGGCACGAACGGCTCGGGATCCACATCGCGAAGCAGATTCTCGGCTGTGAGAGTGTTCTCTTCGTTCTCTTTCGCTGAGGAGCTGTCTGTCCCTGTATTCAAGAAGCAAGCGGATCTGAAACGTAAGTTGCCGACTCCACTGTATGAGCGCGAGTCGGAGAAACTGCCCCCGGAGTTGCGGTCGTGCTCGAGTATCTCGAGATCGGCGTCGGCTGTCTCATTCAGCGGCTTGGCGGTGAAGCGGGGCGACTGTCGCAGTATATGGCCGTTCTCGGCTATGATGGCGTTGCCGGAGTAGACAAGATCGGTCGACGATTCGCCGAACCCGGCCGAGGCATACACATAGATGCAACGGCAGCGGGCCGACTGCGACGCTATCAGGCCGGTCAGGTAGTCGTGCTTGCCTATCGCCTCGTTCGATGCCGACAGATTCGCTATGATGTTGGCGCCTTTCAGAGCCAGACGGCTGCTGGGCGGTATCACACTCCAGAGATCCTCGCATATCTCTACGCCTATTCTGGCATCCCCTTTCTCGAATATCTGGTCGGTACTCAGCAACACAGTCTCACCGGCATATTCTATTGTCAGATCTCCGTCAAGCTCGGCGGCCGATGTGAACCACCGTTTCTCGTAGAACTCGGCGTAGTTGGGGAGGAACGTTTTCGGCACAAGCCCGAGCAACTGCCCTTCGCTGACCACGGCCGCACAGTTATAGAGAGCGCCGCGGCACGACACGGGCACACCGACTATCGTAATGAGGCCGCGCATATTGGCTGAAGCGTCCACAATACTCTTCACGGCTGCCTCGGCCCCTTCCAGAAGCGTCCGCTGGCCGAAAAGATCGCCGCAGGTATAGCCTGTCACACACAGCTCGGGGAGCACAAGAAGCTCCACTCGATCGGCCGATGCCTGACGCATTGTTTCCAGTATTGCGCGCTCGTTGAAAGCGACATTGGCCGTGGAGACCGCCGGTACAGCGGCACGAACACGAAAGAAGCCTAAATTCTTCATAGGTCTGACTGCGAAATTTTCTTCAAATTTAACAGTTTTTGCCCGATCTGCAAAACATTTCTCATTCCCTGCGCAAATCTGCAACAGAACCGTAAACAATAGCGGCCGCGCCAATGTTTCTTAACTGAGAAATTATCTGTCCGGATGGTCCACCCGGCTTCTCCACACACGGACTGGCTGAGAGCGACGGACGCAAAAATTCACTTATAATAATTTGAAGTATGCGGACAAACAGATTTTTACGTGCTTTTACATTATGCGCCGCCCTTTTCGGCCTTTTCGGCACAGGAGCGGAATCATTCGCTCAGAAAGGCGAGAAGACGCTCGGTATCATGGGTGGTATGGCTACCTACAACAGCGGCGGTTTCTCTCAACTCTATTTCCAATACACCTTCGCCAATCATTTGCGTATTGCACCGGATATGGGCTACGTGTTCCGCAACGAAGGTAAATCGGCTTTCTTCATGGATCTCGACCTGCAGCTTCCGTTCCGACTCGGCAGAGGCGTTAACATCTATCCCCTTGCAGGCCTCACGTTCAACAACTGGAGCTGGAAAGGCGGAGGCCATGAGAGCCGGTTGGGCATGAACTTCGGAGCTGGATTAGACATCTACCTGACCCGGAACCTCAAACTCAATCTTCAGGGTAAATACTCCATGATGAACGATACCGGCGGTGGATTCGTTGGTCTCGGCCTCGGCTACATCTTCTAAGAGCCTATTCCCCAAGGGCGCTCCGGCGCCCTTTGCTTTACCCCCAAATCCCCCTCGAACCGCACTCGAACCGCACTTGAATCGCCCTCGTTTCGCCCATTCTCGCCCTGCAATAAAACAAGGAGGCTGCGCCATTGCTGACACAGCCTCCCTTATGGGAAAATACGGTGATGTTCTATTTATTTGAGAGCGTCTTTTACAGCGTCGTTGGGCACCATTTCCTCTTTGAAGCAGTACGCACCGGTCTTCGGA
>SFOK01000047.1 GCA_004552395.1 Bacteroidales bacterium | reverse complement strand
GGGTTGGTGAACTGACCGGGGATGAAGCTGTCCGGCGTCTGGGCGGCCAGCTCCTGCGCCTTGGCAATGGCGCCCTTCATGGCCTTGGCGCCCTCGGTGAGCACCAGCTCCGCGCCGTAGGCCTTCATCAGCTGACGGCGCTCAACGCTCATGGTCTCGGGCATGACGATGATGATGCGGTAGCCGCGCGCGGCGGCGACGGCGGCAAGGCCGATGCCGGTGTTGCCGCTGGTCGGCTCGATGATGACGGAGCCGGGCTTGAGCGCGCCGCTCTTCTCGGCGTCGGTGATCATGGCATAGGCGATACGGTCCTTGACGGAGCCGGCAGGATTGAAGTATTCGAGCTTTGCGTAGACCTCAGCGCCGAGGTTTTCCGCAGCGGCGAAACGGTTGAGCTTGAGCAGGGGGGTGGAGCCGATCAGGTCGGTAATGGTATCATAAGTCTTCATAACGGTAAACTCCTTTTATTGTAGGTTGTATATTTTTTGAAAGAGAAGTAATTTTAAGAGAGAGGAAAGGTGTTTACCGGCGACATCGGAGCATGAAAAAGGACAGCATAGGCTTGCCTCATTTCTGATTCATATATTTCCTATCGGATTAATAGGCATTGTAACACGAGGTTACCTACTTGTCAAGTAGGAATATGAAAAATTTGAGAAAAGAGAAAAGCGGGGACAAGCAGCCTCGGTGGCTCCAAAAAATCTCAGATTTTTTTCGCAATTAAGACGGCCGCGGGCGGCCGACCGGCGATTCGCGGGGGCGGGAAGCGGATGAAAGCGGGAATGGGAGGGAGGAAGGATGAGGGAAGGTGGGGCAGGGGTTGGAAATGGGGCGGAAATTTTCTATCTTTGCCGAAAAGCTTGTTTTGGCTAATATCTGCTTTTTCGTTTAGCCAAATTCCTATTTATTTACCAAATTTCTATTTACTAAATTTCTAACATCGAAGTTTATGTCGACCAAGTTTCTCAGTGTTGCGGCTTTTGTGCTGATGGCAGCGGGTGCTCAGGCGGGTGTAGTGAAGGTGGGGAGCGGATCGTATTCCGACGCTTTCCCCGGCACGGATGCCGCGGGGCGCAACGCTTATCCTTCGGCGGCGCCGCAGGTGAGCGGCAATGCTGCATCAAAGCCTGTACAGACGAATGACTGGTGGAGCAATGAGCTCGTCAGCAATCATGGCAATTCAATGTTCAATTATCCGTTGGGAATCCGTACTCAGGATGACGGTCTCGCGATTGTGAAGAACAATCAAAAGGAGGCAATCATGCAGGGCGATGGTCCGCTAACCGTGGGTCTGAGCGGTCTGAGCCAGGCCAAGACTACGGTGAGCGACTTTACGGACTGGACTGTGACTTACAGCTGGGGCGGCCAGATGGAGGCTACCGTGGCCCAGGGATCGCCGTTTGTCTATTTCACGCGACAGGGTTCGGCGAACGTGACTGTGAGGTCGTCGGGTACACTGAAGGCTGTGGACGGCAATATTTTAGTTGTAACCGGTTCTTTCAACAATGCGTCTTATGCTGTCTACGCTCCTTGGGGGTCGACATGGACGGTCTCGGGGAATACGGCATCGTCGACGCTGGGCGGTAAGAGTTATTTCTCGGCCGTGCTTCTTCCGGAAGGTTCCGACGCTGAGAGTACTGCCCGCGATTGGGCGCGGTTCGCGTTCGTGTATCCCAAGGACACGCAGGCCAATTTCGTATACAATGAACAGACCGGCAAGGTTGAGACCACTTACACCGTGACTACGGATGTGAAGGAGGGTAGCGGACGCGCGTTCCTGATGGGTCTGCTGCCGCATCACTGGGCCAATGTGGTAGGTTCGCCTTCGTATGTGGCCACATACAAGACCGTGCGCGGCGAGCTTAAGATGACGGCTGCCAACGAGTTCCGCACATCGCTCACGTTCCACGGTGTGCTGCCGACGCTTCCCGCTGTGACGGAAGGGAACGGCGGCTTCTCGCAGACCGAGCTCAACAGTCTGATAGAGACAGTGCTGGGCGACAACGGTCTGAGCGCCTGGACAGACTCGTACAACGACGGTCAGCTGCTGAACCGCCTGGTGCAGGCAGGCCGCATAGCCAAGGAGAGCGGTCAGGAGGCCCTTTTCCAGAGGGTCTGCAGTCTGGTGAAAGATCGAGTGGAGAGCTGGCTCACCTACGAGCAGGGCGACATAGCGTTCATGTTCTATTACCACAAGCCGTGGAGCGCGATGTTAGGTTATCCGGCGGGATACGGACAGGACAGCAATATCAACGACCATCATTTCCACTGGGGTTACATAATCCATGCGGCGGCTTTCCTGGAGCAGTATGAGCCGGGATGGAAGGACCGCTGGGGAGGTATGGTTGATCTTCTCGTGAAGGATGTGGCCAACACCGACCGCTCCGACAGCACGTTCCCTTATCTGAGGAATTTCAGCCCGTATGCCGGTCACTCGTGGGCCAACGGCACGGCTTCGCTGGGTCTGGGCAACGACCAGGAGTCGACATCCGAGTCGATGCAGTTCGCATGCTCGCTGATACACTGGGGCGAGCTGAGCGGCCAGAAGAGTGTGCGTGACTTAGGTGTGTATCTCTATGTGACCGAGTGCTCGGCGATAGAGGAGTACTGGTTCGACACGAAAGGACGCAACCACAGCAGCGACTTCACAAGTGTGACGGCATCGAGAATCTTCACCAACAGCTACGACAACCAGAATTTCTGGGGCGCTCCGATCGAGGGTTCCTACGGCATACAGGTATATCCGGTGCATGCCGGTTCGTTCTATCTCGTCCACGACCCTGAATACGCCAAGAAGTTCTGGAACGCCATGTGCAACGAGACGGCGATCCTGAACAGCTCTCAGAACGACAATATCTGGTACGACGCCTGGACACGTTTCTACTCCATGACCGACCCTGCCGGTGCGCTTCAGTTCTACAACAAGTGCAATCAGTACGGCAAGAAATTCGGCGATTCGCAGGCGCATACCTATCAGTGGGTTCACGCGCTGAATCAGTACGGCACGCCGGACCAGACCGTGACAGCCTCGACACCGTTCGCCTGCATGTTCGTGAAGGACGGTGTGAAGACATACACGGCGCAGAACTACGGCTCGTCGCCCAAGGAGGTGACATTCAGCGACGGTTTCAGTTTCACTGTACCCGCCCACACCCTCTACACCTCGGTGAACGGTTCGACGCAGAAGATGCGCCCGACGGCTGTGATCACTGCCAACCCGGCGACCTGCAAGCGCGGCGACAAGGTGACATTCACCATGACCGTGACAGAGAACGACTACACAGTGACCCGTGTGCTCTTGTCTATCGACGGCGAGGGCGCGAATGTGACCAAGACCGGCGATAACATATATACCTGCGTGTGGACAGCGACAGCCGGAGGCAACCACACACTGATGCTCGAGGCCGAGACAAGCACCGGCGAGGTGTTCCCGGCCGGATCGCTCACCTACACAGTTGAGAAGAGCGAAGTATCCGACAGCGAAGTGCCGGCAGCTCCGGCTCCCACCCACGCCGCCGCGAATGTGAAGAGCGTCTACAGCGACACGTATACCTCAGAGGTGCCCGGCATGAAGGTAGCCACCTGGAGCCAGCACAGCACCGTGACCACCGAGATCACCCTGGGCGGTTCAAACAAGACGTTCAAGAACGCGAACTTCGACTATGTGGGCTTCGATCTCAACGGCAATGTGGATGCCTCAGCCATGCAGTATCTGCACATAGACCTCTTCCCGACGGAGTATATGACGCTGACTATCTATCCGATAGCCGACGGCAACGACAAAGTGAAGATGTCGCTCACGCTCAAGCCGATGCAGTGGAATCAGTTTGACATACCTCTGAGCGAGCTTCCCGGCGCGAACTACGGTTCGATCGACCAGTTCAAGCTTGACGGCGGATCCGGACAGACGTTCTATATGGACAATCTCTATTTTTGGAAACGCGACGGCAGCGAGCCGGATCCCGATCCTACTGCGGCTACCGTGACACTGGCTGCCAACCCGACCACCTGCAAGGCCGGCGAGACAGTGACATTCACTGTGACCGTGACCGAGAACGACTATAATGTGACAAGTGTGAGTGTGAAGGCCGGCGGCGAGACGCTGAGCGTCACGGCCTCCGGAAGCGCGCCTCTGCGCGGCATGGAGAAGGCCGGCACCCAGCCGAAGCGCTACACCGCCACATGGACACCTTCGGAGGAAGGCACATACACCGTGACAGCCACCGCGTCCACATCGGAAGGGAAGCAGTTCAGCTCGGCGGACCTCAGCTACACCGTGACTAAGAACGGCGGCAGCGATCCCGGCGACGAGACCAAGGATGAGATTTTCAATTTCACATCGGGCCAAGGCGAGCAGGGCTTCAACCTCTACACCGACGGCTACCAGAAGTTCAGCTGGGACGGCACGAATGTGACCTATACGGTGCATTTCAACGATTTGTCGCTTGTACCCGGCCAAGACCTGCACGAGGGCTATTACTGGAAAGAGAACGGCGGATTTCAGGAGCTGACCATGACCAGAAATGCCGACGGCGACTACAGCATAGTGCTCACCGGATATGAACCCGGCGACAAACTTCGTGGACACTCCAAGGTGGTGTTTAAAGGTGGCGGCATGGGTGTGACACCGCTTGTGGAATATGAGGTTCCCAATGATGATCCCACCGGCGCAGTCGATATATTCAGCGATGAAACTTCGGAGGCCAGATACTATGATCTGCAGGGACGCCGTGTGACGGCCGACAGGCTCGTTCCGGGCGTGTATATCGTAGTGAAGGGGGCGAAGGCAGCCAAGGTATTGGTGAGGTAATCTGCCGCTCCTGACGGGTCTAAAAATCGCAGATTTTCAGCACAGTAAAAAGTGGCCCTGAGGGGCCGACCGGCGCTAAGGCGCCGGCACCAGGAACAAAATAATTCAAAGATGCGGATGTCCGGGCGCATGATGCCCGGGCATCCTGTTTTTGGGGGATAGAAGCATTGAAGCGCAAGAACAGGGAATTTAGGGGAGGATTAGTGGATTTTAAGGGGATTTAGGGGAGGGTCAGGGAATTTAAGGGAAATGTCAGGGGGATTTAGGGGGGGATTTTAGGACAATTTCAGGGAAATTTGAAATTTTTTTATTACTGTCCGCTAAACTTTGACCTATACGCCTTTTATTTTGCGGCGGCGGGAAGCGGACGCACGGACCGAGAAATTTCCGGTGCGGAAAGCGGACTCACGGGCCGGACGACCCGACAACGGGAGGCGCAATTCGTTTATTTTCGGCGGGTGAGGCGGAGGCGCTGTCTGAGGCGGCGTTTGCGCTCTTTGCCTTCGAAGAAGCGGCGGTGTCCGGCGGCTACCTTCTCGAGGAAGCCGGGGACCTGCAGGTCGGGCTCGGCGGCTGTGAGGCGCTCGTAGGCGCGGGCGAAGCGGAGAGTCTGCTCGAGCGAGTCGTTGATTCGGGAGAACATGGTAACGGTGTGCCGGGGATCGTAGTCGCCGAATTTCATGCGGTTGAGGTCCACGTAGTTGAAGATATACCGGCTTGAAGAGTTTTCGGCGGCCTCGGCAGGGAGGGTCTGTACGAGTATGTTGCCAGGGGAGAAGTCCTTGTGCCAGATTCCGGCGCGGCGAAATTTCCTCACTTCGAGGGCGAGGGCTTCGAGCATTTGGTCGCAGTCGGGGCGTCGCTCGAAGAAGCGGATGGTGTCGCCTTCGGTGAAGCGGCAGAGGAAGTAGCTTTCGCGCAGACGTCCGCAGCGGCTGTATTCTTTATAGGCGAGGGGCTCGGGCACAGATAGGCCCGCTTTGAGAAGGGCGAGCGAGTTGGTGTAAGAGCGCTCGGCTTTGCTGCGGCGCAAGTGACGGTAGACCAGCGAATTGATGAGTCCGGGACGGCCGAAGCACTTCACCACCAGATCGCCGAAGGGGGAAGGGAAGCGGTAGAGCTGATTGCGGCGCCCGGGGTAGATGCAGACGGCGCCGGAAGGCAGTTTCCCTTGCTTCAGGTCGCGGAAAAGGGCTGAAATATATTCGCTTTGTGAGGTGTCAGGCATATTTTCAGAAGAACTTGAGTGTGGTGCCCGGGCGGTCTTTGGCCCCGGGGTTGCAGTGCATGACATATTCCACGGTGACAGCATAGCGCTGCGCCACGGACCGGATCGACTCATCGTCGCCTACGGTGACTTTGCTCACTCCTTTGGGCGCGGAGTCGAGCTTCGGCTGGAGGTATACCTCTTCCCAGGAACGGATGGGCGCCTGCGGGTCGGAGGCGTCGTTGTAGGCGGCGAGTCTGTCGGCGTCGAGGTTGAATTCGCGAGCTATGGAGGCGTAGGTGTCGCCGGGTATGGCTATCACGTAATGCAGCGAGCGTGTGCGGCGCACGGCGTGGGAATTGCGCAGGTGATCGAGTATGAAGTCGGTGTTTTCGTCCATGGTGCGCGCCGGTTCGTAGCCCAGGTCGAAGCGGAAGAGAGAGTATCGCTCAATGATGGAGATGAGGCGTTCGGCGTAGTTGGGGTCGGTGGCGTAGCCGCACTGCCGGAGTGTGACGGCCCAGGCGGCGTAGTCGGTCGGGTCGAGGTCGAAGAGGGGTTTGTAGCGGTTCTTGTGGAGGAAGAGGGAATGGTCCGTGAAGCACTCAGCGGCGGAACCGTAGACACGGAAGCACTCGTCGGGCATATCGTCGGAGCGGAGCATGGAGGGTCCGGTCCAGGAGGAGTGGCATTTGATGCCGAAATGATTGTTGCCCTCGGTGGCGAGGGTGCTCTGTCCGGCGCGCGACTCGAGAAGTCCCTGAGCCAGAGTGATCGAGGCCGGTATGCCGTGGAGGCGCTCCTGCTCGCGGGCCATCTCGGCGTATGTCTCGATGTAGGCCGTGTAAGGGTCGGGACGGGCAGCTCGGGCTGCCGGGGCGAGCAGGCAGAGAGCGGTCAGAAGCGATATGAGGCGCGCGAATCTCATGGACGGATCGATGTGCAAAGATAACAAATTTGGAGATGAAAGAGAAATTTTATATTTTTGGGGCATAAGTAATTCTCAGAAATTAGTTAATATAAACTTTAACCGTAAGTCAAATAACTGCTTATGAAATTTTGAAGCCTTTGAGTGATTTTTTCGCTTTCGTTCAGTCTTAGAACACGCTAAGCTCCTTCACTCAATCAAAAAAAACATATCAAAATTCAATCAAAATTTCTATAAGCTAATTTCTTCGACTTACTTATCATAAAATCTGCTGACATGAAAGAAATCAATCTGACCATACCGGTAAAGGAATATTCCTCCGAGGCTGAGCTGCCCGCCGCGGACCGCGAGCTTGTGGAGGCTGCCAAGAGGGCCACAGACGGCAGCTATGCGCCTTACAGCCATTTCCGCGTGGGCGCGGCGCTGAGGCTGGCCAACGGCAAGATTGTGGCCGGGGCCAATCAGGAGAACGCGGCTTTCTCGGCCGGCACGTGCGGCGAGCGCTCGGCTCTCTATTATGCGGCCGCGAACTATCCGGGCGTCAGGATAGAGAAGATAGCGATAGCGGCGCGCACCGACAGCGGCTTCCAGAAGGAGCCGATATCGCCGTGCGGAGTCTGCCGCCAGGCGCTCATGGAGTATGAGACCCGCGACGGGGACATGGAGGCTATCCTCTACGGCGAGGACCGTATCCTGAGTTTGAAGAATATCAAGTCGCTTCTTCCTCTCTGTTTCACTGAATTCTGAGCCAGTGAGCCGCGTCTTACCCGAAGCCGGCAGTAAGCCGGCGGACCTTGCGAAATACACGACCCGACCTATGAAAAGAAAAGTGATAGTGCTCCATGTCAAGCATGGCTATGAGGACCGCGAGCGCCATATCAGCGGCATGCTCGGGCGCCTGGGGATAGAGTTCGAGTGGATGCTCGACGGCGACATTCCGGACCTGCGCCGCGAGGATACAGAGCGTTGGTTCGCTCCCTCGTTCATCGCCGGACACAGCAAGGCGGAGCTTTCGTGCTCCATGAAGCATCTGCTCGCCTGCCGCAGGATCATAGACGAGGGGCTGCCCGGCGCCCTCATCCTGGAGGATGACGCCATACTCAAGCGTGGCTTCGAGGCAACGTTTGACAAGGCGATAGAGGAGGCCGAGCTTCACGGCCGCGACAACGGCATCATATCGATGGAGGATACCCGTCTGCGCTTTGTGGAACATTCGCGGCGCGAGAAGGGGAGGCTCCTCTACGAAGGGGACCGCGACCGTCTGGCGGGATGCTACTACATTAGCCGTCGGGGCGCCGAGATAGTGCTCTCCGAGGCTGAGCGGCGCAAACTGGACCGGCCGATCGACAATTTCCACTGCCTGCTGCTCAAGGAGGGTCTGCTTCCTTACTGGTGGTGCCAGCCGGCGGTGGCCACACAGGGGAGTTTCACGGGCAAGTTCCCCTCGGGGCTGACGCGGCGCTACCCGGGCTGGCTCACGCCGCTGGTGTGGGGCTTCAAGCTCAGCTATAAGAAGTTGCTTTACCGCCTGAGGTGATCCGGCAGCTGTTTTTGCCGCTTGAATAGGGTCTAAGTGACGAAAAATGATTAATTTTGCAGTCTGATTTGCAGCGGTTCCGGCGCGCTGCGGATGTCCGCAGGGGATAACGGCCGGCGAAGCTGCGTATATATCAAGTAAATCATTATGGCAGAGAATAACGATATGGCCTCTCAGCAGCAGGCCCCCCAGAACAAGAAGCAGAAGAAACAGCCCAAGGCAGAGGCCCCCAAGGTGCTCGGACCCAACGGACGCGAACTTTCAGAGCAGGAGATAGGCCGCCGCGCCAGCATGCAGGCCCTGCGCGACCGCGGCATAGAGCCTTATCCCGCAGCTCTTTATCCCGTCGATGCCAAGAGCGTGGAGATCAAAGAAAATTTCCGCGACGACGAGGAGCCCAAGCGCGAGGTCTGCATAGCAGGCCGCATCATGAGCCGCCGCATCATGGGCAAGGCTTCGTTCATGGAGCTGCAGGATGCCGACGGCCGTATCCAGGTCTATGTGAGCCGCGATGAGGTGTGTCCCGGCGAGGACAAGGACCTCTACAACGTGGTGTTCAAGAAGCTGCTCGACATAGGCGACTTCGTGGGCATCAAGGGCTTTGTGTTCCGCACCCAGACAGGCGAGATATCCGTCCACGCCAAAGAGATCACCGTGCTGAGCAAGGCTCTGCGTCCGCTTCCGATCGTGAAGATAAAGGACGGCCAGGCTTACGATGCCTTTACCGATCCCGAGCTCCGCTATCGCCGCCGCTATGTTGACCTCGTTGTCAACAAGGGTGTGAAAGAGATCTTCCTGAAGCGCACCCGCATGTTCAATTCCATGCGCGAATATTTCAACGCCCAGGGCTATGTGGAGGTGGAGACACCTATCCTTCAGGGTATTGCCGGCGGAGCAGCCGCGCGTCCCTTCATCACTCACCACAACACACTGGATACCGACCTGTACCTGCGCATAGCCGACGAGCTCTACCTCAAGCGCCTCATTGTGGGCGGCTTCGAAGGCGTCTACGAGTTCTCGCGCAATTTCCGCAACGAGGGCATGGACCGCACTCACAATCCCGAGTTCACCTGCATGGAGATCTATGTGAGCTATAAGGATTACCGCTGGATGATGGAGTTCACAGAGAAGATGCTCGAGAAGATCTGCCTCGATGTGAACGGCACCACCAAGGTGAAAGTCGGCGACAACGAGATAGATTTCAAGGCGCCTTACAAGCGCGTCACCATGGCCCAGGCCATCAAGGACTTCACGGGCTACGACATCACAGGCAAGAGCGAGGACGAGCTCCGCAAGGCCGCTCTCGGCATGGGTGTCGAGGTGGACGAGAAGATGGGCAAAGGGAAGATCATCGACGAGATCTTCGGCGCCAAGTGCGAGGGCAACTATATCCAGCCCACCTTCATCATAGACTACCCCATAGAGATGTCGCCTCTCACCAAGAAGCACCGCGACAACCCCGAGCTCACCGAGCGCTTCGAGCTGATGGTCAACGGTAAAGAGCTCGCCAACGCTTACTCCGAGCTCAACGACCCCATAGACCAGTACGAGCGCTTCGTGGAGCAGATGCGTCTGGCCGACAAGGGCGACGACGAGGCCATGATCATAGACCACGACTTCATCCGCGCACTCGAATACGGCATGCCCCCCACATCGGGCATGGGCATAGGCATGGACCGTCTGGCCATGCTCATGACCGGCCAGACCACCATACAGGAGGTGCTCCTTTTCCCGCAGATGAAGCCCGAAGCGCGGCAGACCAAAGCCGGAGAAGAAGAAAGCGAGGAACTTTAAGAGCCTCTGAGGCGTTTACAGTATACCATGGCAGACTTAGGACGAATAGCTGTGCTGGGCGGCGGCAGTTGGGCCACAGCGCTCTCAAAGCTCATTCTCAAGAATGTGGACCGCATCAGCTGGTACATACGCCGCGACGAGAGGATTGAGGAATTCATCCGCCTCGGCCATAACCCGGTGTATTTGAGCGACGTGAGCTTCGATGTGTCGAAGATTTTCTTCAGCAGCGACATCAACAGAGTGATCTCGCAGGCCGACACCATAGTGCTCGCGTTGCCCTCCCCTTATCTGAAAGCGCATCTGGAGAACATCACCACGCCGCTGCAGGATAAGATCGTGGTCTCCGCAGTGAAGGGGATTGTCCCCGACGAGAACAAGATAGTGACCCGCTACTTTATGGACCGCTACGGCTGTCGCGACGAAAACATGCTTGTGATCGGAGGACCCTGCCATGCCGAGGAGGTGGCTCTCGACCGTCTGAGCTATCTTACCATCGGTTGCCATGATCTGGTTAAAAGCCGCAAATTCGCAGATTGCCTGCGAAGCGATACCATAAAGACAATCACGAGCCACGATGTGGACGGCATCGAATACGGCGCCGTGCTCAAGAATGTCTACGCCATAGCGTCGGGCATTGTCCACGGCATGAAGGCCGGCGACAATTTCCAGGCCGTGCTCATCTGCAACGCCGTGAGAGAGATGCGCCGCTTCATCGACATCATCGACCCGGTGCCACGCAGCATAGCCGACTCGGCTTATCTGGGCGACCTGCTCGTCACAGCTTACAGCCGTTTCTCGCGCAACCACAACTTCGGCTCCATGATCGGACGCGGCTACAGTGTGAAAGCTGCCATGATGGAGATGGAGATGGTGGCCGAAGGATATTACGGCACCAAGTGCATCCACGAGATAAACCGCACCGCAAACGTGAGCATGCCGATTCTGGACTGCATGTACCGCATACTCTATGAGTTTGTGCCGGCGCGCAAGGCCATAGCCGCCATAGCGCCCGGGTTTATCTAAAAGCAGAAGCTGTTTTGCCCCTCGTGTGGCGCATATACGCGGTCGTCGGGGGCCTTTAAAGATAGAATCATAAAAAATAATCCAAGTTAATCACAGACTATGAAATCGATTGAACTTAATATCTCCGACGCTATCGGTTTTGTCGGGGAAGAGAAATTCAAAGGCTATGAGGCCGAAGCTGTCAAAGGCATATCCAATCTCAACAACGGCGAAGGTGCCGGCAACGACTTCCACGGTTGGGTCAAGCTCCCCGAGGAGGTGGAGAAGAGCGGTATTATTGACGAAATTCAGGCCACGGCCGACAAGCTCAACTCGCTCGTGGACTATGTGGTATGCGTCGGCATAGGCGGCTCTTATCTGGGCGCCAAGGCTGTGATCGAAGGCCTCAGCAATTCCTTCGAGGCTTACCGCAAGACCTCCAAGGGCGCTACTGTCCTCTTCGCCGGACAGAACCTCAGTGAAGATTATATCGCAGAGCTCCAGGAGTTCCTCAAGGACAAGAAATTCGGTATCATCGTGATATCCAAGTCGGGCACGACCACCGAGCCCGCCGTGGCTTTCCGTCTGCTCAAGGACCAGCTCGAAGCTCAGGTCGGCAAAGAGGCAGCTAAAGATATCATAGTGGCAGTGACCGACGCCAAGAAGGGCGCCCTCCGCACTCTCGCCACTCAGGAAGGATACAAGACATTCGTGATCCCCGACAATGTCGGCGGCCGTTTCTCAGTGCTCACCCCTGTGGGTCTGCTCCCCATCGCCGTGGCAGGCAAGGATATCCGCAGCCTCGTGGCCGGTGCCGCAAAGATGCAGGAAGAGACACATCACGCCGGCGGTTCCAACGCTTCCGAGACTTACGCCATGCTCCGCAACGCCCTCTACAACGACGGCAAAGTGATTGAAGTGCTCGTCAACTATAATCCCAAGCTCCACTTCTTCGGCGAGTGGTGGAAACAGCTCTACGGCGAGAGTGAAGGCAAGGATGGCAAAGGTATCTTCCCCGCTTCTGTGGACCTTACCACCGACCTCCATTCTATGGGCCAGCTCCTTCAGCAGGGCAAACGCAACATTTTCGAGACGGTGATCTCGGTGAACCAGCCCGACCGTCAGGCCGTGATACCTTCTGACGCCCTCAACCTCGACGGCCTCAATTTCCTGGCCGGACAGCATGTGGACCATATCAACAAGATGGCCGAACTCGGCACCAAGATAGCCCATGTAGAGGGCGGTGTGCCCGTGATCCGCATCGAGATAGACCGGCTCAACGAGTATTATCTCGGCCAGCTGATCTACTTCTTCGAAAAAGCCTGCGGAATCAGCGGCTATATACTCGGCGTGAACCCCTTCAACCAGCCCGGTGTGGAAGCCTACAAAAAGAATATGTTCGCCCTCCTCAACAAGCCCGGATACGAGAAGGAGTCGGAGGCAATCAAAGCCAAGATCTGACAAACTCCCCGGCCGGCGCCGGGACGTCATAAAAAAAGAGAGGAGCGCCAATTTACGGTGCTCCTCTCTTTTTTATGACGGCATACAGCCGGCGGCGCCTTTCGCCAAAGCCACGCGGTGTCTTATTTTATTGCTGTCCGATAAAAATATCAGAAGTCACGGAAATATAGCTCAATCGCTGATTTGATGCGGTTGAGCTTGCTTTTTCTGATTTCCAAGCCCCCTCAGTCAAATAGAGACGGTTCAGGAGGCGCTT
>SFOK01000004.1 GCA_004552395.1 Bacteroidales bacterium | reverse complement strand
AGCATATAGGCAAATAGGGTCGGAATTTCGAGATTTCGAGATTTCGGTGAGGTGAGCGGGGCAGGTTCAACTGGCAAGTGCAAAATTAGCGATTTGTTTGAAGAATTCAGTTTTAGGATTTGAAAAATTGAGTTTTTTACGCGGTCTCAAGTTCAGTTTGCGTCCTACATTGCGGATGTAATTATCAGAAAAGTCATTGAAATTGGATTTTTTAGGGATGTACTGCCGGATTAGTTTGTTTTCATGTTCGACCGCACCTTTCTGCCAGGAGCAGTAAGTGTCGGCGAAGTATACTGTCACATCCGGCATCCCGCGTATTCTCAGGCCTGCAGTAATGTCAAGGTGCGCGGCGAACTCGCTGCCATTGTCCGTAGTAATGGTTTTCAGATACCTGCGGTAGCCGTAAAGCATTCTGACGACAGTACGGGCGAGCGGTACCGCTTTCTTGCCATGAGGCAGTCTCTCCATCATCACGAAGTTGGTCATGCGTTCTACAAGAACGAGTATAGCGTGCCCGTATGCATCGACAATCAGATCCATCTCAAAGTCTCCGAAGCGTTTACCGTCAGCTTCGGCCGGCCGATCGTGTATGCTGGTACGGTTGGCTATGTTGGTGGCTTTGGTCGGTCTGCGTTCTGCTGCGGGACGCCGTCTGAAATTGGGATGACGGCAGTTGCGGCGCAGCTCACCGCTTTCATCAGCCTTTATGATGTTGTATATGGTCTGGATGGATACGCTTATGCCTTCTTTGGCCAATACGCCGCGGATTTGTTCGGGAGACCATTGATTGTCGATAATCATTTGTTTTATTCTCCATGTAAGAGTTCCGTCCAGCTTCTTGTTTGAGGTACTGCGTTTCCGACGTTCCATTGCCTTGTTATCGGCTTTCTCCCACAGATAGTTGCCCTTATCGGTGGAATTACGTTGTAGCTCGCGACAAAGCGTTGACTGACTGCACCCTACAATGAGGGCGATTTCTTTTCTCGGAGTTTTTCTTTGCAGTAAGGCGAAAATTTGCGACCTTTGCTGCGAGGTTAATTGATGATACATATGACAATACAAAGTTAGTTAATCTCAGGGAGACTTCGGTCTCCTTTTTTATTTTGTATTGCCAGTATACCCTGCTGTCATCCGCTCTTGGGGGCGGTTTAGGCCGCCCCCGCCGCTCGGGCATCCCCTCGCCAGAAGGAGAGAGGGGAATGAGTAATTCTCAACTCAAAGTTTTGCACTTCGATTTGGAATCTTCATAATTTTCTACGTCAATAATTGTCGCTGCCTTTGCCCCGGCTTTCTCTCTGTGGGTTCTCCCGCGCATCTCGGCATGATCTCCGGCGCATCTTGGCATGATCTCCGGTGTGTTTTCCGCGTAATCTTCGGCCTGACCTTCGGCGCGATCTCCGGCAGTTAAGCCGGGTGACGGAGTTTACGATTATTTTTTGTAATTTTGCACTCCGGACGAAGTCAAGCCGTCTCATACGATGAAAAAGAGCAAACGAGCATACAAGGTGAGTCTTGAGGATTCATCACGCCTGCAGGAGATATGGTCGAAAACATTCTCCTCTCGCGCCTTCTGGTTCTCCGGCATCGCTGTGGGCCTCGCCTTCACGGGCCTGGCGCTGCTCCTGCTCCTCGCCACACCGCTCAAGAAGCTTCTCCCCGACGGCGGTGACGCTTCCCGGACTCGCCAGCAGCTCAGCGCCCTGTGCTCCTCGGTCGACTCGCTCCGCTTCAGCTACGAACGCAACAAGGAGTTCTACGACAATATGATGACAGCGCTCGACACTGACCGTCCCCGACCCGACTCCACTCTCGCTGGCGCGCAGCTGAAATCGCTTCCCGTCGACTCGCTGCTCACCGCCTCGCCTGCCGAACGCCGGTTCGTGGCCCGCATGGCTGCGAGCGACAAATATAACCTGAGCGTGCTCTCCCCTGTGGCAGCCGAGGGCCTCATCTTCTCGCCGCCCACTTCGGGCGGCATCATGCTCGACGAATCGCAAAAGCAGCTCATGGTGAAGATGATAGCCCCCAAAGGCACCGGAGTCTGCTCTATCGCCGATGGATATGTGATCGACTGCTACCCGGCCCGCGACAGCTACACTATCATCATTCAGCACCCCAACGGCTTCCTGAGCCGCTACACGAATGTGGGCATGCCGCTCGTCAGGCAGGGATCGCGCGTCTACTCGGGCCAGCGCATCACCGAGCCGGCCCGGCCAAGAAGCGGAAGCTCGGCCAACTCGTTCGGCGTGGAGCTATGGCACGACGGCACGCCGCTCTTTCCCGCCGACTATATTTTCGGAAAACATATCCACAATACTCCCGATTCTGAAAACGATACCCCTGCGTAATTTTTTATTAACTTTGCAGGCGCAAAACGGACCTCAGCACTCACTGACCTAAATGTCACAGACTGTAAAAAACATAGCTATCCTGGGAAGCACGGGCTCCATCGGCACCCAGACGCTCGATGTGATAGCATCACATCCGGAGCGCTTCAGGGCTTCGCTCCTCACCGCCGGACGCAACGCGCGGCTCCTCGTGGAGCAGGCGCTCCGTTTCCGCCCCTCCAGAGTGGTCATAGCCTCCGAAGAGCTCGCCGCCGATGTGGAGCAGGCGCTCGCCGGCACGGGCATCGAGGTGCTCGCCGGCAGCCGCGCCATAGCTCAGGCAGCCGCCGCGCCGGAAATAGACACGGTGGTCACGGCCATGGTCGGCTACACCGGACTCGAACCTACCATGAGCGCCATAGAGGCGGGCAAGACTATCGCACTGGCCAACAAGGAGACTCTCGTGGTGGCCGGCGAGCTGATCACCTCCATGGTGGGCCACCGTCAGGCCCTGGGCGACTCCTCTTGCCGCATCATACCGGTCGATTCGGAGCACTCGGCTATCTTCCAGTGTCTCGAAGGCGAGGCACGATCCGCTGTCCACAAGCTGATACTCACAGCCAGCGGCGGCCCGTTCCGCACTCTCCCCACAGAGAAGCTCGCCGGTGTCACAGCGGCCGACGCCCTGCGGCATCCCAACTGGACCATGGGTGCCAAGGTCACCATAGACTCGGCTTCGATGATGAACAAAGGCTTCGAGATGATCGAGGCCCGTTGGCTCTTCGGCTTCGGCCCGGAGCAGATTCAGATCGTGGTGCATCCGCAGTCGGTGGTTCACTCCATGGTGGAATACCGCGACGGCTCCATAAAGGCGCAGCTCGGCGCTCCCGACATGCATCTGCCCATAAGCCACGCGCTCAGCTACCCCGACCGTCTCCCCGGCGCAGAACGTTTCCTGCGCCTCTCGGACTACGCCTCGCTCACCTTCGAGGCGCCCGACATGGAGAAATTTCCGCTGCTCGGCTTCGCCTACGAGGCTCTCTCCAGAGGCGGCAACATGCCGTGCATACTCAATGCCGCCAACGAGGTGGCCAACGCCGCTTTCCTGCGCGGAGAGCTCCGCTTCACCGATATGGCGCCACTGGCCGAAGAGACCATGCGATGCTCGGGCTTCATAGCTTCGCCGGGCTACGATGAGCTTGTGGCTACCCACCAAGAGGCCACGGCCCGGGCCTGCGAAATCTTAAAACAGAAATTCTGATGGAAACATTTTTTATCAAGGCAGCCCAGCTTATACTGGCGTTTATGATCCTTGTCATAATCCACGAGTTCGGTCATTTCCTCTTCGCCCGTATGTTCGGCGTCAAGGTAGAGAAGTTCTATATCTTCTTCAACCCGTGGTTCTCGATCTGCAAATGGACCCCGAAGAAGCGGCTCAACAAGAAAGGGAAGCCGGGCTTCTGGCGCGACACCACCTACGGCATCGGCTGGCTCCCGTTCGGCGGCTACTGCAAGATAGCCGGCATGATCGACGAGTCTATGGACACCGAGCAGATGAAGCAGCCGCCCAAGTCCTGGGAGTTCCGTACCAAACCGGCCTGGCAGCGCCTGCTCATCATGATTGCGGGTGTGCTTTTCAATTTCCTTCTGGCCATTCTCATCTACGCCGGCATAGTCTGGTGGTGGGGCGAGGAGTATGTCCCCTTTCAGGAGTCGAAAGGTATGATCGTCTATTCCGACACGGCTCATAAATACGGCTTCCGCGACGGCGACATACCGCTCACGGCCGATGGAAAACCTGTCTCCAACCCCAATCAGCATCTCTTCGACATTGCCAACGCAGATAAGGTAACCGTGCTCCGCGAAGGCCGCGACACGGTGCTCATAGAGCTGCCCGACAACTTCATGGCCGCGCTCGATCAGGGCGCCAAGACCGATTCGCGCGGCATCTCTTTCATGGAGATGGATGTCCCGGTGGTGGTGCACAGCATCCAGAACGCCTCGGCCGAGAGGGCCGGACTGCGTGTGGGCGACCGCATAATAGCCGTGAACGACACCGCGACACCGGGCGCCATGAAGTTCCTCCCCTCGCTCAAGGGGAAAGCCGGACAGACGGTCCGCATCACCGCGCTGCGCACCGAAACCTCGGGCAAGACGGACACTGTGGTGCTCCCCATAAAGCTCGACGGCGGCTCCAAAATCGGTTTCCAGCTGGAGAACGATCTCAACAAGCTCTTCAACACCAAGAAGGTGCACTATAATATCTTCGCGGCTGTGCCCAAAGGTATCTCCATGGGTTCCGATATGCTCACCAACTATGTGAGCTCCATGAAGCAGGTCTTCACCAAAGAGGGCGCGCAGAGCCTTGGCGGCTTCGGCACCATAGGCAGCATCTTCCCCGAATCGTGGGATTGGTACGCTTTCTGGAACATCGCCGCATTCCTCTCCGTGGCACTGGCTTTCATGAACATCATACCGATACCGGGCCTCGACGGCGGCCACGTATTCTTCCTGCTCTGGGAGGTGATCACACGCCGCAAACCGAGCGAGAAATTCATGGAGAGAGCGCAGATCGCGGGCATGATCTTCCTGCTCCTGCTGCTGCTCTACGCCAACGGCATGGATATAGTTCGTCTTTTCAAATAATCTGCTGAAATAAATATCCGCTGATAAAATAATTCGCTGAAATAGATATCTGTAAGCTATGGACCAAAACGCCGCATTGCCTGTCCTGCGTCTGAGAAAGGGTAAGGAAGAATCGCTCGAAAGATTTCACCCGTGGGTATTCTCCGGTGCTGTGCTCGAACTTCCCGAAGAGGTGCGCGAGGGCGACCTCGTGAGAGTGATCACCTTCGGTGGCGACAATGTGGGCGTGGGCCATTATCAGATAGGCAGCATAGCCGTGCGCATGCTCGAGTTCGGTGAGGAGCATCTCCCGGCCGACTTCTTCTGGCAGCGCATCGGCGAGGCCTGGAAGCTGCGCGAGGCGCTCGGCCTGATCCGTCCCGACAACAACTGCTTCCGCCTCGTCCACGGCGAGGGCGACTTCCTGCCGGGCCTCGTGGTCGACATCTACGACGGCACGGCTGTGGTGCAGGCTCATTCGCCGGGCATGCATTTCTGCCGCATGGAGATTGCCGAGGCTCTCACACGTCTGCCGGGAATCCGCAGCGTCTACTATAAGAGCGACACTACCCTCCCCTTCAAGGCCGACCTCCATCCGGTCAACGATTACATAGCCGGATCGTTCCGCAGCTCTGTGGCTACGGAAAACGGTCTTCAGTTCAACATCGACTGGCTGCGCGGCCAGAAGACGGGCTTCTTCGTGGACCAGCGCGACAACCGCCGTCTGCTTGAGCAGCTCGCCTCGGGACGCGAGGTCCTCAACATGTTCTGCTACACGGGCGGCTTCTCGGTCTACGCTCTCCGCGGTGGAGCCAAGAGGGTCGACTCGGTCGACTCGTCGGGCAAGGCGATAGCCCTTACCGACGCGAATGTGGAGCTCAACTTTCCGGGCTGCGACCGCCATCGCTCATTCGCCACCGACGCTTTCAAATACCTCGACGACATGAAGCCGGGCGAGTACGACCTGATCATTCTCGACCCGCCGGCCTTCGCCAAGCACCGCGGCGCTCTGAAAAACGGCCTCATGGGCTACCGCCGCCTCAACGCCAAAGCGTTCGAGAAGATACGCAAAGGGGGCATACTCTTCACCTTCTCTTGCTCGCAGGTCGTCACCAAGGAGATGTTCCGTCTGCAGGTATTCAGCGCCGCCGCACAGTCGCGCCGCAAGGTGAGAATCCTGCATCAGCTCACACAGCCCGCCGACCATCCCGTCAACATCTACCATCCCGAAGGCGAATACCTCAAAGGCCTCGTCCTCTACGTGGAGTAACCCCACCCTCTGCATAGATTACCTTCCCCATCTGCGCTAAGTACCATCTCTGCGGGGAGCCGCCCATCGTCTCCCCGCAGAGCAGTCCGTCGTCTCCGAGCTTAGGCCCTCCCCCGGCAGGCTAACCTCACGCTCCGGCAAGCCATTTTCTGCCCTCATTTCCGATATACCGGAAACAATTGCCCCAAATCTTTCCACTATACCGGAAATAATCACCTCAAAACTTTCCGATATACCGGAAAGTTTGTATCTTTGCACAAACTTTTAGCCTATGCTTGACAAGAACGTAATCAAAAAGCTAATACTTGAGTATCAGGATTTCACATCGAGGATCGAGTATGTTCCCCGGGATATTGACATAGATTTCTCGCGCTGCAACGTGTTCGTGGGACTGCGGAGGACCGGAAAATCGTTCCTCATGTATCAGAGCATCGACACTCTGAAGTGCGAAGGTCTCGACCCCCGCTCTATCCTTTACTTCAACTTCGAGGACGACCGAATAACCGGTATAGAATCTTCCGACCTCGACCTGATAAAGGTCTGCTACGAAGAGCTTTACGCATTGAAGCCGGTCTTCTTTCTCGACGAGATTCAGGTGGTGCCGGGCTGGGAGAAATTTGCCCGTCGGTTGGCCGACACCGGCTATCGGGTCTTCATCACGGGCAGCAACGCCAAGATGCTCAGCTCGGAGATTGCCACTACTCTCGGAGGCCGCTATGCGCTCACGGAAGTGTTCCCCTTCTCCGAGCGGGAATATCTGGTCATGAACGCTGTGATGCCTGACGAGAACTGGGAATACCGGCAGGACACCGAGATACGGCGTCTCTTCGGCCCGTATTTCAGCTTGGGCGGTCTTCCGGAGGTGATTCAGTCGGCCGACATCTTCAAACGCAAATGGCTGAGCAGTCTTTTCGACAGAATATACTTCGGCGACCTCATAGCCCGCAACGGCATACGCAAACAGGAAGGGCTCAAAATTCTCATACGCAAGATGACCGAGTCCATAGGTCAGCCGCTCTCGACCAACCGTATGGCTTCGATAGCCAAGGCGGCGGGATACCCCATGAAGTCGGACACGGCGGCTGAATATTGCGCCGCGATACTCGAGACCTGGCTCTCGTTCGGCATCGAAAACTTCGCCGGGAAACTTACCGGAAAATCGTCGACCAGGAAGTACTATTTTATCGACAACGGATTCATCACCCTTTTCAAAGAGGGGCAGCAGAACGCGCTCTTAGAGAACCTTGTGGCCGTGGCTCTGCGCAAGAAGTTCGGCCGGGAGCTGTACTATTATCTCCACAATGTGGAGGTGGATTTCTATATACCCGACCGCGATATGGCCGTTCAAGCTTCGCTCACCATCGCCGACGACGCCACACGCCAACGCCAAGTGCAAGCGCTCTGCGCACTCCACAAGATCCGGCCGCTACGCCGGGCGCTGATAATCACCTACGATGACCCGGAAGATATCATCCGATCCGAATCAGGCCCGGAAATATCCGTTGTGCCTGTCTGGAAATGGCTTCTCCTCGCGGACCGGCAGACGGAGTAAGTTTAAAAGCAGACGGGCAGACAAACAGCCCGACCGCGGACAGCTCCTCAGGCAGCTCGCGGCAGCTCCGCGATATCGGTGGCGGAAATTGAGACGGGAGAGCGGCTGTGTGAATTTTTTTTGCTAACTTTGGGCTCTCGGGAAATATACCGGTCCCGGGATTCAGCTTCCCCGGGATTCCATATCCCCGATTTAACTCGCTGAGATTCCCGAATCGAAATTGCTCGCTGAGATTCCCGAATCGGGATTTTTCACCGATTAATTTCCCGATTGAGGCTCCCGAATCAGAAAATTCCTTCGCGATTTATTTCCGCTTTAATTACCAAAATAAAACACAATATCTTCAGATTATGAAAAAACTACTCCCGGCCGTTGCTGCCGGCTCACTGCTCTCTCTGTCGCTCATGCCGCAGAAGGCTAAGGCTGACGACAATTTCAATTATGTGGTGGACCGTTTCGCCGACATCGAGGTGCTCCGCTACAAGGTGCCTGACTTCGAGACGCTCTCTCTCAACCAGAAGCTGATGATCTACTATCTGGGCGAGGCTGCTCAGATCGGTCGCGACATCATCTGGGACCAGAACTGCCGTTTCAACCTCCCTGTGCGCAACCTCCTGGAGGCTGTCTACACCAACTATAAGGGCGACAAGAGCTCCAAGGACTGGAAAGCCTTCGAGCAGTATATGAAGCAGGTATGGTTCGGCAACGGTATCCATCACCATTATTCCACCGACAAGTTCACGCCGGGCTTCTCGCAGGAGTTCCTCGCCGAGCAGGTAGCAGCTCTCCCGCAGGGCGCTCTCAACCTATCGGACTATCCTTCGGTGAAAGCTTTGACCGACGAGCTCTTCCCGGTGATCTTCGACCCGACGCTGCTCGCCAAGCGCGTCAGTCAGGACGGCTCCAAGGATGTGATAGCCTCTTCGGCCAACAATCTCTACGCTCCCGGCATCACCCAGAAAGAGGTGGAGGATTACTACTCCAAGATCAAGGACCCCAACGATCCCACACCGGTATCCTACGGCCTTAACGCCAAGATCGTGCGCGACAAGGACGGCAATATCAAGGAGGATGTCTATCACCTCACGGGCCTCTACGGCGAGCCTATCGCTCAGATAATCTACTATCTGGAGAAGGCCAAGGATTACTGCGACAACGACGCCCAGAAGGCTTACATCAACTCGCTGATCGACTATTACATCACCGGCGACCTCAAAAAATTCGACGAATATTCGATCCTCTGGGCTGAAGATACCAAGAGCGACGTGGATTTCGTCAACGGTTTCATAGAGAGCTACGGCGACCCGCTCGGCATGACCGCAAGCTGGGAGAGCTACGTCAACTTCAAGAACAAAAAATCGTCGGCCCGCACCGAGACTATCTCGGGCAACGCGCAGTGGTTCGAGGATCATTCCCCCGTCGACCCGCGTTTCCGCAAACCTAACGTGAAAGGCGTCTCGGCCAAGGTGATCACCGCTGCCATGCTCGGCGGCGATGCCTTCCCCTCCACAGCTATCGGCATCAACCTCCCCAACGCCAACTGGATACGCGCCGCCCACGGCTCCAAGTCGGTCACTCTGGAGAATATCACCGAGGCTTACGCTCTGGCTTCCGTCGGCAACGGCTTCAATGAGGAGTTCGTGATCGACAAACCCACAACCAAGCTGCTCGACGATTACCTCTACATCACCGATATGCTCCACACCGACCTCCACGAGTGCCTCGGCCACGCTTCAGGCCGTCTGCTCCCCGGTGTCGACCCCGACGCGCTCAAGGAGCACGGATCCACTCTCGAGGAGGCCCGCGCCGACCTTTTCGCCCTCTACTATCTGGCCGACCCCAAGCTGCTTGAGCTCGGCATCCTCGACAACCCCGACGCCTACAAGGCTGAGTACTACAAATATATGCTCAACGGCCTGCTCACCCAGCTCAACCGCATCGAGCCGGGCAAGGACATTGAGGAGGCCCACATGCGCAACCGCCAGCTCATCGCCAACTGGATCCTGCAGCACGGCAAGGAGGACAAAGTGGTGGAGCTCGTGAAGAAAGGCGGCAAGACCTACGTGAAGATCAACGACTACCGCAAGATGCGCGACCTCATCGGCCGGCTTCTCGCCGAGGTGCAGCGCATCAAGAGCGAAGGCGACTATGCAGCCGGCAATAAGCTCGTCAACGACTATGGCGTCAAGGTTGATCAGAAGCTCCACTCCGAGGTGCTGAAACGTTTCTCGAAGCTCAACATACCTCCTTACCGCGGCTTCGTGAACCCCGTCTACACACTCGTCTACGACAAGGACGGCAACGTGACCGACGTGGCTATCTCCTACGATGAGAACTATGTGGACCAGATGCTCCGTCTGAGCCGCGACTACTCCACTCTCGCCAAGTGATGGACGCCCGTATTCAGGAAATAAAACGGCGGTTCCTTGAACTGCGCAACGGCATCATAGGCGATGTCTACCGCCGCGCCGGCATCGACTGCTACGACGTGATCTTCGGCCTCAACCTGCCGCAGATAGCCTCGATAGCCACCGACTACGCGCCCGACGAGCAACTCGCCGACCTGCTCTGGGCCGACCGGAAAGTGCGCGAGTCGCGCCTGCTCTCCGTCTACCTGCGCCGACGCGAGGAGACCGACGAGCAGAAGCTGGCCGATCTGCTCTCCGATGCGCAGACACGCGAGGAGGCCGACATACTCCACTGGCGCCTCGCCCCTAAGGATTGACCCGAGGGCCTGACACAAAGGCCTGACCCGAAGGTTCGACCCAAAGCTCGCCACCATCCTGAAATATCATCGACAAAAAATTTCCGAAGCCGGATCCCCAACTCTCAAATTCCGGCAGAAGATATTCCCCTATCGCGGAGCCTACAGCATCAAAAGCTGCCGGCTCCGCTGTTTATTATAGCTATGATAGCTATGGTAGCTTCAGTAGCTTATCGGAGGCGGGGCTGGCCGGAGCGGCGGGCGAGCGGGAACGGCGTCCTGGGGCGGAGCGGCGGGCGAGCGGAGCGGCGAGGCGGAGCGAGAGCGAGCGGACGGTAAAAAAAGAGGGGGGCGAGGGGATTTCCGCAGGATTTTTGTAACTTTGCAGTCTCAATCAAACCAATAGCACTATCTGATTTTATGGGAGGCTTCTTCGGAACTATCTTGAAAAAACCGTGTATCAACGACCTCTTCTACGGCACGGACTATAACTCTCACATGGGCACCAAGCGTGCCGGCATGCTTACCTTCGATCCAGTAAAGGGCTTCAACAGATCTATCCACAGCCTCGAGCGCAGCTATTTCCGCTCCAAATTTGAAGACGAACTCGAACATTTCGCCGGCAATCAGGGTTTAGGTGTGATCAGCGACACCGACCCGCAGCCGATCATCGTCAATTCGCACCTTGGCCGCTATGCCGTGGTCACTGTAGCCAAGATCAACAATATACCTGAAATAGCCCGTAAGCTGCTCGACAAGGGTATGCATTTCAGCGAGCTCTCGGCCAACAATATCAACCAGACAGAACTCGTGGCGCTGCTCATCAACATGGGTTCCGATTTCACCGACGGCATCAACAAGGTCTACAGGAACATAAAGGGCTCCTGCTCCATGCTCATCCTCACGGAAGACGGCATAATCTGCGCCCGCGACTATCTGGGCCGCACGCCGATAGTGATCGGACGCAAGGCCGACGGATACGCCGCCTCCACCGAGACATCCTCCTTCCCGAATCTCGACTACGAGATAGTGCGCGACCTGGGTCCGGGCGAGATTGTGAAGCTTCGCGCCGACGGCATCGAGGTGCTTCAGGCTCCGGCGCGGCGCGAACAGATATGCTCGTTTCTCTGGGTCTACTACGGCTTCCCGGCAAGCGACTATCTGGGCGTCAACGTAGAAGCTATGCGCGAGGCGGGCGGCCGCAGCATGGGACGCGAGGACACCACCGAGGCCGACAGTGTTTGCGGCGTGCCGGATTCGGGGGTGGGCCATGCTCTTGGCTATTCAGAAGGACGCGGGATACCTTACCGCCGCGCCGTGCTCAAATACACTCCCACATGGCCGCGCAGCTTCACCCCCAGCAACCAGTCGAGGCGTGAGTTTGTGGCCAAGATGAAACTGATCCCCAACAAGGCCATACTCAACGGACGGCGCGTGGTCTTCTGCGACGACTCGATAGTGCGCGGCACCCAGCTGCGCGACAATGTGAAGACCTTCTTCGACTGCGGCTGCAAGGAGGTGCATGCCCGCATCTCTTGTCCGCCGCTGGTCTACGGATGTCCGTTCATCGGCTTCACGTCGTCGAAGAGCGACCTCGAGCTCATCACGCGCCGCGTGATACAGGATCTGGAGGGACGCCACGACGCCAAACTCGACCGGTATGCCTCCACCGGCACCCCGGAATACGAGGCTATGGTGAAAGAGATAGCCCGGCGTCTGGACCTGACCACACTCAAATTCAGCAAGATAGAGCATCTTGTGGAGAGTATCGGGCTGCCCAAATGCCGCCTCTGCACCCACTGCTTCGACGGCTCGAGCTTCGATCCCTCCGACGCCTGGAAAGAGGATCATGCCGACGCCTGGAAAGAGGATCAACCCGACCCGCAAACCGGCAAGTGATGACCGACCGACGAGAGGACGGCCGTAAAATTTAGCGACCTCCAAAAGATAATTTTGCCTCGGTCAATAAAAGTTTGTAACTTTGCCCTCTGAAACAACAAATTCCTTTCTGATTCAAAAAGAAATGAAAATTCTACGCACAGTCAGCGACTTGCAGGAATTCACACGCCGGGCCCGCGAAGACGGGAAGTCGGTAGGACTCGTGCCCACCATGGGCGCGCTCCATGCCGGCCACATTTCGCTGATGAAAGAAGCACGCCGGAACAACGACACCGTCGTGGCCAGCGTTTTCGTCAATCCCACACAGTTTAACAATAAGGAGGATCTCGCCACATATCCGCGCACCGAGGAGGCCGACTGCCGTCTGCTGGAGCAGGCCGGTGTCGACGCCGCTTTCATACCGGCCGTAGAGGAGGTCTATCCGTCGCAGGACTCCGCCTCGCCGGTCCACGTCTTCGACCTGGGCGCTGTGGCCGAGGTTATGGAGGGCGCCATGCGCCCGGGACATTTCCAGGGCGTGGCTCAGATCGTGAGCCGCCTTATGCGGTGGGCCGCACCTGACCGCGCTTACTTCGGCGAGAAGGATTTCCAGCAGATAGCAGTGATCCGCCGCATGGTGCTCACAGAGAAGATACCTGTGGAGGTGGTGGCCTGCCCTATTCTGCGCGAAGCCGACGGCCTGGCTCTCTCGAGCCGCAATGTCCGCCTCTCGGCCGAGGCCCGCAAGACGGCTCCCGGCATCTACGAGGCTCTCAAGGCGAGTGTGCCTTATTCTCAGGAGCATACCGTGGCAGAGACGCGCGAGTTTGTGGAAAGCCGCATCAACGCCCTTCCCGGCTGCGAGACGGAATATTACGCCATAGTGGACGCCCTGACCATGCAGCCTGTCGACGACTGGAACTCGCCTCACGGAGTGCAGGGCTGCATCACCGTCTATTGCGGCGGCGTGCGACTGATCGACAATATCAATTACCGCAAAGCCGGAGCCTGATCCTGCCCGCTGAAGAGATTGATCCGACAACTAATTTTTTCAGGAAATAAGTAAGTCGAAGAAATTAGCTTATAGAAATTTTGATTGAATTTTGAGCTGATTTTTTTGATTGAGTGAAGGAGCATAGCGTGTTCTAAGACTGAACGAAAGCGAAAAAAGCACTCAAAAGGCTTCAAAATTTCATAAGCAGGTATTTGACTTACGTTTAAAGTTAATATTAACTAATTTCTGAGAATTACTTATGTTAATCCAAGTAATGAAATCAAAGATTCACCGCGTCACGGTGACGGAGGCGAATCTCAATTATATAGGAAGCATCACCATAGACCGCAAGCTGATGGAAGCCTCCGGTATCGTGGAAGGTGAGCGCGTCTTCATTGTCGATAACAACAACGGAGAGCGTTTCGACACCTACGTGATAGCGGGAGAATACGGCTCGGGCATGGTCTGCCTCAACGGTGCGGCCGCCCGCAAGGCGCTCCCCGGCGATGTGGTGATCATCATAGCCTACGGGCTGATGACACCCGATGAAGCCGCCTCGTTCAAGCCCAAAGTGATCTTCCCCGAGACATCCACCAACAATATCTGACACCTCGCTACGCCCGTCACGGGCACCGGAGCGGGTGTGCCAGTGTGAAATCAACTCTCATTCAGAGCCAAGATTATGTTTGAAAACTTATCGGAGCGCCTTGAGCGCTCTTTCAAGATTCTCAAAGGACAGGGCCGCATCACGGAGATAAATGTGGCCGAAACCATGAAGGATGTGCGTCGCGCTTTGCTCGATGCCGACGTCAACTACAAGATAGCCAAGCAGTTCACCGATACAGTAAAAGCGAAGGCGATGGGTCAGAATGTGATCAACGCCCTCAAGCCGCGCGAGCTTATGGTGAAGATCGTGCACGACGAGCTCGCAGAGGTGATGGGCGGCGCTGCTGTGCCCATCAAGGTTGAAGGGAACCCTTCAATCATACTCATGTCGGGTCTTCAGGGTTCGGGTAAGACCACGTTCTCCGGCAAGCTGGCCAAGCGTCTGCGCAGCACCAAAGGACGCAACCCGCTGCTTGTGGCCTGCGATGTGTACCGTCCGGCCGCCATCGAACAGCTCAAGACTCTGGGCGAGAGCATCGAGGTGCCCGTATACTCCGAAGAGGGGAATCAGAATCCCGTGGAGATTGCTCAGAACGCCATCAAATACGCCCGCCAGAACCACTACGATCTCGTGATTGTGGATACAGCCGGACGTCTGGCTGTGGACGAACGCATGATGAACGAGATCGAGGCTATCAAGAACGCCATCAAACCGCAGGAGACACTCTTCGTGGTGGACTCGATGACCGGTCAGGACGCCGTGAACACAGCCAAGACCTTCAACGACCGCCTCGACTTCGACGGTGTGATTCTCACCAAGCTCGACGGCGATACGCGAGGCGGCGCGGCCCTCTCGATCCGTACCGTTGTCAACAAGCCTATCAAGTTCATAGGCTCCGGCGAGAAGCTCGACGACATACAGGAGTTCAACCCCGAAGGTATGGCGAGCCGTATCCTGGGCATGGGCGACATCGTGGAGCTGGCCACCCGCGCGCAGGCTGTCTACGATGAGAAACAGGCCAAGGAACTCGAGGCCAAGATCCGCCGCAACAAGTTCGACTTCGACGACTTCTTCAAGCAGATCCAGCAGATCAAGAAGATGGGTAATATCCGCGACCTGGCATCGATGATACCGGGCGTGGGCAAAGCCCTCAAGAATGTGGATATAGACAACTCGGCCTTCAAGGGTATAGAGGCTATAATCAGCTCCATGACTCCCAAGGAGCGCCATAACCCGGAGATCATAAACGGCTCCCGCCGGCAGCGCATCGCGAAAGGCTCGGGCACCACGCTCGTGGAGGTGAACCGTCTGCTCAAGCAGTTTGAGGAGACCCGCAAGATGATGCGTTTGGCCACCACCGACAAGATGGGCGCCATGAAGATGATGAAGCAGATGCGCCAGGCTCAGAAAAGCGGTTTCCGCCGCTGATCTCCCGCGCACACCCATCCAATGCCTTTACCTCGCAAACCCACTCGATCGGTTGATTCTGAATAGTATACCGATTTAATTCAAAACAGATAAAGCACCTTATACAAGCATGACTTTAATCGACGGCAAAGCCACAGCGGCCGCCATCAAGGCCGAGATAGCACAGGAAGTGAAAGAGATGACCGCCCGCGGCGAGAGAGCGCCGCATCTTGCGGCGATACTCGTGGGCCACGACGGCGGCTCCGAGACCTATGTGGCCAATAAAGTGAAAGCCTGCGAGGTATGCGGCTTCCGCAGTTCGCTGATCCGCTTCGAATCCGACGTGACCGAGCAGGAGCTTATGCAGACCATAGAGCGTCTCAACGCCGACCCTGAGGTTGACGGCTTCATAGTGCAGCTCCCCCTCCCCCGCCATATCGACGAGCAGAAAGTGACCGAGGCCATCGACCCGCGCAAGGATGTGGACGGTTTCCATCCGGTCAATGTGGGACGCATGAGCATAGGTCTCCCCTGCTTCAAGTCGGCCACACCTTCCGGCATCATGGATCTGCTCGACCGCTACGGCATAGAGACGCGCGGCAAACACGCCGTGGTGCTCGGCCGAAGCAACATAGTGGGCAAACCCGTAGCCACACTTCTTATGCAGAAGGCGCAGCCGGGCGACTGCACGGTGACTGTCTGCCACTCGCGCACACCCAACATCAAGGAGCTCTGCCTGCAGGCCGACATCATAGTGGCGGCTCTCGGCAAACCGGCGTTCCTGACAGCCGACATGGTAAAACCCGGAGCTGTGGTGATCGATGTGGGCACCACACGCGTACCCGACGCATCGCGCAAGAGCGGCTTCCGTCTAAGCGGCGATGTCGACTTTGAGAATGTGGCTCCCAAGTGCTCCTTCATCACACCTGTACCCGGCGGCGTAGGTCCCATGACGATTTGTTCGCTGATGAAGAACACACTGCTTGCCCGCAAAGGAGATCTCTACAAATAAAGGCTCGCGGTCTGCGAAGCCGGTCAAAACGCTAACGCCCCGATGAACAAGTGGTTATCATTCATAACGGCGCTGCTGCTCTCCGTCTCCTGCACAAAGGGGACGGCCGGCGACAGCGCCGATTCCGTGAACGCGACATCACTTGAGAAGGCTCTGAGCCAAGGGCCTGACACTATCAGTCTGCTCTTTGTGGGCGACGCCATGGCTCATCAGGGCCAAATAGACCGTGCCCGCGAGCTCGGCGGGTCCAAGGGCTACGATTTCTCCGACTGCTTCACTCTCATAGCGCCCACAGTCCGCGAGGCCGACTACGCTGTGGTGAATCTGGAGACACCGCTCGGAGGCGGCCGGGGCGGCTACACAGGCTTCCCCTGTTTCTCTGCCCCTGACTCGTTTGCCGAAGAGCTGAAGCGGGCGGGCTTCGATCTCTTCCTTACGGCCAACAACCACACGCTCGACCGCAGCGATGCCGGACTGCGGCGCACAATAGCTGCGCTCGACTCGCTCAAGGTGGACCACACCGGCACCTTCCGCAACGCCGAGGAGAGGGAACGCCTTGTGCCACTGATCAAGGATATACGCGGCTTCCGCATCGGTTTCCTCAACTATACCTACGGCACAAACGGCATAACGGCGCGCGACGGCGCTGAGGTCTCACTCATAGACCGTGACATGATGAAGCGCGAGATAGCGGCCACGAGAGCCGCGGGCGCGGAGCTGATCGTGGTTTGCGTGCACTGGGGCGTGGAGTATCAGCTCACCGAGCACGCCTCGCAGCGTCAGCTGGCGCAGTTCCTGCTCGACGAAGGCGTGGAGATGGTGATCGGCGGCCATCCGCACGTGATACAGCCCATGAAGGTGATTGAGGACGAGAAGAGCGGCGAACGGAGGCTTGTGGTCTACTCGCTGGGCAATTTCATATCCAACATGAAGACAGGCGACACTCGCGGCGGCGCGATGGTAACCTGCCGCATAGTGCGCGACACCGAAGGGAAAGTGCACTTCGACAGCGCTACCTACGACACGTTTTACGCCGCCAAACCGGCAGGCGGACGGAGCAACTACCGCGTGATACCGTCGTGGATGCCCGAGTCGATACCGGTGTCGCAATTGAGCTGGTGGCGCACGTTCGACAGCTCGGCGCGGCGTGTTTTCGACGCCCGCAATCTCTCCGTACCGTCTGCTCACTGAAGATGCCCGAAGGGTGAATTGCAATCATAGCCGCCCGGCATCTGAAGATTCCCTGCACAACAGATGCGCGTTTCCGATTTTTTTTGCTAATTTTGGAGTCAGAACCGAAGCGGCTCCCTGACTTAGCTGACTTGGCTTTCTCCGCTATATTGGCCAACTCGGCTATTTCGGCTAAAAATAGCTATACCGGCTATATTAGCTAACATGGCTGTTTTAGCTCGGGGAGCTATGACCGTGGGGCCTAATCATTTTCAGTATGCGCATCAAATTTTCAATCGATTATCATACAAGCTGGGGCGATGAGCTCTGTGTAAGCGGAGACTCGTACGCCTTGGGCAACTGCGAAGAACAGAAGGCAGCGGTGATGCGCTGTCTCGACGACGGACACACCTGGGAGCTGACGGTGGAATTTCCGGCGGCTGTGGCCGGCACGGAACTCCGCTACCGCTACATTATACGCCGCGGCGGAGAGACCGTGCGCCGTGAATCGGGTCCGGACCATAAGCTCGTCTTCCCCGAGGAGGTCTATAACCTGCATATCATAGACCGTTGGCAGACGGAGCCTGACAACAGGGCTCTGTATTCGTCGGCGTTCACCGATGGTATCTTCCGCCGTCAGCCGCGCGACCTGCCGCGGAGCCTGAAGGAGGGACGCGTCACACTCTGTGTGGAGGCGCCTGAGATCCTCCCCTCTCAACAGCTCGCCATCTGCGGCGAGGGCGACACACTGGGCCGATGGAACACCGAGGCTGCTCTGCGCATGAACGACTCCGAATTTCCGCAGTGGAGTATCCGTCTGCGTCTCCCGGACCTGCTCGAACCGGTGCAGTATAAGTTCGTGATTCTGGACCGTGAGAACGGATCCTTGGTGGCGTGGGAGAAGGGGCCTAACCGCACGCTCGACCTGAGCGGCGGGGACGGTGAAGCCGGTGCCGTGCTCATAACCGGCCTGCGTTTGCAGTCGCCGCTTCCCCGGTGGAAAGGTGCCGGGACCGCCATACCCGTCTTCTCTTTGCGCAGCGAGGAGGATTTCGGCACCGGTGACTTCTCCGACATACGGAAGATGGTGGACTGGTGCGTGGCTACCGGACAGAATATTCTGCAACTTCTGCCGGTCAACGACACCACGATGACAGGCCGATGGACCGACTCGTATCCCTACAACGCCGTATCGTCGTTTGCTCTGCATCCGCTCTATATACGTCCGGCTGAGGTGGGACGTCTGCGCGACAATGACCGCCGCGATTATTACGAGCGCCGCCGCCGGGAGCTCAACGAACTCGAGGAGGTGGACTATGAGAACGCCATGCACCTGAAGATGGAGTTCCTGCGCGAGATATTCCCGGAGAAGCGGCGCGAGACGGAGAAGCGCGAGGATTACGCCGAGTTCCTGAAACGCAACGAGTTCTGGCTCCCCGACTACGCGGTGTTCTGCACGCTGCGCGACAGGTTCGGGACTCCCGACTTCCACCGCTGGGGCGAGATGGGTATCTACAGCCGCGATAAGGTGGAGCGGTTTATCGGCGAGAACGCCTACGAGATAGCGTTCGTATACTTCGTGCAGTATCACCTGGACCGTCAGTTGAGCCGAGCGCGCGACTACGCCCGGAGCCGCTACGTGGTACTCAAGGGCGACCTGCCTATCGGTGTGAGCCGCGACTCGGTGGAGATGTGGTCGCATCCGGAACTGTTCCACCGCGACGGCCAGGCCGGCGCACCGCCGGATCATTTCTCCATTTATGGCCAAAACTGGGGCTTCCCCACCTACAACTGGGAGGCTATGCTGCGCGACGGTCTCGCCTGGTGGAAGGCCCGCCTGTGCAAGATGGCCGAATATTTCGACGCTTACCGCATAGATCATCTGCTCGGCTTCTTCCGTATCTGGGAGATACCGCTCAGCTCTGTGCGCGGCCTGCTCGGCGTGTTCAACCCTGCCCTCCCCTTCACGCCCGCCGAGATCGAGGCGTTCGGCTTCCCCTTCTCTGCCCGTCGCCACGCCATGCCGTGTGTAAGCCGCCCGGGCCTGAGCGACATCTTCGGTGACTTCGCCCGCCAGGCTGCGGACGAGTTCCTGAGTTGCAACGGGGCCGAACCGGACCTCTACCGACCGCAGGGATTCGCCGACACACAGCGCAAAGTGGAGGATTATTTCCGCACACGCGAGCCCGACGATGCTTCGGAAACACTCCGCGAGGGTATGCTCACACTGCTTGAGAATCAGCTCTTTATAGAAGATCCGTACCGCAAGGGGCTCTATCACCCGCGTATCACAGGCAATACCACCGAACAGTACAAAGAGCTGAGTGACAGCGAAAAAGCGGCTTACGACCGGCTTTATCACGACTTTTTCTACGAGCGGCAGAACGATTTCTGGGCCAAGAGCGCCATGCAGAAACTGCCCGCGCTTATCGGTGCCACCGGGATGCTCTGCTGCGGCGAGGACCTGGGCATGATACCGCTCTGTGTACCCGAAGTGATGGCCCGTCTGCATATCCTTTCGCTCGAGATTCAGCGTATGCCGAAGCAGTTCGGCGTGGAGTTCGGCAACACCTGGGGCTACCCGTACCTGTCAGTCTGCACCACATCGACCCACGATATGCCCGGCATCCGCGGATGGTGGGCCGAAGACCACGCCAAGTCGCAGCGGTTCTACAACAACGTGCTCTCCATCGAGGGCCCGGCACCGCAGGAGGCCACCGGCGCTATCTGCAAACGCATAGTTGACCTGCAGCTCGACTCGCCTTCGATGCTCTGCATACTGCCGCTTCAGGACTGGCTCTCAGTCAACGAGCAGATACGCCGCGAGGACTACACCAAGGAGGTGATCAACATCCCCGCATGCAGCCGTCATTACTGGCGCTACCGCATGCACCTCACTCTGGAGGCGCTACTCGGAGCCACCGACTTCAACGCCTCGATACGCCGTCACATCAAAGCCGCCGTACGATGATCACTATCGACAGATACACGCCCGAATGCCGCCGCGAATGGGACGATTTCACTGCCGCGAGCCGCAACGCCACGTTCATCTTCGACCGCGGCTACATGGAGTATCATGCCGACCGGTTCAGCGACTTCTCGCTCATGGCACGCGATGCCAAAGGACATCTCATGGCGATTCTGCCGGCCTGCCGCGAAGGGTCTGTGCTCTACTCACACCGCGGACTGACCTATGGCTCCTGGCTGCTCCCCAGCCGCCGCTGCGACGCTTTAGATATGCTGGATATATTTGCCACGATGCGCGAGTTTCTCCGGGCCAACGGCATCACATCACTGATTTACAAGACTATACCCTACATCTATACGCAGCAGCCCGCCGAGGAAGACCGTTACGCACTGTTCGTGGCCGGAGCCCGGCTGAGCTGCTCGCTCGTCTCGAGTGTGGTGGATCTCACCGACCCGATACCTTTCGATCAAGGGTCGCGGCAGAGAGCCCGCAAGGCGCAGCAATTGCCGGGCGTGAGTATGGGTCGGTCGGAAGCTTTCGGACCATTCTGGGACGTGCTGACCGAACTTCTGAGCAGCCGATACGGCTCGAAGCCAGTACATTCGCTCAGCGAGATAGAACTGCTGCGAAGCCGTTTCCCGAAGAACATAGAACTCTTCACCGCCACGGAATCCGGCGGCGAAATACTGGCCGGCGTGGTTATCTACCGCTGCGGACAAGTGGCTCACAGTCAGTACACAGCCGCCTCGCCGCGCGGCAAGGAGCTGTCGGTGCTCCCCGGCCTTTACCGCAGCATCATGGACCATTACGCCGCGCAGGGACTGCGGTGGTTCGACTTCGGGACTTCGAACGAGGACGGCGGCCGGCGGGTCAACGAAGGCCTGCTGCGACAGAAATGTTCCTACGGCGGCCGGGCAGTGACCTACGACACCTATACGCTCGATATTTAAGCAGAACTGCGATCAGAGATTCAGGAGCTGATTTTCAAAGACTGATACCGGGAAAAAACGATTGAACCGGGCTTTCGCGGATATGCGGCCCGGCTTCAATCTCAACTCAATAACTAATAACTTTGACATGAGCATCCCTTTGGCGAGGGCTTTCATTCCGCTTGCAAAGTTAGATTAAAACCGGGCGTTCTGCAATCCCTAAAAGTAGGTATTTTACTTCCCGCTTAGGTTCCCCTTAGCTTCCCACTTTGGGTCCCGCTTAGGTACCCGCTTAGGTACCCCCATAGGTTCCGCTCCGTCCCGGTCCTTCGGACCTTCGGTCGCCAACCGAACAGGGTATTGCATACGTCACAAAAAATTCGTAATTTTGCGAGTTAAAGGAAGTGCGCTCCTAAACACGGCCGGGACCGGACTCAGCACCTAAGCCGAAACGCGGTTCGGACGCAAAGCGAAGCCGGGACCAACCCGAGCCGAAGCCGGACTCCGGGCCAAAGCGCACACTTCTCAACACGACAAAACCGACACTCTTCTCACCTATCCGCAATGTTCTATAAGAAAGACAAATACGAAAACCGCCGCTACAATGATCCATCAGCCGTGGATCAGCAGGACCGCGACGGGCAGAGCCTGGAAAAAAGCAGGCGCACGCAGCGTATCATACTCATACTCTGGTCCTCTTTCCTGGGACTGGGGCTTCTGATCTTCCTCGTGTTCGTGCTCATATACAACGGAGTGATCGGCTACATGCCCCCTATCGAGGAACTCGAAGACCCGCACGACTCCTTCGCCTCGATTCTCTACGCTTCCGACGGTACAACGGAGATCGGACGTTTCTACCGCGACAACGCCAACCGCGAGAATGTGGAATACTCGGAACTGTCGCCTTACCTTGTCGACGCGCTGATAGCCACCGAGGATATGCGTTTCGAAGACCACAGCGGCATCGACTTCTTCGCTTTGGGACGAACCGGCGTGAAGACTCTCATGATGGGCGACAAATCGTCGGGCGGAGCATCGACACTGACTCAGCAGCTTGCCAAGCTGCTCTATTCCGACATGCACTCGCGCGGCTTCAAACGTGCTCTGCAGAAGCCTATAGAGTGGATGATAGCCATCAAGCTGGAGCGCGTCTACACCAAGGAGGAGATCATCAAGATGTATCTGAACCGCTTCGACTTCCTCAACAACGCAGTGGGAATCAAGACGGCCTCCAACGTATATTTCAACAAGCAGCCTCAGGATCTGGAGCTGCACGAGGCAGCCATGCTCGTGGGCATACTCAAGAACCCGAGCTATTTCAATCCGCTGCGTCATCAGCAGAGGGTGCTCGAGCGCCGCAACACGGTGTTCGACCAGATGCAGAAAGCCGGCAAGCTGCCCGGCTTCTCCAAAGAGCAGATTGACAGCCTTAAGGCGCTTCCGCTCGGCCTCGACTACCACAAAGTGGTGCACAAAGAGGGCCAGGCATCGTACCTGCGCGACGAGATAGCACGTCTTATGACGGCCAAAGAGCCTGTGCGTCCGCGCCGTATGGACTACAGTTCCGAATATCTCTACAAGCTCGCCATGGGGCGTTTCAACACCGACTCCACTCAGTGGGCCGAGGATCCTCTCTACGGATGGATAGCCAAGAACCCCAAGCCCGACGGCTCTCTCTACGATATCTACGAGGACGGTCTTAAGATCTACACCACCATAGACACCACGATGCAGCATTATGCTGAAGAAGCTGTCTATGAGCACCTCGGCGGCTACCTGCAGCCTGCGTTCTTCAACGAGAAGCGCTCCACAGGCCCGTACACCACCAACACTGCGGAGCTCTCCGCCTCCAAGAAAGCCCAGCTCAAGGAGCAGGCCAAGCAGCAGACCAACCGCTACCGCCAGATGAAAGCGGCCGGCTGCTCCGATGCCGAGATAGACCGCGCCTTCTCCACACCGGTTGAGATGAACGTGTTCGCCTACGTGAAACGCAACGGCAAGTGGCAGCCCGGCTCCAAGACGGTGACCATGTCGCCCATGGACTCGCTCATGTACATGAAGAGTGTGCTGCGCGTCGGCATGATGTGTATGGACGCTCAGACCGGTCAGGTGAAAGCCTATGTCGGAGGTCCTGACTTCACATATTTCAAGTACGATATGGCCGGTCAGGGACGCCGTCAGATAGGTTCTACAGCCAAGCCGTTCCTCTACACGCTGGCCATGGAGCAGGACTTCGACCCCTGCAGCACGATGCTCAACACGCGGCCTACCTACGGCAACTGGAGTCCTCGCGGAAGCTATTCCGGAGCCGGAGGCTACATCACGCTCAAGCGGGCCCTTACACAGTCGAACAACTGGATTTCTGCACGTCTTACAGCCGAGCTTCAGCCTGCCAACCTCGCCGAGGAGATGCGTCTCTTCGGTCTCTCCGGACTCATAGAGCCCAACCTGCCGCTCTGCCTTGGCACCAACGATGTCTCGGTCAAAGAGATGGTTGGCGCCTACTCGGCCTTTGCCAACGGCGGCGTGCGCACGAACCCTGTGTTCGTGACCCGTATCGAGGACAACAAAGGCAACGCCATCTACACTGCAGCCCCGCACCGCACCGAGGTGATCGGCGAGAACGCCTATTACAAGATCATTTCGATGCTCTTCAATGTGATTGACCATGGCACCGGCGCAAGCCTGCGCAGCCGCTACGGCATCTCGGCGCAGATGGGCGGCAAGACAGGTACGACCAACTACAACGCCGACTCTTGGTTCATGGGCTTCACACCCGAGCTCGTGACCGGCGTATGGGTAGGCGGCGACGAGCGCTATATCCACTTCAACTCGATGGCGTTCGGACAGGGTGCCCGCGCCGCGCTTCCTATCTACGGCATCTTCATGAGGAAGGTCTACGCCAATCCTAAACTCCCCTATAAGCAGGACGCCCGCTTCACATTCCCCTCGGGCTTCGTGGAGTGCGACAGCTACTCCGGCGGCGGTGGAGGCGGTGGCGGCCACGAAGAAGAAGAGGAGGAGGAGATTGTGGAGACCGCCCTCGAGTGACCCGGCCTGCTACAGGCTTTACCGCCTTCATGGAACTGTTTTACCCATAGACTATTACCAGCTATACCGCGATGAAAAAGATATTACTGATACTGGCAGCCGCGCTTGCCCCGGCTCTGACCGTCCTGGCAGCCGACCCGTTTGAGCCCCCGTATCCCGAGAAAGAGGTGCTCTCGACACCCGACGTCACATTCCGTCAGATCGATCCTCAGACATGGCACGGCAACGGCCACGAGATGTGGTTCGAGTCGCTCTATCTGGTTGAGGGCCGCGACCGCGCAGTGCTTATCGACGCCGGCACCAACATACGCGACCTCGACAAGATCGTGGCCCGCATCACCGACAAGCCCGTGAGCCTGATAGCCACTCACGTTCACCCGGACCACACCGGCTCGGCCGTGGACCTCTGGCCCGAAATCAGAATCAACGCCGCCGACATGGTGCAGGTGCCCGCTTTCATGCCGCAGTACAAAGGGAAATACAATTACTACCGGGACGGCGACACGATCGACCTTGGCGACCGACGCCTGATTGTGGTCTTCACACCGGGCCACACACCCGGCTCCGTCACCCTCATAGACCCTGACCGCAAGCTCGCTTTCTCCGGAGACGCCTTCGGCACGGGCAACCTCCTTCTCTTCACCAATTTCTCCACCGAGCTGGCTACCTGCGAACGTATGCTCCGCGAGCTCGACCGCTTCGGCATCGAGGAATGGTACTCCGGCCATTACTGCGGCGTCAACAAAGAGAACCGAAAGCGCGTGGAGCTGATCCGCGACATGTGCCGCGACGCTCTCGACGGCAAGCTCGACTATCACAAAAGCAACGCCCACCCCAACTTCCGCTATGAGGCCGTCCGCGACGGCATGACGATACGCTTCAACGACTCGGCGCTACGATAATCCGGCAAATTCGGGAACCCAAGAGGAACAAAAGGCGTTGTCTGTTAAGGATGGCGCCTTTAGTTTTAAGTCAGTCAGATACCGCGCCTGACACCCCGCTATATAAGTCAACCCCTTTCAAGCACCCCTCTCCGCCGCTACTATGAACAAGATCTCACAGTATATCAAGCTCAATCTGAAGATCGCAGCCGCAGCTCTGACCCTGCTGGCCGCCACGCCCGTCTACGCCCGCAATGAAGTCGCTCCGGGTCCGATGCCCGAGTCGGTGCGCGCATGGAAGCCGGCCTTCAGTGCCGACAGTGTTTTCGAATACCACAAATGGGAAGGGGCCACATACCGCGAGACAGACCTCGACTGGCACGCCGACATACTGCCCGGATACGAGGCCCGCTACGTCGACCAGGGCGAGAGCTACGACGGCCCGTGCCGCTCCACAATCGTGCGCCGTCTCTGCGGACGTCCCACCGGCAAAGCCATACTCTATATCCACGGCTTCAACGACTACTTCTTCCAGAGCGAAATGGGCGAGATATATAACCGCGAAGGCTACGACTTCTACGCTGTGGATCTGCGCCGCTACGGACGCAGCCTCCTCCCCTGGCAATACCCCTTCATGGTGCGCAATTTCGACGAATATTTCGGCGACATAGACGCCGCCATAGCACAGATACAGCGCGACGGCCACACAGACATTTCGCTGCTCGGCCACAGCACCGGCGGACTGACTGTTCTATATTACTGCGCCCGCCGCGGCCCGCGCTGTCAGGTGCGCCGCGTGCTTACCGACAGTCCTTTCCTGGAATGGAACTTCCCGCCGCTCTATCGCAAGATGCTCATACCTATAGTCGGCTTCTGGGGCAAGATCGGGCGCAACACCCTCATACCGCAAAGCCACTGCGACGCCTACGCGGCCTCCCTGCTGCGCCATATGCACGGCGAGTGGAGCTACGACACACGCTGGAAGATGATCTACTCCCCTTCGGTGAAAGCTTCGTGGATAGGCGCCGTATCGGCCGCTCAGAACTATCTGATGAAGAAAGGGCGGCAGATATATGTGCCGGTGCTGGTGATGCACTCGTCGCGCCGCTATTCGGCCTGTACCTGGGATTCCACCTGCATGACGGCCGACATAGTGCTCGACCCCGTGGAGCTGCAGAAACGCGGTCAGAAGCTCGGCTACAACACGACGGTATGCGCCATCGACTCCGGAATTCACGACCTCATACTCTCGCCGCAGCCTCACCGGCAGGCAGCTTATGACACTATCCTCAACTTTATTGCGACACATTGAGCCGCATTTCGCCAAAATTTTCTAATTTTGCAAATTATCTGAAACGCAAACCCTCCCTCCGTCTACGATTATGCAGGACACAAAAAACCCGAATTTCGTAGTTACCGACGAGACAAATCTTTACCGGCTCTATCCCCGGGAACGCCGCGCCATGCTGCCGCTTCTCAAGGGGTGCGCATCGCAGCTTGGCGCTCTGCTCTCTCCCGACGAATTGCTTTCGCTGCGCCGTGCCTACCGCCGCGCTCTCACCCTTGAGACTCCCGTGCGCACAGCCTCCGGGCTCCCCGTAGCCCGCATCGCCATGCAGACCCTCCTGCTCTTTGCCGAACAGATAGAGCCCGACCATAATATTCTGCTGAGCATAGCGCTCTACCCTGTCGTGAGCTGCGGAGCCGTGAGCGCCGACGAGGTGCGCTCGCTCTGGGGCAACGATGTGGCTTATCTCCTCTCCGGCATGGAGAAGGTGAACCGCTTCGACGACAACCGCCTCACAGCCAACCCCGAGAACTACCGCGGCCTGCTCCTCTCGCTGGCCGAGGATATACGCGTGATCCTGATCAAGATCATACGCATACTCACCCTGATGCGCTCTATCAATCATCATCCCGACGATGACTGGGTGCGCTCGGTGGCCTTCAAAGCCAACTATCTCTACGCTCAGCTGGCCCACCGCATGGGCCTCTACAAGATCAAAGGTGAACTCGAGGATCTCGCCCTCAAATACACCAACCGGGAGATATACAGCAAGATAGCCGCTGAGCTGAGCGCAACCAAACGTGCGCGCGAAGCCTACATAGCCGCCTTCATAAAGCCGCTGAAAAAGAAGCTTGAGGACGCCGGTCTGCATTTCGAAATCAAGGGCCGCACCAAATCCATATCCTCGATCTGGGCCAAGATCAAGAAGCAGAAGGTGGAGATGAGCGGCATCTATGACCTCTTCGCCATACGTGTGATCATAGACACACCGCGCGAGCGCGAGAAAGCCGACTGCTGGCTCGCCTACTCTATCCTCGCCGATATGTATACAGCCAACCCGGCCCTCATGAAGGACTGGATCACTCTGCCCAAGAGCAACGGCTACGAGTCGCTCCACGCCACTGTGATGGGCCCGGAATCGAAGTGGGTCGAGGTGCAGTTCCGAACCCGCCGCATGGACCTCACGGCCGAGAAAGGCCTTGCCGCCCACTGGCGCTACAAGGGTGTGAAAAGCGATGCCACGGACCAGTGGATGAACAATATACGCGACATCCTGGAGACAGCCGAGTCGGGTCCTATGGAGCTGATGAAGAACATGAAGATGGCGATGTACGACAAGGAGGTGTTCGCCTTCACTCCCAAAGGCGACCTCTTCCGTCTGGCCGCCGGATCAACTGTGCTCGACTTCGCTTTCGCCATACACTCCAACGTGGGGTGCCGCTGCATGGGTGCCGTTGTGAACGGCACACACCAGAAGATCACCTACCGCATCAAGAGCGGCGACACGGTTGAGGTGGTGACCTCTCCGTCGCAGTCGCCCAAGCAGGACTGGCTCCAGATCGTGGTGAGCTCCAAGGCGCGCAACAAGATCAAACAGGCGCTCAACGAGAGCCGCAACCGCTCGGCCGCCATGGGCAAGGAGCTGCTGGAACGCCGCTTGCGCAACCGCAAGCTCGAGCTCGAAGAGACCCTCTTCAGCAAGACTCTCAAGAAGCTCGGCTACAAAACCATCACGGATTTCTATCTCGCTCTCGGCACCGACGCCCTCACGCCCGACAAGGTAATAGCCAAATACAACGAGATACAGAACCACGAGTCGCAGGGCGAGGTCCACATCGGCGCCGACGAATACCGTATCCAGGAGAACGACGGGAGCGAGAACGCATCGCGTTCGTCGGATATCCTCATGATAGGCGACAAGGACATCAAAGGTCTCAACTATAAGCTCGCCAAGTGCTGCTCGCCTGTCTATGGCGACGAGGTCTTCGGCTTCATATCCTCCGACGGTGTGGTCAAGATACACCTCAAGAGCTGCCCCAATGCACGCAATATGCGTCAGCGTTATCCCTATCGCCTCATCAAGGTGCAATGGAGCGGCAGCACCGGCGATGTGCTCCCTGTGACTCTGAAAGTTGTGGGTCAGGACGACATAGGCATCGTCACCAACCTCACCTCGATCATAGCCAAAGAACCGGCGGCACAGCTTCGCAATATCTCCATCGACTCCAACGACGGACTTTTCCAGGGCTATCTCGTAATCGGTGTGAAAGATAATGCCTCGCTCTCGGCCCTTATACGCAAACTCGGCACCGTCAAGGGCGTCAAGGAGGTCACCCGTTCATAAAAATCCTGTTTGAACCGGACCGAAATTACGCTATAATCACCGAACGAAACCACATTTTAATTCCCGACCGAAAATGACACTTAAGCCCGACCGGAGCCGCGGTGCAATGCGGGCTGCGGGCGATACTGTTAAATAATGTCAAAATCAGATACTGCCATGAAGAATCTCATAGTGCGTCTGGCGCTAATCCTCACCCTGCTGGCAAGCGCCGCCTCCGCTTCTGCCTACTATAACGACGACGATTACGACCTTAAGCAGGCACGCAGCTATTACCGCGAAGCTGACTATTACATGAACCGGGCCGAGAGCTACTACCGCGAGGCGGCCTACTATAAACGTCAGGCAGAGAGCTACGAACGCGAGGTTGAATACTACCGCAAACGGGACGACAAGTCGCGCCAAAAGGATTATGAGCGCCGCGCCCGCAATGCCCGCGACAACTACAAGACACAGCTTCGCTACGCCCACAACGCAGAGAGCAACGCCGCCGACTATCTGGAGCGCGCTGCCCGTCAGCTCCGGTAAATCCGTTCAAGGCCCGAAGAAAGCGTTTTTGAGGGAAAGGAAAACTTAGCGGAATAGGGAGGCGATGGATGAGGCGCCTATCGTGCGTATCACCACATTGCCATCGGGGGTGAACATCGGATTATCGAGGGCGAAAAGCCGCTGCACGATATCGGCCATCTCCTTGCGCGACAGCTGTCGGCCGCCTCTTATAGCCATGCTGCGTGCGGCCGTGAGGGCCACGCGGCGGTAGAGCCCAGCGGCCGGGTCGGTATCGGTTGTGCCGTAATCGGCCGTATCCACAGCCGAGGTGCCGAGCAGATTCTCTATGAGCCGGGCCGGTTCGCAGCCGTTCAGGAAGGCGGGATAACCCGTGATCTCACGCCGTTCACCGTCGGTCTCGATCATGAAGCCTATCGACTGCAGCTGAGGAAGCAGATCGGTGAGCATGGCGTTCTGGGCCTCGTCAAGAGAGAGCAGTTCAGGGAAGAGCACGTGCTGCACGGAGGGCTTCTCGCGGTTCGACGCTATGGCCCGCATATATTCTTCGAAAAGTATCAGCACATGTGCCCTGTACTGGTCGATGACAAGCAGGCCATCTTCGCCGGGCGTCACTATATACTTGCCGTCGCACTGTATGCACTCGCTGACGTCCTCAGAGGCCTCCAGGCCTTGCAGAGCGGGCGTCACGGGACGTTCGTAGCCTCGCACCACCACAGTCTCATCTGTCGGCTTTGAGGCTCCGGAAACAGCCTCAGGGGCCATAGGAGAACCGGCAGCTGAGTGCATCGGCAGTTCGGCACCCTGAGTCTTCGGTGCGTCGGCTGCCGGAGGGAAAGGCGCGGTGTTGCCAACCGTCTCATCGTCCATGAAAGTGCGGTAGAGCGCGTCCCAGTCGCGGGGCGCGGAATCGGGTCGCCGGGGCCGGTAACCTCCCGCCGAACCGCCGCGCCCGGAAGCGGCAAAGGGGGTTCCTCCGGGAGAGGCGAAGGGATTCTCAGCGGGATGAGCGAAGGGGTTGTCGTCGCGCGATGTGTCGGCAAAAGGATTGTAAGTAGGGTCTATGTCTTGCCCGGGGGTGACCGGCGCCTCGCCCCTTTTCAGCGGCGCCACATCCACAGGGTCGACGGTGAAGTCGATGCTGGGTGCCGCAGCAAACTTGCCGAGGGCTGCACGTACCGACGCCTTCAGTATAGGCCAGATGGCGGATTCGTTCTCGAACTGAATCACCTGCTTCTGCGGACTGCGGTTCACGTCGATGGTCGAGGGATCCACGTCGAATTTTATGAAGAAGCACGGCTCCGTGTCGGTGGCTATCAACCCCTCGTAGGCGCTCAGGATAGCCTTGCGGAAGTAAGGATGCTTCATGTTGCGCCCGTTCACTATGAGATACTGCAGCGCGTTGCGGCGCCGTGCGAACTCGGGCCGGGATATGAAACCGCTGATCTTCACGAGCGAGGTGTCCACATCGAGCGGCAGAAGCTGCAGGTTGAGATTGTTTTTCCAGATGTCGGCTATGCGCTGTTTGAATGTGCCGGGGCGCAGGTCGATCTTGCGGCTGCCGGAGTCAAAACTAAAATGTATCTGATTGTTTACCAGCGCCATACGTTCGAATTCGCGCATTATAGCCGAAAGCTCCGTGGCGTCAGACTTCATGTATTTGCGTCTGGCGGGTATGTTGAAGAAGAGGTTCTTCACCATGAAGTTGGAGCCCGGGGCACAGACAGACGGCTCCTGCGACTCAACCTTGGAGCCGTTGAGCACGAGATGAGTGCCTATCTTGTCATCGCGTGTCTGAGTGAAGAGTTCGGTCTGCGAGATGGCGCATATCGAAGGGAGAGCCTCGCCGCGGAAGCCCATGGTGTGGAGCGAGAAAAGGTCGTCGGCCGCGGTTATCTTGGATGTGGCGTGGCGCTCGAAAGCCATTCGCGCATCGGTCATCGACATGCCTTTGCCGTTGTCGACAACCTGAATGAGTGTGCGCCCGGCGTCCTTCACCACGATCTGGATATGGTCGGCACCGGCGTCGACAGCGTTCTCCACAAGCTCTTTGATCACCGAGGCGGGACGCTCTATCACCTCGCCGGCGGCTATCTGGTTGGCTACCGAATCCGGCAGTCGGCGTATGATGTCGATCATTGCGCACCCCCTTTCGCAGGCTCCCCTGCTTCGGCTTCTGTTGCTTCTGTTGCCTCCGATGCAGCGGGCTCGGTTGTTTCCGTTGCTCCGGATGCAGCGGGCTCAGGTGCCGTATCGGAGGGTGGCCCGGCTACGGCCGGGACAGACCGGTTGGGTTTAACCGGCGCGAGGTCCTCGACTATGCCGAGTTCGGGGTTGGCGAAGTAATCCTCCAGATCGAAGGAGAGTTCGCCGAGGGCATCCTCCCAGCCGCCTGAATACCAGCTGTACTTGGGGCGCAAACCTTCGAGACGGAGCAGAGCCTCGTCCATCTCCGAGAAACGTTTTGCTCCGGCCATCCTGGTGAAGTCGGGCAGGTAATATTGCTGTTTGGTCACTGTGAAGAGCGGCGTGACCTGGCCGTTGACGTCGGCTCCATGTCGCGCCCAGAGCTTCACCTTCTGCATCTTGCGCTGATCCAGATCCACGGCAAGCGTGTCGCCCTGAGCGTTCACGAGCTTATTGTATGTGGAGTCTTTCTCCATGGGGAGGAAGATGGTCTGCACATCGGTGTGCGCGTCGATATGTTTCAGGTCCTTGTCGCGGAAACGGGCATAGAGATAGCCGCCGCGCAGCTGATTGTAGAAACCCTCCTCCACGGCCTCGGCCACGAGTCCTTTCTTGGGCAGCTTGGCCCACTCGGGCGCGGAGTCATTGAAATGCACTATTATCTCCGGGCCGGAGATGAGCCTGTTGCCGTTCCAGACTATCGGCTTGCGGTTGAGGTATAGCATCGAGTCGAGGGAGACGAAGGTGATGCTGTCGGCTATACCCTGTATGTCGTTGCGGAAGAAACGCGAGCGGTTGTAGGCCTTCGCTATGTGGTGCTCGGGGCCTTCCCATCCGGGTATGGTGTCGGCCACGGCGCCTGTGGAGTCGCGCTGCAGCTGTGGAGAGCCGAGAAAACGGGTGATCAGCTCTACACGGTCGGCACGCAGGAAGATGGTGTCGTCGGGGTTGGAATACTCTTTCAGCAGCGGGTATTGCTCGGCGTAGGCGAATCGCGACGAGTCGTTGTAATAGCCGAATCCGCCTATGAGCACGGCGTGACGGGCCGTGTCGGTGATCACCATGGGCCGCGGGTGTTTGTTGCGGTCGGAGAACATGAACGCTCGGCTTTCGCGCGTGACGTTATCGTAGACTATGCTGTCGCCTTCAAGTGTGGTGAGATTGCCCGCAGAGTCGCGGTGGGCTATGAGGCTGCGGGTGGAGAGCAGCGCGTTGCCTGTCGAGGAGTCGTAGCGGCCGCCGTCGGTGAGTATGCTGTCGCTGCCGGAGGCTATCGAGGCTCGCTCCACAATGTCGACCACGCGCGTGTCGGCATGATAGATGAGGCGGTTGGTGCGCATGCGCGAGGTGCGGTTGCGCAGATAGACATTCTCGCTGACCTCGGCTATCTTGGTGCCGGTATTGTAGGTGCCCACAATGGATGTGAGCGTGTCGGTCTGCTGAGTGCGCAGGTTGCGGTTGGTCATCTTGCCGCCGTAGACATAGCTGGCCTCCTGGGTGACGAGGTCATAGTTGAGTATCTCGGTGGTCAGTTCCTTGTGGGAACGGTCGCTCTTGGAAGTGTGCTGCAGCTTCACCGGCACATTCTGCGTATAGCTCATCAGCTGGGCCATCTGCGTAGGGCCGTCGTAGTCGGCGTAATCGGCGTCGACGCGTATCGAGTCGCCCTGCAGCATCTTCACATGGCCGAAGGCTTCAAGCGACGATGTGGAGGGGAAATAGAACGCGGAGTCGCAGCTCAGGGTCATGCCCATGCGGCGGAACACCACATTGCCGCTCACGATCTGGCGGTCGGTGGTGTCGCGGTCGTCGGCATAGAGTATGTCGGCTTTCTCCAGATAGAAGCGGTCGGGGCGGTTGCGGTTCTCCTGCGGCATGGTGGGCTTCACCGGCTTTGTGGGCTTGGGTCGGGTGTAGCTTTTCACCTTCTCCGAGGCTTTGCGGGGCGCGGGCACCTGGCCGTAGATAGCGCATACGGCCACACCCGCGAGGAGTATGGCCAGTGTGCGGGCCGCGCGGCTCCGCAATATATTGTTCACGTAATGTCGCATCAGTTTTTCCTCCATCCGGAGTATTCGAATTCACAGCCGTCGTCCCAGCCCTCTCCTATCTGCACATATGTCTCTTTTATCTTCTTCTCGAGCCATTTCTTGAGGATCTCCTCCTTGGCCGAGGCTGTGTACATCTCTTTGAGCTGATTGTAGTCCTCGGCCAGATTAGCCTTGTGGCCCGGGATACGTTTGGTCAGCTTCACCAGCGATACCACCTCCTTGTTCTTGCGCTCGTCCATCATGGCGAACGGCTCCGATATGTCGCCCGGCTCCATGGTCTCGATGCGGCGAGCCACCTCGGCGGGCAGCTCCTGCATCTCGAACTGCACGCTGCCTGTGGAGCTGTTCATCATGATACCCTTGTTGTTGTGGGTATCCTTGTCCTGCGATATGAACTGGGCCGCTGTCTCGAAATCGAGCGCCCCTTTCAGTATGTCGTTGCGCAGGGAGTCGAGACGCACGAGCGCGGTGTCTATGTCGGCGCGGGCCACTTTGGGCCGGAGCAATATGTGGCGGCAGTTGATCTGTTCGCCGCGCTTCTCAATAAGTTGTATGATGTGGTAGCCGTACTCCGTCTCCACGATTCGCGACACCTTCTTGGGGTCGTTGAGGTTAAAGGCCACGTTGGAGAACTCGGGCACGAAGTCGGCGCGGTTGTGGAAACCGAGCTCGCCGCTCTGCATGGCCGAGCCGCGGTCTTCGCTGTAGAAGAAGGCGAGGGTGCCGAAGTCTGACTCGCCGCTCTGCACTTTCTCGGTGAAGTCGCGCAGACGTGCCTTCACATCGTCGATCTCCTGCTGCGGTATGTTGGGGTTGATGGTGATGATCTGAGCTTCGACACGCAGCGGCACGTAAGGTATACTGTCCTCAGGCAGCGCGTTGTAGAATTTGCGCACGTCGGCCGGGGTAGGCTTCACATTCTTGGTGAGCTCGCTCTGCACCTGCGAGATGATGTAGTTGTTGCGGTACATCTCCACCAACGTCTCGCGGATCTGCGGCATCGTCTTCTTGAACTGGTCCTCCACGCGCTCTTTGGAGCCGAGCTGCGAGATGAAGAAATTGAGCCTCTGGTCCACACTCTGCTGCACCATCTGATCGGGCGCCTCTATGGTGTCGATCTTGGCTTGATGAAGGTAGAGCTTCTCCACAGCCATACGCTCGGGGATCACGCAGTATGGGTCACCCTCGATGGGTGCGCCTTCCATTTGCATCTGCTCGTACATCTCCTCGATCTCCGATTTGAAGATAGGCTCGTCGCCTACGACCCATGCCACCTCGTCGATGATATTGTTCTCTTTCGCGCGACCGGCGTTAACGCCTATAGCTATGAGTGCGGCAAGGAAACATGCCGGGATTATGTATCTCTTTATCACTGTCTCTCTTATCTTGTTAGTTAGTTATAATTTCTTTTCTATCTGCGCCCCTCAGGCCGCCGCCTCAGCCTGGTTTACTTGCGGCGGACGGGCTTTTCCGACTGCCGGAAGCGCATCGGTGTGTAGCTGCCCTCCTTGAGCCGCTTGTTGCGGATCGCGTCCTTGTAGAGCCGCTGAAGCAGGTCGTCCTCGCCTGCCATACGCATCCTGTCGGAGAGTATGTCGGTGATGGTGTTGCGGGCATACTCGGCGGGCATCTCGCGTCCGGCGGGCATCACATCGGTAATGCTGAGCATATACACGGCGCCGGAGATATCGCGTTCGAACCTGTAGCCGGATTGCAGGAAACTCCCGGGCTCGCCGAAACGGTTCGGTATCAGGTTCGCTATGGTGTTCCACTCCACCCAGGTGTCGCGGAAGTCATCGTATTGCATGGCTCCTTTGAGCCCGTACTGCTCTAACTTGTCCACATCCTCCTGTTCGCCGGAGAAGATCCACTTCCTTATGCTGGCGGTCTGGTCGGAACTCGAAGGTATCTTGATGTAGAGACCCTTCACGAGCGGGCGGTCCAGGATCAGCTCGGATTGATGTTGAGCGTAGTAAGCCCGGATCGAGTCCTCAGTAGGCGCGTCGGTGCCGCGTCCCGCCAGCAGACGGCGGTACTCGTTGGCCAGAAGCTGCAGACGGTACTCCTCCACCATGGCATCTATGCGCTCAATGGAGGGAAGCGTGATCTTGGCTTCCTGCACAAGAAGCTGCTGCTCGACCCAGTTCTGCACCACAGCGTCGAAGAGACGGAGACTGTCTTCAGTGGCCAGGCCGCGCGGTATGCGGCTCTCTACTTCGCTGCGTGTCAGCGCCGTATCGCCTACCTGAACGAGGATATCGGCATCGGTGCCGGCTCTCTTCTCCTCCTCTTTGCCGCATGATAACGGAAGCATAAGGAGCATCGCCAGCAAGAGCAGAAGCGCGGCGGAACGCAAGCTGCGGCAAGTCTGCGCCGGCCTGTTCGCTACCTTTCTGACTATGTCCGACACCTTTTGTTTCATATACTGCTGCTGCGGCAAACTTAATGCGAAATTACAAAAAATCCGCGAGATGAAGGCGATCCACAGGGCAAAAACTGACCCTGGCAAGCGGCACCGTTATGTTAAATTTTCCAAAAACAGAGGCATATCGGCCAAAGTCACCGTTCCTCCGATCCGGCTCGGACAGAGAAAAGGGACGCTCCGGATCGGGAACGTCCCTCTGTATTAGTAAGCGCTGTGTGCGCCTGCATTCAGTGTATCAGCGACTTAGCACTTATGTGTATCTCCGCTCGGATTAACGTTTGAGGTCGTTGTGGGCGTTGCGGCTGTCGAGGTAGAGATAGACAAGCAGCAGGGCATACATGACCAGACCGGCGTTCTGCGAGAACAGATTCACATTGGCGCCGGAGCCGAGGATATTGTCGAGCGATACGCTCTGCAGGAAGTCGGCAACAACGGCCGATTTCTCCTTGGCAAGCGCTGTGAGTGCGGAGAACACACCGAAGAGTGCGCCGCCTGCTATGAGGCCGGAGCTGATCAGTGTGCCGCGCTCCGAACGGGCCTGGTTCACCTCTTTCTTCTTCGAGCTGTGGCCCACGAACCATGCTATGGCACCGCCCACAAGCATAGGCGTGTTGAGCTGCAAGGGGATGAACATACCCAGACAGAATGCCAGTGTGGGCACTCCGAGCCAGTTGAGGATCAGCGCCAGGATAGCGCCGGTGAAGTAGAGCACCCAAGGTGTCTCGCCGCCGGTCATCAGAGGATCGATCACGGCTGCCATGGCGTTGGCCTGGGGAGCCACAAGGGCATCGTCGCCTGTGAAGCCGTAGACCTGGTTGAGCACCATGATCACACCGCCGACTGTGGCTGCCGACACGAGTGTGCCTAAGAACTTGAAGGTCTCCTGCTTACGCGGCGTGGAGCCGAGCCAGTAGCCTACCTTGAGGTCGGTCACAAAGCCGCCGGCCATCGAGAGCGCCGTGCAGACGACACCGCCCAGGATCATGGCCACCACGATGCCCTGCTGACCTTTCAGACCTATGGCCATGAAGACAGCAGAGACTATGATCAGTGTCATGAGGGTCATGCCGCTCACAGGGTTGGAGCCGACTATGGCGATGGCGTTGGCCGCCACGGTAGTGAACAGGAAGGCTATGACCACAACCACGGCCCAGGCTATCAGAGCCTGCCAGAAGGTGTGGATCACTCCGAACCAGAAGAATACGAACACGGCCAGAAGGGCCAGCAGGATGAAGAACACCACCGACTTCATGGAGAGGTCCGTCTGCCAGCGGATCGTCTTCGCACCGGGCGTCTTGCCCTTGAACTCGCGGCCGGCCAGTCCCACGGCGTTGCAGATGATAGGCCACGATTTCACGATACCAATCACACCGGCCATGGCTATACCGCCGATACCCATCTTGCGGGCGAAGTCGGAGAAGATCAGGTTCGGATCCATGGCCTGGAACTCCGGGCCTCCGTAGGTACCCATCAGAGGCACCACGATCCACCAAACGAAGATCGAACCGGCGAATATCACGAAGGCATACTTGAGACCCACGATATAACCGAGACCGAGCACAGCCGCGCCCGTGTTGCAGCTGAACACCATCTTGAACTTGTCGGCGACAGTCTCGCCCCATTGATATGCTGTGGTGGTGACTGTTTCTGACCACCAGTGGAATGTGCTGACAATATAGTCGTAGAGACCGCCGATAAGCGAGGCCACGATCAGAGTCTTGGCCTGACGGCGTGTCTTCTCACCCGAGCCCTGGCCGCTCACGAGCACCTGTGTGGTGGCTGTGGCTTCCGGGAAGGGGTACTTGCCGTGCATATCCTTCACAAAGTATTTGCGGAAGGGGATGAAGAAAAGTATGCCGAGAATACCGCCGAGCAGAGAGCTAAGGAATATCTGCAGGAAGTTGACGGTGAGCTCGGGATACTTGGCCTTGAGGATGTAGATGGCCGGCAGGGTGAAGATCGCACCGGCCACTATCACGCCCGAGCAGGCGCCTATGGACTGGATTATGACGTTCTGACCCAGCGGATGATCCTTCTTAAGGGCGCCGCTGAGGCCCACGGCGATAATCGAGATCGGTATGGCGGCCTCGAATACCTGGCCCACTTTCAGACCCAGATAAGCGGCCGCGGCACTGAATATGACCGCCATGATAAGTCCGGTGGTCACCGAATAAAATGTCACCTCCTTCTGAGGCTTCCCGGGCGTCATCACGGGCCGGTACTCCTCGTCGGCGGCAAGCTCACGAAACGCATTTTCAGGCAGTCCCGTGTCTGTGAGCGGTTCCACGGCGTTGTCTATCTCGCCCGGCATCGGTATGCCGCGCTGATTCTCAGCCGCTTCCGCTTCGTTTGGATTTCTTTTACTCATGTGTATAGGTTAGATTGTTAGTTGTCAAGTAGTTTACTTCGCATTCCCGGGAAGTGGGGTCGTTATCCTTCCCGGAAAACGAAGCCGTGATTTACTTCAGGAAATCGGCCAGATAAGTGTAGAACTGCGGGTCCTCGCCTATCACTATCTTGCGCACATATCCCTTGGGGTCAATTATGATTTTGGTCGGGAAACCCTGTATGCCGTATGCGCGGTCCACTCTGTCAGGCGCGTCGGAATTCTCCATGTCGTTGTAGAGATGAACCCAGGGAAGCTCGTATTTCTTGATGGCGGCGAGCCAGTCTTCGCGGTCGTCGCGGCAGTCGATGCCGACCACCTCGAGCTTACCCTTGTACTGCTCGTAAGCCTTCTTGAGCTCTGGCATACCCTTGATGCACCATCCGCACCAGGAGCCCCAGAAGTCCAGGATCACCCATTTGCCGCGGAAGTCGCTCAGCGACACCATCTTGCCCGTTGTGTCGGGGAGGGAGAACGACGGCGCGGGCTCCGCGCCCGATTCCAGACGTTCATAGAGTGCCTTCAGCTTAAGCGATTTCTCAACCTGCGCTTTCTTCTGCTCTATATTGGGCATAAGTATGCTGTTGCGGTCTTCGGGAGTCATCTTGCCGTAAGCGTCCATGAAGTCCTCGTCGTCGAGACTGAGCAGCGCGTAGGCCCATACGGGACGTCCGGCGTTGGCAGCCATGAACCCTTTGATTGTGTTGTTAAGCTCCTGCTCGAGTGCGTCGGGATCCTCGGTGGATTCGTTGCGCATGATTGCCTGGAAACGGTCTATATAGGGCTTCATCAGAGCCTCGAACCGGCTCACACCCTCCATGAGCGGTGTACCCTTGTAGGTGACATTACCGTCGGCATCCACAATAACCGAGACATTGTCGGCCGGGGAAGCCACATGAATACGGGCCACGGATCTCTGTCGGCCGTTCACCTCCTTTAGAAGCGCCACACTGGCCGGTTTCTTATTGCGCACTTGATAGACGCCGGTGCCTTGCGCGTTGAGTGCCAATGGCACAGGATCGAGATTCTCGCTCTCGGGACTCAGCTGCATTTCAGCCACAGTAATCCCTTCAGTGCCGGCCGGGAATGTGATGCTGATGTCGGCCATCGCCGTAGCAGCAGGCACGAGGCACAGAGCTAAGATTGACATTTTTTTCATAATCAATTAAATACGTATTTTATTGTTCTATTTTTCATCTGTTTTACCGGCGGTCCGGACAACGCTTCGAGCCGCCTCGGGTCGGCTATTCAGCCGTTGCTTTTCGGCCTCGGGTCGGCTATTCAGCGCGGTTTTTCGCGGCACAGGGTCGGCTATTTGGCCGCAGATTTGTCGGCTGCTTTGCCGGAGGTTTTTGCGGCGCGGTCCTGCTCGACCTCCTGCTTGTAGAGCTGATATTTGTTGAACGCCTTGGTGTATTCGCGGTTGAGCGAGTCCACGGCTTGCTGTGTGTCGTGGAGTTCGGCGGTGAGAGCTATCATCTCCTTCTGACCGGTGGTGAGTTCCCTCTTGTCCACGACACGGCCTGCCCCTATATAACGGATCATCACCACACCGGCGGCATTATCCCTCACGAACCGGGCCAGCCGCAGAGCATCGTCGCCGTTGAACGCCACACGACCGGTCTTGCCGATGGTCTGATTGAGTTCGCCGTCGGCCGGCACAGGCTTAGTCTCGGCTGACAGTCCGGCGCTTTCGAACCGTATGGCATCGAACGAGCAGCCCGAAGCCGTGGCCACGATCTCCACCGAATTATCCTCGAGCAGACGGGCCAGAACGCCTGTGCCGGAGGTTGAGTCGTAATTTTTCCACCCCCTGGCGACACGGTATTTCTCCACCAGACGGGGATCCGTCACCGCATCGAAACTGTCGGCAAGTCGCGCCAAATCAACCGACAGAGAGTCCGTCTGCTGCAGGAGCGATGCCTGCAAAGCATCGTATTTGGCTACCGAATCATTCAGCGTCGACCGCCATTGGGCATGAGCTTTCGCCGCTTCGGTCACAGTGTCGGTGCTGCCGCCATGGTTGCAGCCGCACAGCGCTACGAGAAGCATTCCGCAGCCGAGTATTCCGGCCCTTGAGGCAGGGAATATGAGTGCTTTATTTCTTTTCATAAATCGAATTTCAGTGCAGAAGTCCCGGGAATTTTGCGGCGAGCGCGCACTGAATCCCCAAAATTAACCACAATCTCCGAATCCGCCAAATTTATGAGCCCGAATTCAGTTGAATCCCGGAATTATCTGAATTATGAGAGTAGGTTCCGCATTTGTCGATAACTTAGCGCGATTGTATGGCCTCTGTCTCAGAATAATTTAGTAACTTTCCTCTAAAACGTATTTGTCAACATCATTCAGGAATAGCATCAAAAAGGCAAAGTCTGCCACATTTTCTGACATACGGGCATAGTGATCAA
>SFOK01000003.1 GCA_004552395.1 Bacteroidales bacterium | reverse complement strand
AATTATCGGAATTATCTGATGGATCGGAATTATCTAAGCAATCGGAGGGATGGGAGCAAGCGGAGGGATGGGAAGGCGCGGTCGGATGACGCTCAGGGCGCAAGGTGTTGCGCTACCACAGGGGAACCGTGAAGCCAACTGCGGGGATGATTTATTATTGCTGAAAAACAGGAGGAGGGGTCTTGCATATGTGGGGGAAAAGAGTTACCTTTGTAGTTGGAAATGGAAGACCAGGTCTCATACATAAGCGCAGTGAAAAATTTCAACCGCTACATAGAGCGGAAGCATCTGCGCAAGACCCCGGAGCGGTTCGCCATTCTGAAGAAAGCATGGCAACTCGGGCGTCATTTTGCGGTGGAAGAGCTGCATATGGCGCTTGAAAGCGACTCGTACCATGTGAGCCGGGCCACGGTTTACAACACTATGGAGCTGCTTGTGGACTGCGGCGTGATAGCACGTCATCAGTTCGGCAGCGGCGAAAGTGTCTACGAACCGGTAGGCCGCAGCCACATACATTTGGTGTGTACACACTGCGGGAAGGTGCGGGAAGCGGACGACAAGGACGGGCTACTTCAGCAGCTGCTCTCGCAGCGTCGCTACGCGGGATTTGAGCCGGCTTACTATTCCACGTCGATCTTCGGTATCTGCAGTCAGTGCAGCCGCAGGTTCCGCAAAGAGGAGCACGAGGCGAAAGCGGGCAAATGAGCTGCTTTCCGACGGCTGAACGGGACCGGGAACGGGAACGTGGAACGGGCATCGGACCGCGGAAACGGGAACGGGCATCGGACTGCGGAAACGGGAACGGGCATCGGACTGCGGAAACGGGAACGGGCAGCGGACCGCGGAAACTGAAGATAGAGAGATTTGAGAAGCGAAAAATAATTAACCTAAGGGGCTTTCGGGCCCGCGTGGCTTGCCAAGAGGCGAAGCCGGCGGGAGCGGAGCCTGACGAACAATACAAACAGCAAGTAAAGAGATGAAAGTCGATGTGCTTTTAGGGCTCCAGTGGGGAGACGAAGGAAAAGGTAAAGTAGTGGATGTGCTGACACCCCGCTACGATGCGGTGGCCCGTTTTCAGGGAGGGCCGAATGCCGGCCACACGCTGGAGTTCGAGGGGAAGAAGTATGTGCTCCGCTCGATCCCGTCAGGCGTTTTCCAGAAAGACACAGTCAATATCATAGGCAACGGAGTGGTACTCGACCCGGTGCTGTTCGAAGAGGAAGCGCGTTCGCTTGAAGCGAGCGGCGTCCCCCTGAAGCAGATACTGAAGATATCGAAGAAGGCTCACCTGATCCTGCCGACACACCGCAAGCTCGACGCGGCCAACGAGGCGGCTAAGGGATCGGCCAAGATAGGCACGACAGGCAAAGGTATCGGCCCGACATACACTGACAAGATTTCGCGCAACGGACTGCGTGTGGGCGATCTGTTTGACAATTTCGGCCGCAAATATCAGGCAGCCAAGGAGCGCCACATAGCCATGATCCAGCGCTTGGGAGGCGACACAGAGATAGCCGAACTGGAGGAGAAATGGCTCAATGCGTGCGAATATCTGAAAGAGTATGACCTGATCGACTCCGAATACTATGTGAACGGCATGCTCAAAGAGGGCAAGAAGATACTCTGCGAGGGAGCCCAGGGCACGATGCTCGATGTGGACTTCGGCTCGTATCCGTTTGTAACCTCATCAAACACCGTGACAGCGGGAGCGTGTACCGGTTTGGGCCTTGCGCCCAACAAGATCGGCGATGTTTACGGCATCTTCAAGGCATACTGCACACGCGTGGGCAGCGGTCCGTTCCCGACAGAGCTTTTCGACGAGACCGGGCAGAAGATCCGCGCCATAGGCCATGAGTACGGCGCAGTGACCGGCCGCGAGCGCCGATGCGGATGGATCGACCTGGTGGCGCTGAAGTATTCGATCATGATCAACGGTGTGACCCGCCTGATCATGATGAAGAGCGATGTGCTCGACGGTTTCGAGACAGTGAAGGCGTGCGTGGCCTACGAGTTCGACGGCAAGACGACAGATCACTTCCCCTTCGACGCCAACGACCTGCCCCTGAAGCCCGTCTACAAGGATCTGAAAGGATGGAACACCGACCTGAGCAAAGCCACATCGCCCGCGGATTTTCCGAAGGAATTCAATGACTACATCGACTTCCTGGAGAAAGAGCTCGAGACGCCGATCTACATTCTGAGCGTGGGACCCGACCGCACGCAGACGATAGTGCGCAAGCCGCTCTGAGACCACGGCAAGAAAAATCACAAAACACAAAATATCTAACCTAAAATCACGAAAAACATGGCAAGAGTAAAACCTTTCAAAGGTGTACGCCCACCGAAAGAGATGGTGGAAGAGGTAGTGTCGCGTCCCTACGACGTGCTGAATTCCGAAGAGGCGCGCAAAGAGGCCGAGGGTAACCCCAAATCGCTCTACCACATCATCAAACCGGAGATCGACTTCGAGCCCGGCACCGACGAGCACGATCCGAGAGTCTACGAGAAAGCCGTGGAGAATTTCGAGAAATTCCAGAAGAACGGATGGCTCGTGCAGGACGAGAAGGAGCATTACTACATCTACGCGCAGACTATGGACGGCCGCACACAGTACGGTTTCGTGGTAGGCGCCTGGGTGGAGGACTATATGCAGGGCCGCATCAAGAAGCATGAGCTCACCCGCCGCGACAAGGAGGAGGACCGCATGAAACATGTGCGGGTGAACAACGCCAACATAGAGCCGGTATTCTTCGCCTTCCCCGACAACGAGGAACTGGAGGAGATCATACGCACCGTGGCCAAGGGCGAACCCGAGTACGATTTCGTGGCGCCCGACGGTTTCGGCCACACCTTCTGGGTGATCGATGACGATGAGCTTACAAAACGCATCACAGAGGAGTTCGCCAAGATACCGAGTCTCTACATTGCCGACGGCCACCATCGCTCGGCAGCCGCCGCTCTGGTAGGCGCGGAGAAAGCCCGCAACAATCCCAACCACCGCGGCGACGAGGAATACAACTACTTCCTGGCAGTCGCTTTCCCCGCATCGCACCTTAAGATCATAGACTATAACCGTGTGGTACGCGACCTGAACGGCCTCACACCCGAGCAGTTCCTGGATAAGATCCGCGAGAACTTCACCGTAGAGGACAAGGGGACAGAGATCTATCATCCCGACCGTCTGCACAACTTCTCGCTCTATCTCGACGGGCGCTGGTACTCGCTGACAGCCAAGAAAGGGACATACCGCGACGACGATCCCATAGGCGTGCTCGACGTCACCGTAAGCTCCGACCTGATCCTGCGCGACATATTAGGTATCACCGATCTGCGTTCCGACAAGCGTATCGACTTCGTGGGCGGTATCCGCGGTCTGGAAGAGCTGAAACGCCGTGTGGACAGCGGCGAAATGAAGATGGCGCTCGCCCTTTATCCCGTGACCATGGACCAGCTTATCAACATAGCCGACACCGGCAACATCATGCCGCCCAAGACCACATGGTTCGAGCCCAAGCTGCGCTCAGGCCTCGTGATACACAAGCTCTCGTAACCCGACAGTCCAACAATCACGACACACCGCTTACAGGCGTCCGGGAGTCAGCTAACCCCGCTCCCGGACGCCCCTTATTACCTGAAAAGATATATGATTCCATTCCTGAAAAATGTGGCCCGGGTGCTTGTGAGCCGCTCCGACATAGACAATTACTGCATCGTAGTGCCCAACAAACGCAGCGGCACCTTTCTGCTTCGCCATTTTCAGGAAGAGATTCAGGAACTGGTTAATCAGGGCAAGATGCAGAAGTGGGAGGTGAAAGTAGCGCCTAAGATTGTCTCCATCACCGATTTCATCTGCGAGATATCCGATCTGGAGATCGACAGCCGCATCGACATGCTGTTCACCCTCTATTCGCTCTACCGGAAGCGACCAGACGCCGTGGATGATTTCGACTCTTTCAAAGTGTGGGGAGAGACTGCGCTGGCCGACTTCAACGATGTGGACATCTACTGTGCGGATGCCGACAGTCTTTTTTCCAACCTGAAGAAATACAACGACATACAGAGCAACTACCTCACCGACGAGCAGCAGCGTGTGGCCCGCGAATACTTCAACTTGCCCGACATAAAGAGCGATACATTCTGGCGCCATATAAACCCTGACGGCAACGCCACCGAGAAGTTCCTGCGGTTGTGGGAAGTGCTCGGCGACCTCTACAAAGAGCTCGGTGCCGAGCTCGAAAAGCGGCAGCTGGCATGGCCGGGCCGCGCTGCCCGCAGAGCCTTGGAACGGATAATCCGGGAGGGTAACAAGGCACTCCCCTACGCCCAGGTGGTGTTTGTGGGCTTCAACGCTCTGACCACCGTGGAGTACCGCATACTGCGCGAGACCGGGCGGCTGAAGGTGTCGACCGGCCGAGGCGAAGAGAGTCTGGCCGATTACTACTGGGATGCCTACGGCGAGATACTTCAAAGCGAAGAGTTAGCCTCGGCGTCGCATTTTCTAAGCAAGGACAAGAAAGCGTTCCCGTCGAAACATGAGCTGACGGAGTGCAGCGGCACCACCGGCTTCCCGAAGGTGCTCAAAGCGATATCCTGCCCCGGTAACACCGCGCAGGTGAAAGTGGCCTCGGAGCTCATCAGCGACATATTGCGGCGCGACAAGAGTGTGGCCACCCGTCCCGGCGGCCTGGCCGTGGCGATGCCCGACGAGAACCTGTTCTTCCCGATGCTCTATTCGCTCCCCTCAGAGCTCAACGAGGTGAACATCACCATGGGCTACCCGCTGCGCATGACCGCGGCCGCCTCATGGTTCTCGCTCCTGCGCCGTCTCAACTTGCGCTCCAGGCGCCAGGGCGAGGCCTGTGAGTACCTGCAGGAGGATATAACCTCGCTCCTCTCCCACCCCCTGAGCCGTCTTCTTCTCGGCGCGGAAGTGTGCTCCGCCATAGTGAGCCACATCACCGGCCTGCACATATTCCAGACAAGCATAGGCAGCATCCTTGACGAGCTGCAGCCGGAGCTCACACCCGAGACCGAAGCCAATCTGAAGCTGCTGTTCCGCTCCATGCGCGAAGGGAGCGCCACAGAGCTCTGCGCTCACCTTATAGCCCTGGTTGAAGCCGCTGCAAAGGCGTTGGCCGAGAGCGACAAGAAGGGCGGCGGGATGCTGAAAAGCGATCTCGAGCTGAAGCATCTGGAGGCATACGCGCTGGCCCTGCGACGTCTGTCCGAAGCAATAGCCCTGCACCGGACCGACATGGACTGGAAGACCTTCCTCTCGCTGCTCGACCATCTGCTGGCCTCGGAGAAAGTGCCCCTCGAGGGCGAGCCGCTCACCGGAGTGCAAGTGATGGGCATGCTCGAGACACGTTCTCTGGACTTCGACTACATCATCATACCGTCGATGAACGAGCGGGTGTTTCCGCGGCGTCTGCGTTCGCGCAGCTTCATACCCAACAACCTGCGCATAGCCAACAGTATGGCCACCACACAGTTCCAGGAGGGTATCTTCGCCTATTACTTCTACCGCCTTATCAGCCGCGCCAAGGAGGTGTATATGCTCTACGACGCGCGTCAGGGAGGCCTTCGTTCCGGCGATCCGTCGCGCTATATCTATCAGCTCAAGTATCTCTTTGCCGACAAAGCGGGACTCCGGGAGGAGAGCCGCAACGTGTCAGTGGCTATCACGGGCACACCGCCCGTAGTGGCCGCCAAAGGACCGGTTATGGAGCAACTGAACCTTTACCTCGACGCCGAGTCGGGAAAGACGCTCTCAGCCTCGGCGCTCAAGACATATATGAATTGTCCCCTGCAGTTCTTCTTCAAATATATAAAACATTATCCGGAGACAGAACGGCAGGACGAGAGCATGGACGCCAAGACCCAGGGCACCATCTTCCACGCGACCATGGAGTCGATCTACAACGGCATACGCCGTGCCGCCGGTCAGGAGGATATGACCGTGCCCGACTTCGCAGGTGTGGAAGTCAAGGCCGGAGATATAGCCCGTCTGCTCAGGCCCCTGGCTGGTACCGAAGAAGCCGACCCACGGATAAAAGGAGAGGACACCGAGTCGGGCCTTGCGCCGGAAGTGGAGGAGACCGTGGACTCTCTCATACGTACCGAGTATATGCATCGGCCCGAAGGAGAGAGCTGCGAGCTCAACGGCATGGCACGAATCTTCCGCCGGCCGATCATGCAGAATGTACGCAAGGCTCTGCTCTCCGACCTTGAGCTCACGCCGATGCGCTATTGCGGCAGTGAGTTTCATGATGAGGTACGCTACCAGCTCGACCCCGAAGGAGACCCGGACAAGTGGATCAACATGAAGCTGATCATAGACCGTATCGACCGCGTGGACGGCGTGCTTCGCGTTATTGACTACAAGACAGGCGCAGATGAGGCAGATTTCAAAGATGCCTCGGAGCTGTTCAAAGAGGGCTACAGCAAAAAGAGGGCAATATTCCAGCTGATGCTCTACGCCACCTTGCTCGCGCAGCACAGAGAGAGCGACGATCCGATGAGGATAGGCCTGGTGCGACCGACAAAGACAGGCATAGATCCTAACGCCAATGTGGTGCTGTACAAAGGTGAAGAGCTCAGAGACTACCGCACCGTGAAGGGCGATTTCGAGAAGCTGCTGCGCGAGAAACTCAAAGAGATTTTCGACCCGAACATACCGTTCACTCAGTGCAAGCCTTCAGACTGCAAATATTGCGATTTCAAGGTGCTCTGCGGCAGGTAGACCGCAGCTATACGCAAGCGCCTCAGCGACCGCAACAGAGGCCGTGAGATCGCGCCTGAGAGCGTTGGCAACTGTTTTATTTAAAACGGCTCAGAAGGGCTGAAACGCGCTCGATCTCCGCATCGGTGATGACCGGCGATATCGGGAGCGAGAGTTCGCGCCGGTGGATACGTTCGGTGACCGGCAGCACGGCATCGGGCCAGCAGCCGGCATAACATTCCTGGAGATGCGGCGGTATGGGATAGTGGATGAGGGTCTGCACGCCGTTGGAAGCCAGATACTGCTGCAGCTCGTCGCGCCGGTCGGAAAAGACCGGGAAGATATGGTGCACATCCTCACTTCGGGGCATGGCGGCCGGAAGATCCACCGGAGCGTCGGCAAGCAACTCGCGGTAAAGAGCCGCGGCGCGCTGACGATGTTCGTTCTCTCGCTCAAGATATCGGAGCCTGACCCTGAGCACTGCGGCCTGCAGCTCGTCGAGACGCGAGTTGACACCGCGGTACGGGAACACATACTTGCGCGACGAGCCATAGTTGGCAAGCGAGCGGATTATAGCGGCAAGCTCCTCATCCTCAGTGGTTACGGCGCCGCCGTCGCCAAGTGCGCCCAGGTTCTTGCCCGGGTAGAAACTGTGGCCCGCGGCATCGCCGAGCGAGCCTGTGAGCCGATAGCCCCAGCGACATCCGTGCGCCTGGGCGTTGTCCTCGATCAGCAGCAGCGAATGGCGTCGGCACAGGTCGGCAATCTCGCCGCACATGGCGTTGCGGCCGTAGAGATGCACTATCATCACGGCTCGCGTGCGACCCGTCAGAGCGCTTTCTATGCGCGCGGGGTCGATCTGAAGCGTGGCCTCACTCGGCTCCACGAGCACAGGCCGCAGCCCGACACGCGTCACGGCAAGTATGGAGGCTATGTACGTGTTGGCCGGCACTATCACCTCGTCGCCGGGACGGAGGCGCCCCAGCTCCATGTAAGCTCTCAGGATAAGGGTGAGGGCATCGAGGCCGTTGCCGCAGCCCACGCAGTGGCGAGTGCCGATAAAGTCGGCATATTCCCGCTCGAAGGCGCGGTTCTGTTCGCCCTGGAGGTACCAGCCCGAGTCGAGCACCGAGTCCATGGCACGGCGCAGCTCATCGGCATGGAGAGCATTGATCTGCTGTAAATCGAGAAATTTTATCATGGCTTGCGGGGTGAGAGTTAATCAGTCATCGTCGGAAAGGTCATCGTCATCGTCTTCCCAGTCGAGGAAGAAATTGTCGGCCGTGAAGCCGGGATTGTCTTCGGCACCGTTGCGGAAACGGGCCATCTCGCGGGCGTCGCGCTTCGTGGGGCGACCGAGACCCTTGCGGCGGTCCACGAATCCGCTGATGCGGTTCATCTCGAGCAACTCATACTGCGAAGCCGGAGTGATGTTCTCCATATAGTCGGGCACGAGCTTGGCACCCAGGCGGTTGCCCGAGACCTGAAGCACCTTGAAAGTGTAAGTGACAGGCGGCTTTCTCACGTCGATGACGTCGCCGGCTTTCACAGCGCGCGACGGTTTCACAGCCACGCCTCCCATGGTGACGCGACCTTTCTTGCAGGCGTCTGTGGCGATGCTGCGTGTCTTGAACACCCTCATGGCCCAGAGGTATTTGTCGATTCTCTCTTCTGCCGGCATTTCTCCTATTATTATTCTTCTTTCTTATTATTCTTTCTTAAGGAACGACCGCCGGTGCCTACTTATTATTATATTGCGTCATGGCGAAAGAGAGTCCCGAAAGCACATAAGCCTTCACCGCATCGGCAGCCACGGCCATGCGTTCGGGAAGCAGCTTGCGCTCCTCCTCGGGGAAACGGCCCAGCACATAGTCGATCTGGTCGCCGCGCTGGAAATCATGGCCCACGCCGAAGCGCAGGCGGGCGTAGTTCTGCGTGCCGAGCTGTTCGGCGATATTCTTCAGTCCGTTGTGACCGGCGTCGGCTCCGTTGCCGCGCAGTCGTATGGCGCCGAACGGGATCGCTATGTCGTCCACAATCACGAGCAGCTGCTCCAGAGGGAGCTTCTCCTTGTTCATCCAGTAGCGCACGGCCACACCCGACAGGTTCATGAATGTGGAAGGCTTCAGGAGCAGAATCTCCTTGTTCTTGCAGCGGAAACGGGCCATATCGCCGTAGCGACACGATTCGAAGCTCGCGCCGGCCGATGCGGCCAGTGTATCGGCCACCATGAAGCCGGAATTGTGGCGTGTGCCCGTATATTCGGGGCCTATGTTGCCAAGCCCCACCACGAGGTATTTCATAACAGGTTCATCGTTACACCCCTCTGCCCTCTTGCGGGCAAAGAGCTTTTTCAGAAATGAGAGAGCCATCTGTGAGAGTTTGAAAAGTAAGGCGCCCGCAGCTGATGGCCGAAGGCGCCTCGAAAGGATGAAATGCGGATTTCAGATTCCGCAGACAATTGCTTTATACGGGAATTACTCCTCTGCCTTGGCAGCGGCACCGCGGGCAGCACGTGTGAGCTGTACGGCGCAGACTACGGCGTTCTTGGCGTTGACCAGCTCGAGACCCTCGAAGTGGAGATCGCCTACTGCGAGCGACTTGCCCAGACCGAGTGTGTCGACATTGACTACCAGACGCTCGGGGATTGCTGTGTAGGGAGCTTTCACTTTGAGCTTACGCATGGAGAGAGAGAGCTTACCGCCGGCCTTCACACCCTCGGCGTGACCTTCGATCTGTACGGGAACCTCCATCACGATAGGTTTGTCGGGGAATACCTCGAGGAAGTCGAGGTGAAGGATTGTATCTTTTACAGGCTGGAACTGAATCTCCTTGAGCACGGATTTGCGTGTCTCGCCGTTGATCTCGAGGTCTACCTCGAAGATGTCGGGAGTGTAGATGAGCTTGCGCACATCTTCGGCGGCTACTACGATATCGGTAGTGATCTGGCCGCGCTTTGCGTCGATTTCCACTACCTTCTCACCGTCCTTGAGAGTGCCGGTGAAGGGGAGCTCCACGATCTTGCCGCCGTTGAGCACTGCGGGGATTTTGCCCTCTGCGCGGAGAGCCTTGGCAGCTTTCTTGCCGCCCTCTTTGCGGGCTTCAGCCTTGAGATTGTAAACTTTCATTTTGGTTTGGTTTATGTGTTACTAAAAATAAGTTGTTGCGATTCAGCGCTCCTCGGCCGGCCCTCCACGCGGAGGCTTGCCCGGCTCCGGCAACAGATTTCCCATCACACGGGGTCTGAACCAGCCGCGAAATTACTAAAAATCCGCGACATAACCAAAGATTTTGCGCCATTTTTCCGTATCCGAACATTTAAAGCCGTTCCGACGTTAGAAAAGCAAAGGCACAAAGCCTCCGGAAACACCCTCTTTACTCCTTCAAATGGCATCTACAGTCACAACATCATCCTTATCCTTGGCATCCGCTCCCGAAGCCCTGACGGAGGCTCCCCACAGCAGCGACACGGAGACTCACGCAAGCAACGTACCGCAAGGCGACAAGGAGCGTGTCCTCATAATAGGCGGCGGTTTCGCCGGCCTGAATCTGGCAAAAAGGCTCGACCGCAAGCGCTATCAGGTGCTCATGGTCGACCGCAACAATTTCCACTCTTTCCCTCCCCTCTTCTACCAGATCGCATCGTCAGGCCTGGCCGCGTCCAACATATCTTTTCCGCTGCGGCGTGAGTTCAAGAAGCTGGGCGGCACATCTTACCACATGGGCCACGTCAAACAGATCGACACGGCTTCGAAGACCGTTACCACAAGCTACGAGACTATCCGCTACGATAAGCTCGTGATTGCCGCCGGCACCACCAACAACTATTTCGGCATGAAGGATATGGATCAAAAGGTGTTCGGCATCAAGACCATAGGAGAGGCCATGTATACCCGCGACGAGATTCTTGACCGTCTGGAGCGCGGCGCTATTGCCCGCGACCCGGAGCTGCGCCGCAAGCTGCTCAGCTTCATAGTGGTGGGCGGCGGTCCGGCGGGTGTGGAGATAGCCGGCGCTCTGGGCGAGATGAAGCGCGACATTCTTCCGCGCGAATACCCCGACCTGGACCCGCGCGAGATGAGGATCGTGCTCGTGGAAGGGAGTGGCAAACTGCTCGGCGCCATGAGCGAGAAAGCTTCGCGCACTGCCCTCAGGGACCTCGAAAAACTGCTCGTGGAGGTGCGCCTCAACACTGTGATGTCAGACTATACCGACAAGGTCGTCACGTTTGCCGACGGCTCCAAGGAGTACTGGGAGACGCTCATCTGGACAGCCGGTGTCTGCGGACAGCCCATGCCCGGGATCGACAAACGCCACATAGGCCACGGCGCCCGGATCATTACCGACGAATACAACCGCCTCATCGGAGAGAACGATGTATACGCCATAGGCGACATTGCCCTCATGTCGGTGCCCGGCTTCGAGAATGGGCACCCTCAGGTGGCGCAGGTAGCCATACAGCAGGCGCGAAATCTGGCGCGAAATCTCAACCTCGAAGGAAAAGAAACGCCCCTGCCTTTCCGTTATAACAATAAAGGGTCCATGGCCACTATCGGCAAATACCGCGCCGTGGTCGATCTGAAGAACCGTTCACTGAGCGGTTGGATAGCCTGGATGGCCTGGATGTTCATCCACCTGATATCGATTGTCGGCTTCCGCAACAAGCTCAATGTGCTGCTTAACTGGATCTGGAACTATCTCACCTACTCCACCTCGCTCCGACTTCTCCTCCGCCCGGTCAAGTATCCGCTCCGTCGCCACTGGGGCGACTGATGCAGGCTTCCTCTCTCCCTCACAAACAGACTGAAATTTTTAAACCAATCTTTTTACACTTTACATACAGAAATGAAAAAGACAGCAATAATATCTTTCGCAGCGCCGACCATGCTTCTGGCGCTCACTTCCTGCAGTTTATTCACAAAGACGGTCAAGGCTGAGCCGGAACTCCCTTCCGACCGCGAGACTGTGGCCAAACCTGACCGCACGGAACCTTACCGCAGCCCGGCTCTCGAGAAGGGCGAGATCTCCGGCGAATGGGCCATCAAGGACCTCGGCGCCCGTCAGGCCGGCGGCGAGATGACTCCCTTCCTGATGTTCGACGCCAAGAAGGGCCGCTTCTACGGCAACAACGGCTGCAACACCATCAACGGCTCCTATACCGTCAATGCCGCTGACTCCACCCTCCGCTTCTCCAACGTGCTCTCTACCATGAGAGCCTGCGACCCGACAGACTTCACCGAGCAGGAGATCAACGAGGCTATCAACAATACACGCCGTTACGAATGGTCTGTATCGCCTGAGTTCCAGTATACGCTCTCGTTTCTCGATGCCAACGGCAACGTGCTCATGAACCTGCGCCGCCAGGACTTCGATTTCCTCAACGGCACCTGGCAGGTGGTGGCTATCAACGGCTCTTCTGTCGATGATCCCGACATGAAATTCGTGATCGACATGGCCGAGCTCAAGCTCCACGGCAACACGGGCTGCAACATTGTGAACGGCTCTATAGTCACTGACATGACGGAGCGCAACTCCATAAGCTTCCAGGGGCTGCAGACCACCCGTATGGCATGCCCCGATGCCAAGCGTGAGAACGAGCTTCTGGTGGCCCTTGAGGATGTGATGTACGCCCGTCCGGTATCGGCCACTCAGTGCCGCCTGCTCAACGGTCAGGACCACACGGTGCTCTACCTTGTCCGAGTGAAATAAAACTCTGACACGTCCGACTTGTCCGACCTGTCCGACTTGTCCGAAACTTCATACAACGCGGGGGCAGCTGCATCTTTTCCGGTGCAGCTGCCCCCGCGGCTTATTCTGCTCTTTCTTTATCAGCCGCAGCGCGACGATCCGCAGGATGTGCAGATCAGGCACCCTTCCTGATAGACGAGTGTCTCGCAGCCGCAGTTCGGACATTTCTGTCCGTTGGCGGTGGTTCCGTCGGGGATGTAACGTTTCAGGGCGCGCTCCACACCGTTCTTCCATGTGTTGATGCTCGCGGAATCAAGCTCGAGACTGCCCACCAGCTTGAGCACCTGCTCTATAGGCATACCGTATCGCAGCACTCCGGAAATCAGTTTGGCGTAGTTCCAGAACTCGGGATTGAACTTGTCGCTCAGGCCTTCGATGGTGGTCTTGTAGCCGCGTTTGTTCACGAACTGGAAGTCGTAGCGCTTGCGGCCGTCGGCGTCCATAGCCTTGATGATCTTGCCTCGTGTCACGCTCTTGGGGCAGAAGATGCCGTCTTCGTCGTCGGCCAGACCGGTGAAGATCTCGTAGGGTTTCCCCTCGGCCAGACCCACGAAGGCGATCCATTTCTCTTTGTTGTTCTGGAAACGCACCACATCGGCCTCGAGCTCTATGGGGCGCTTGAGTATCTGATCGGGATGTGCTATCAGGCTGTGGGGTGCTTCCTCTTTAGGCTTCTTCACTGCCTCGAGCACACCGTTGCGCGAGCCGTCGCGATATACTGTGCAGCCCTTGCAGCCTGCTTTCCAGGCCTGCACGTAGAGATCGCCCACAAGCTCCTCGGTGACATCGGAGGGGAGGTTGATGGTGACGCTGATGCTGTGGTCCACCCACTTCTGCACGGCACCCTGCATACGGACCTTCTCCATCCAGTCCACATCGTTGGAGGTGGCTTTGTAGTAAGGCGACTGCTTCACGAGCGCCTCTATCTCCTCCACGGTCATCTTCTCTTTAACTTCGATGCCGGCAGCTTCCATCCATGTCAGGAACTTGTGGTGGAATACTATATACTCCTCGAATGCGTCGCCGACCTCGTCCACGAAATCCACACGCACGTTCTCGTCGCCGGGATTTACCTTACGGCGGCGTTGGTATACGGGCAGGAACACGGGCTCTATGCCTGAGGTGGTCTGTGTCAGCAGCGATGTGGATCCTGTGGGGGCTATAGTGAGGCAGGCTATGTTGCGGCGCCCCACACGCTTCATCTTCTCGTAGAGCGCGGGATCGGCCTCGCGCAGACGGGCTATGAAGGGATTGTTCTTCTCGCGCTCGGTGTCGTAAATCTCGAAGGCTCCCCGCTCCTCGGCCATGTCGACCGATGCCCCGTAGTAAGCCAGAGCGAGCGCTTTGTGCACCTCCACTGAGAAGGCCGTGGCTTCGGGTGTGCCGTAGCGCAGACCCATGGCGGCTATCATGTCGCCCTCGCCTGTGGTGCCGCAGCCTGTGCGACGTCCCTTCAGCGTCTTGTCGCGTATCTTCTCCCAGAGATGCAGCTCGGTGGATTTCACCTCGGCGGTCTCGGGATCGGATTTTATCTTATCTATGATGAGCTCGATCTTCTCCATCTCCAGGTCGATGATGTCGTCCATGAGGCGCTGCGCCTTGCGCACATGGCTGCGGAAGAGATCGAAGTCGAATTCAGCCTGCGGTGTGAAGGGGCTCTTCACATAGCTGTAGAGGTTCACAGCGAGCAGACGGCAGCTGTCGTAGGGGCAGAGAGGTATCTCGCCGCAGGGGTTGGTGGAGATGGTCTTGAAGCCGAGGTCGGCGTAGCAGTCGGGCAGCGATTCGCGTGTGATTGTGTCCCAGAAAAGCACTCCGGGCTCGGCGCTCTTCCACGCGTTGTGTACTATCTTGTGCCAGAGTGCGCGGGCGTCGGTCTCTTTGGTGTAGACGGGATCTTCCGCCGTACAGGGATACTGCTGCACAAACGGCTTACCCTCCATGGCTGCTTCCATGAAATCGTCGGAGATACGCACCGAGACGTTGGCTCCGGTCACCTTTCCTTCTGTCATCTTGGCGTCGATGAACGCTTCCGAATCGGGGTGCTTGATGCTCACGGAGAGCATCAGCGCGCCGCGGCGCCCGTCTTGCGCAACCTCGCGGGTCGATGCGCTGTATCGCTCCATGAAGGGCACCAGACCGGTGGATGTGAGCGCGGAGTTCTTCACCGGACTGCCTTTCGGACGGATATGGCTCAGGTCGTGGCCCACGCCTCCGCGGCGCTTCATGAGCTGTACCTGCTCCTCGTCGATCTTGATGATGCCTCCGTAGGAGTCGGGCTCACCCTCGAGTCCGATTACAAAACAGTTACTCAGCGAGCCTACCTGCAGATCGTTGCCTATACCGGCCATAGGGCTCCCCTGAGGCACCAGATATCTGAAGTCCTTCATGAGATCGAAGATCTCGTCGGAGCTCATGGGGTTGGGATATTTCTGCTCTATGCGGGCAAACTCGTTGGCGAGTCGGCGGTGCATGTCATCGGGCGTTTTCTCAAAGAGATGTCCGTAGGAATCTTTGAGAGCATATTTCGATGCCCACACGCGCGCTGCCAGTTCGTCGCCTTTGAAATACTTCACCGTGGCCTCGTAGGCCTCATCGTAGCTGTATGTAGGCCTACTTTCGTTCTGATTGTCTAACTCTTTCATGGATATATTGAGGATAATAGATGTTCTGAAACACGTTGTCGCGACGTTCTTTCGCGGACCACAAAGGTCGTAATTATTTTCAAAATATCAAAACTGCTTTACAACACATTTTGGAAAAGTTTCCCGTTTTGGAATTCTTTCTCTCTGATTGTCTGCATTTTAAAAATTTGAAAGCTCGAGAAAATTCCCCAAAACGAAATTTCAGAGTGTTTTCGGCACTCCGGTTCCAAAAATCCGTTTATCGTCTTCAGGCCGAAAAAATCAGCAACCCGGAGAAGCTGTAAGGCTCTCTGAATTGCTGATATGGCTGATGCGGCAGGCTGTTGCCGTCGCTAAATTACTCTACACACACGATACCGTGCAGGAAGCAAGGTCTCAGACTTCGAAACCTTGCGCGCGCAGGAAATCCACGAAGATCTTGGAGAAGGGTTCGTTGTTCGACCGGGGATAGCGCACGTCGGTGAAGACTTGCGCAAGTGTCTCTTTTCCGTTCTCTTCTATGAATTTGCGGTTGGGCTCGTAGTCGTCTTTGGCGCGGTATAACTCACGTATCTCTTCGTCGGTACGCTCGGGATACGTCTCCTCGCAGAGTATAGCCTCCACAGGGAGCCGCTCGCTCTCGACACCCGGCTCCGAAGGATAGCCCACGGCAAGGCAGCAAACGGGCACTGTCCCGGCAGGCAGACCGAGCATCTCGGCTATCTTAGGCGCGTTGTAGGTGACGGTGCCTAAATAGCATGTGCCGAGACCGTGGAGCTCGGCTATGGTCACTATCTGCTGCGTGAAGGCCACCGCATCTATGATGGCGGCAAGCAGCATCTGCGGGTTCCGCATGGCAGGCTCGGCTCGGCTCACCTCGCACCAGCGCTCGAAACGGCGCACGTCGGCGCAGACAGTCAGCAGCACGGGTGAGTTCACGGCAGCGGGCTGATTGAAATGCTGCGGCGCAAGGAGTGCCCGCTGTTCGGGCGAACGGGTTTCCACCACCGAATAGAGCTGCATATTGCCGGTGTTGGGCGCGTGCGAGGCCGCCTCCACAATGGAGCGGATAAGCTCTTTGGAGGGCACCTCAGAGGTGAATGTGCGCACTGTATGGCGGTTGAGGAAATACTCTTCTGTCTCTGTATTCATGGTTTTTCTGTGGGTTATAGTCTCTTATATATGTTGGGGTCTGGTCACTTTGGAGGACGACGGAGGATGAGCCGGGAGATGGGGCGCTCGTAGTAGCGGGCGAGCAGGAAGGATCCGGCAATCGACACCGCCAGCGACAGGGCTAAGACGGCTGCCAGAAACTCGGCGCCTCCCTCGGGTATCAGGCGGCGAAGGAACAGCACGGAGAGGTTGATCACAGGTATGTGGATGAGGTAGAAGCCGAAGCTCACGTTGCCGAACGCGACAAACGGTCGCCATGACAGCAGACGGCCGAGCAGACCGGTATGGCCTGTGCGGACGAACACGGCTACGGTCAGCAGCACGGCGGGCCACCAGAAGATCGATTGCGTCAGATCGGTGTCAAACAGCGGCAGGGCGGCAAATGAGCCGAGGCACAGCAGCAGGGCCGCGAATTGCCGGAGGTTGGCTTTTGTCTCGGTAGTGGATCCGGAGCTGCGGCGGCGCGAGGTGAGCTGCCAGAGCACCATGCCGGCGGCGAAGTCGAGCAGTCGGCTTACAGGCCATATATACACGGCCCAGGGCCGCTCCGCATCGGGCACGAACCCTGAGGCGACACACCAGGTTATTGTCAGGACTGCGAGCGTGGCGATGAAACTCTTCCCTTGCCTCACTACCCACTTCAGCAGCACGGGGAACAACAGGTAGAAGAAGATGAAGTCTGACAGGCACCACGATGCCGCATTTACCGAATAATAATATTCGGGTATCGGTATCCAACTCTGAAGCAGAAAGAGGTTGGCAAGGTCAATGGGCAGATCAAAGCTGCGGTAATACCTTATACCTATGGCTACGCACCATAGCCAGCAGAGCAGATGCAGCGGATAGATGCGGACCACGCGCTTGAGCATGAACCGGCCGTACGGCATACCGATCTGTCCGGAAAATTCGGCACCGGCCGCCTCGGCTTTCTGCTCGTGAGCCTGACAGAGCACGAAACCGGAGAGCACGAAGAAGAACGCCACTCCGATGTCGCCACCTGCGGAAAACGGATTTCCGCCGTTGACCATCAGCGCATGGCTCAGGAATATCAGAAAGGCGAATATGCCTCGCAGCGACTGCAGCGATTCTATTTTTTTCTGTTTCTCCATGCGGGATCTGGTGGTAGGTGTGCGGCTCCTGATATGCGGGGTGCCGGTTTACTGAATACGTTTCAGGATATTGTAGGCGGGAACTATGCCGAGCTCGCCGGCTTTGGAGAGGTTGGCGGCCGCTTCGGCTGAGTTGCCCAGACGCATATATGTGATGCCGCGGTTATACCAGGCGTTGCCTAATTCGGGGTTGATGCGGATAGCCTCGTTGTAGCATTGCAGGGCGGAAGTGTAGTCGCGCAGGGCGTAGTATATACACCCTTTGTTGAACCAGGCAAAGGCGAGCGACGGGTCTAAGGCGAGTGCGCGGTCGAGGTCGCGAAGGGCCTCCTCATAGGCCCGGGCCGAAGCTACCTCGGCAAGCATGACGCCGGCCTCTTGTTTCGAAGCGGCTCTATGCATGTCGCTTAACGGGCCTGACGCCGCTCCGGAGGCGGATGCCGACGGTGTCTGTTCCGGAGTGCTGCTCACTGAGAAGGGTGTCTCGCTGCCGGAACGGGCGGCGAGCTGTCGTGCGGCCTGTGTGGCAGCCAAACGCACGTAGGCTCGCTCCACGAGCGGACTCACGAAGTCGGAATCGAGCTCCACGGCTTTGTCCAGATCGGTGAGCGCACGCTGATAATCCTTGAGCATGGCGCTCGCTATGGCGCGGCCAAGATAATCCACGGGCCGCATCTTCCCGCCTGCTTCTAAGGCGTCGAACCGTTGCTGAAGGGCGAAGAGCTGCTCGGCTTCGGAGCTGTTGCTCTGTGTGCCGGCGTCGTTGGAGAGGAACACTGTCCTGTCGAGCCATCGCTCGGTGTTGAGCCGGTTCAGCTCGCGAAAATAGTTGGAGAGTGAACGCAGGGCTGAGGGGTTGTCGGCGAATGTGAGTGCGTAGAGGGGCGCGGGCTCGGCTCTCAGCTCGAAGTCCTGCACACGTCCCTTGGGCGCTTTGGCGGCGCCGGGTGCGCTCGCTGTGGAGCTCTTCAGATCCTGCTCCACGACTATAAGGCGGTTCAGGCTCTCTATCTGTGCCTCGGGATCGTCGCCGTCGGCCACGTCGGCAAAGAGGTTCTCCTCCTGCTGCGACTGCGTGATCGCCTTGCCGGGCTCGATCGAGGGTCGGTCTAGACGGAAGGTACCGGGATTGGCCACATGTTTGGTGGTCAGCTCGTTACCTTTGTGGAAATATGCCCACGATTTCTGAGCGTCGCCCATGCGGCCGTAGAGCTCTGATATGGCGAAGTAGGCCTGATAGAAGCGCGGATAACGCTTTATGATCCGGCTGAGGTCGGCTATAGCCTCTTTGTATTTGCCGCGGTCCACCCATATCATGGCGCGGTTATAGCGGGCGGGAAAGTTGTCTGGATCCCACGACAGTATCTGCGTGAAGTCGGTCATGGCGTTGTTCAGGTCTTGCACCTGATAGCGCAGCATGGCGCGGTTGTAGATCGCGGCACGGTTGTCGGGATCGAGGTCTATGGCGTAGTTGTAGTCGCTCATGGCGCCGAACCAGTCGTCGCCGCTGTAACGCACGAACGCGCGGTTGATATAGAGCGACGCCTCCTGAGGCATCAGACGGATCGCCTCGTCGAGTGCCTCACAGGCCTCGGCCCACTGGTTGCGGCCGGAATATATCTCGGCTTTCACCAGATACGGATTGATCTGGTTCTTGGAGATGGCGAGGGCACGGTCGGCTATCTGCAGGGCGGCTGTGGTGTCGCCGCGGGCTATCTGCATACGGGAATAGGCGGCGAGTCCTTCGTCAAAACGGGGGTAATAGCGGAGCAGCTCTGAGAATGTGGAGTCGGCTTTGTCGTATTTCTGCGCGTCCGCAAGCGTTATCGCTTTGTAGAAAAGGAAGTAGCGGTCGTTGGGCGCGTAGTAGAGTCCGCGGTCGAAATCGGCCACGGCATCGGAGTCGCGGTCCAGATGCATGCGGGCGAAGCCGCGCACTCTGTAGGCCTCGTATTTGAATTTGTTGCGCTCTATGGCGAGACTGCAGTCCTCCTCGGCTCCCTGATAATCCTCGAGCATCAGCTTGGCCAGACCGCGGTAATAGTAGGGATCCGACATATACGGACGCGCCTTGATAGCCTGGTTGAAGTATTGTATTGACAGCAGATAATCGTCCATCGCCAGCACGTTGCGTCCTATGGCTGTCACCTGCTCGGCATCGATCTGCGCCCGCGCGGGTGCCACAGCAAATAAAAGCGTAAACACCGCGAGCCACAGACACTTCATGGCACCAAAAGGTCCGCGGAGCTTCATGACGCCAAAAAGCCTCAGACACTTCATGGCACCTAAAACCCTGTGGAGCTTCCGCTCTCTCTTCTGTACTATAGACTGTAGCTTACTGGCCATGAGCTGTATGAAATGTTTCTGAGATTAAGGCTGCCCCGGGCTGTCTTACCGGTGCTTTCCTGAAACCGGCATCTTTGCCACCATATTGTCGGAGTCGGGGACGGGGACGGGGCTATTCGAGCACCTGACGGGAGAAAGTGAACTTGATCTTTGCCTTGTCGAAATTGATCAGACCCATGCACGGACCGGCATAGTAGGGGAAGCATGCGCTCACGAATGTCTTCACATTGTAGCTCGAACCCCAGTACTCTTTGGTTATGCTCACCGGCACGAGGGTGAACGCCTCGTCCTCGGCAGCGACACTCCCCTTCTCGAGCAGGTCAAGCAGATAGGGTCGCAGCGCGGTGAAATCGTAGGACTGCGTGTCGGCATCGTATTCGGCCCAAAACGCGTCGGTATCGGTCTCCTCGCCCACATACCCTTCGGGCACTTCGTTGTTGGCGAAGAACTCTTTCATCCTGGCACTCTTGATCATGAGCATATACCGGGGCGGACGTATGCCGTAATCGTTGCTTATATCCTTGATCGGTATGTTGCATGTCAGGCTGTTGACCACTGACAGGTTCTTGATCGAGTTGCTGTAGCGGTTTATGATCTCCTGCGCCGGAAAACGGAATTCCACATTGTAACCGCCGGGACCGAGTATGATTGGCTCTCCGGCTTCGGCACGGGCCTTCAGCGCGGCCGCGGGTGTGAACTTCATATTGTTGCTCGAGAGCACTTCGGGCGATATGGTGAAAATGGTGGTGGAGTCAGGTATGAGCGTATCCACAAATGTCACCACTCCGTTCTCGTATTTCGATCGCTTGCTCTTGATGTTGTATTTGAGCAGGAACTCGGTGTTGGCGATGTTCACCACCAGACCTTTGCCGTAGCTGTTGCGCGCATAGATGCCCGGGAAACGTTTGGCGAGCTCGGCGGGCCACTGGAACGCTTCGGGGTTGGTACGGTAGGCCGTGTAAACATCCTTGGCGGAGCTTAGAGGCAGCTTAAGGTCGATGACACGGTAACTGCGGTTGAACACACTGTCGTTGAGGCCGAGCGCCGAGGCAGTATAGGCTTTCTGCGACAGGGGCGTGGGGTCGTAACCGCCCTCGGGATCGTAATCCGACGTTATGTCTGAAGGGAGCTGCCGCGTAAGGCGGTAAAGCGTCACCTGCTGAGGTGCGAGCGAGTCGCCCGTGAAGTCGCCGTTAAGCATCATCATCCTCATGGTGAGGCCGGTAATCTGCTCTGCGGGGACGGTGTCGGGGATCTCGATATCCGACGAGGGCATCAGCTGGCTCACAAACGAACAGTCGAGCTTGCCGTATTCGGGCACATCAAGGCTTCCCAACAGGAGCGTGCGTCCTTTGGAGTCGAACACCGGGTCGGCCACTGCCTTGCCCGAGATTTGAAACGTGGAGTCTATCTCGATGGATACCTCGCCGCGTGTGAGCGAGCCTCCTATGTCGCCGGCATCGTCGGTGCAGGCGCCGAGGGCGAGAGCCGCGAAGGCAGCCGGAGCGAGCAATATCTTTTGGATATGGGTCATGTGTCTGTTCAGAGAGAGTTGTAAAATTCCATCAGGGCCTCGCCTGATTCTTCGGTGGCCTTCTCGTATGGCAGCCAGGGCTTCTTGCCCTTCTGAAGCGTCTCAAGCAGTTCGGGCGCCAGATCGGGCGTCTCCACTATCACGGCGTCAGCGTGCTTGATACCTATGGCGTGCAGCCGGTTCACATCTATGTCGCCGGCGCGCATAGGCTTCACCTCGTGTTCGCGTATGCCCTCGGCTTTCAGTTTGTCGGGGAACTTCGGGTCGAGTGGCGCTGCAAACGAGGAGTCGTCGATCACATACACGATCTTTGACTTCTTGAACGATGGCTCGTCGGAGAATACCTTGCGGATATACACAGGCGCCAGAGCGCTCATCCAGCCCGACACTCGGATCAAATCGGGATCCCAGCGGAGCTTGCGGGCCGTCTCTATGGTGCCGTGCACGAAAAAGATCATGCGCTCGTCGTTGTTGGCGCGGTTCGAACCCAGATTGTCGGCATCCTCTTCGGAACGGTCGAAATAATCGTCGTTGTCGATGAAATATACCTGAATACGCTGGGGCTGAAGCGAAGCCACTTTGATGATGAGCGGATGGTCGGCGTCGGAAATCGGTATGTTCACTCCGCTCAGGCGGATCACCTCGTGGAGCTGATTGCGGCGCTCGTTGACCGCTCCGTAGCGCGGCAGGAATATGCGCACTTCCGATTTGTTGCGCTGAAACTTCTCTGCTAATTCCTTGGTCTCTTTGGCTCGGGACGTCCCGGTCAGATAGGGTGAGAGTTCCTGCGAAATGAATAATATTCTTTTTTTGTCTGCCATGTTCTGTGTCTTTGTCATCGGAGTGCCTGTATTGCCGCCGTTCTTAGTGAGAGAGTGTGTGTATTGCCGGCCGGAAGCGCCGGTAGTGTGCCGGCATTTACGAAATCCGGGGTGTGTTGGAGAGGAGCGGAAAGCGGTCGTTGGCACCGGGCGCATTTCGTCCTGCAAAGTTACTAAAAATTTTCGACATGACCGCCTGACGCACTCTCGGGAAACCATTTTTAAGGAAAGTTAAGAAAAAAATCCCCGACTTCGTGTCATCATTTCAATTTTCTTCCCTAATTTTGTGAAAATTCCGACATTAACTTTTCTGATCTTTCTTACGATGAAATTTACGCAAGCCATCCTGACAGCTTTGGCCGCCACGGCCCTGAGCGCCTTGTCGGCCCACGGCCAGAAAGTCTACTCCACTGACCATGAATACAATGCCGACGTCAAGGTCTATGTGGTCGACCACGCCTATCAGGCCGACCTCAAGGTCTGCCGCACCGACAAGCAGTATCGCGCCGACAAAAAGGAGAACCGCGGTATCTGGTTTTTCACCGACAGAGCTTATCAGGCCGACAAGAAAATCTATTTCGTGGACCATGAGTATCAGGCCGATCTGAAAATTTACTTCGTGGATCATGAATATCAGGCCGGCTGGCAGAAAAATCAGAAAAAAGACCTGATGTATTGACCCAACCCCTCTCCCTAACGACCATCACCTCTATTATCCCGGAAGAAAAAAAATCAAATAAATCCCAAAGAATAATTTGCAGAATTTTTTGCGAATTTAATTTGCAAAAGATAATATACTGAATATCAAACATATACTCGCGAAATAAAAATCTGCAAAAAAGTTCAAACATACCTGCATTTATGAAAAAGAATTTCTTATTTCTTCTGGCCATAGCCTGCTCTTCGCTGCTCCCCGCGTTGCAAAGCAGTGCCGATGCAGCTAACCCGCCGATGCTCACGCTCGACGGCAAAACCACTTCCATAACTTCGCCCGACGGCAAAGTCGGCCTCAGCTTTCTGCTCGACAGCGAAGGCCGACCCACTTACTCGGTCGTCTTCGGCGAAGAGACTATAGTGCGTCCTTCCACTCTCGGCTTCGAATTCAAGGACCAGGAGCCGATGCTCAAGAATTTCCGCCGAGTCAACGTTGACTTCTGCCAGGTCGACTCGGTGTGGCAGCCGGTCTGGGGCGAGAATTCGTCGATCGAAAATAAATACAACGGATTCACGGTCTTCCTCTCCGAAAAAAACAAACAGCAGCCCCGTAAGCTCAATATCGAATTCCGCGTCTACGACGACGGCGTGGCTTTCCGCTATCTCTTCCCGGACCAGGATGTGAAAAAGTTCGTCGTGGCCGACGAGAAGTCGCAGATGCGTATGGGCGGCGACTACAAGGCCTGGTGGATTCCCGGCGACTACGACACACAGGAATATGAATATACATGCACTAACCTCTCGGGTATCCGCGCCGCTATGCCGCAGGCTCTGATCGAGAATGTCTCCACTACGACCTTCTCACCCACCGCCGTGCAGACCTCGCTGATGCTCAAGACCCCATCGGGCAAGTATGTCAACCTTCACGAGGCGGCGCTGGTGGATTATCCGGCCATGCACCTCAACCTCGACGAGGAGTCGCTCACCTTCACCTCATGGCTCACCCCTTCGCCCGACGGCACCAAAGCCTCTTTCGAGGCGCCTTTCCGCACTCCCTGGCGTGTGATCATGGTCGGCGACAAGGCCACCGACATCCTCGCCACTGATATCATCTACAACCTCAACGACCCCTGCGCCCTCGCGGAGACCGACTGGATTCATCCGGTGAAGTATATGGGTGTCTGGTGGGAGATGATCACCGGCAAGAGCGCATGGAGCTATTGCGACGCCAGGGACTTCGACCTCGCCACGTTCGACTACTCCAAGGCCAAACCTCACGGCCACCACGGCGCCAACAATGAGAATGTACGCCGCTACATCGACTTCGCTTCGCAGAACGGCATGGACGCCGTCCTCGTAGAAGGCTGGAACGTAGGCTGGGAAGACTGGTTCGGCAAACAGAAAGATTATGTCTTCGACTTCGTGACGCCCTACCCCGACTTCGATATCGACGCTCTCAACAAATATGCCCACGACAAAGGGATAAAGCTCATCATGCACCACGAGACCTCGGCTTCAGTGCCCAACTATGAGCGCCATATCGACGCCGCCTACGACCTGATGAACCGCTACGGCTACGATGCCGTGAAGTCGGGCTATGTGGGCAAGATGCTCCCCGACGGACAGAACCACTACAGCCAGTGGGCAGTGAATCATTACCTCGACTGCGTGCGCAAGGCTGCCGACAAACATATCATGGTCAACGCCCACGAGGCTGTGCGTCCCACAGGTCTGGCCCGCACCTACCCCAACCTGATCGGCAACGAGGCCGCCATGGGTACCGAGTATCAGACCATGTCGCCAGAGCACCCCACTATCCTGCCGTTTACCCGTCTGAAAGGCGGCCCGATGGACTACACTCCGGGCGTCTTCGTGATGGACCTGTCCAAGTTCGCTCCCGGCAATCAGAACAAGAAGAAAGCCACCATAGCCAATCAGCTCGGCCTCTATGTCACCATGTATTCGCCGCTGCAGATGGCCTGCGACTTCCCCGAACATTACGCCGCCAAAGCCGACGCGTTCCGGTTTATCAAGGATGTGCCTGTGGACTGGAGCGAGAGCCGCTACATCGACGCCGAGCCGGGAGAGTTCATAGTGGCTGCCCGCAAGGACAAGAACTCCGACTGCTGGTATGCCGGGGGCATCACTGCTTCGCAAGCCAAAGACTTCAACCTCAGCCTCGACTTCCTCAAGCCCGGCTGCAAATATGAGGTCACGATCTATGCCGACGCTCACGACGCCAACGGCTTCACCAACCCCGAGGCCTACGTGATCGCCAAGCGCGAAGTGGACAGCACGGTGACCATCCCCATCCGAATGGCTCCGGCCGGCGGCTTCGCTATCTCATTCCGGCCCATTAAATAATTAAATAAATCCTTTGGCTGAAAATCTTTTGGCTGAAAATTTCTTGCAAAGAAGGTTCCCGTCCGGAAAAGTGATGCTTAGTAAATTCGCAAAAATAGCACTGAGCCTTGCAGCTCTGCTTTGGGCCGCCCCGTCGCAGAGCTGCACAGTGGCTCTTGTCTCTGCCCGGGCGTCGGCCACTGGACGTCCTCTGCTCTGGAAGAACCGCGACTCGGGCACGCAGGACACCAAGGTGGCCCGCGTGGATTCCCGCGACGGTTCCCACGCCTATGTGGCTGTGTTCAACGCTTCCGACCGCGACTGCCGCGAAGCCTGGACCGGCTTCAACGACGTCGGTTTCGCCATCATGAACAGTGCCAGCTACAACCTGAAGGACGACAATGTGCCGGCCTCGGAGATGGACCGCGAAGGGCTCGTGATGGCCCTGGCTCTCAGCTCCTGCGTCACTGTCGACGACTTCGAGCGGCTCCTCTCGGAGCTGCCGCGTCCGCTCGGCGTGGAGGCCAACTTCGGCGTGATCGACGCTTCGGGTCAAGGCGCTTTCTTCGAGACCGACAATGACTCGTGGACCCGCTACAACCTGAGCGAGGCTGCCGACGGTATACTTATACGCACAAATTACAGCCATTCCGGACGTCCCGGCGAAGGATACGGCTTTACCCGCGAGGCCAACGCCGAGAAGCTACTGAGGCCATACGCGCGGACCGGATCCGTGAGTCCCGAGCTGCTCACCTCCTCGCTGTCGTGTTCATGGCTCAACACCACCCTCGACCGCGATTTCAGCGACTGCCGAGGATTCGTGCCCGACCGCGATTTCATACCGCGATACACGACTTCTTCGACTGTGGTCGTGGAAGGCTGCGGACCGACCGCCGACACAGACCCGGTAGTACTCAAAGGGCTCGCCCGCGATTACATCATGTGGACGGCTTTAGGCTATCCTCCCGTGGCTGAGATCTTCCCGGTCTGGATCGACTCTGTGCCCGAGCCGCTGCTCGGCACCGCGGCCAACGGTGCCGCTCCGGCGAGCAACGAGGCCAAGGCGCGCCGCGACAAGGCTTTTCACCGTCCCGGCGGCGAGAAAGAGATGTATGTGGACCTCGGTGTGCTCTACAATGACCGCGCCACAGGCCTGGCGCAGACCATCGGCAAACTGAACCGCTCCACCTACGAACGTTTCTCCAAACGACGCTCGCTCAAATCCACAGGAAGCTCGCTCAACACAAGAAAGCAGACTCAAAAGCCATGAACGGAACCGATAAGAAAGATGAAGTGCTGTTTGAGTCGGAGGTATTTGTGCTTCCGAGGCAGAAGATGCTGAACCGGCTGCGGAGGCGCTATGGCCGCGGGGCGATCGTGGCCGCATCCGTGGCCGTATCAGTTCTCGCCGCTGCCGGAGTCCTCTACCGCGACCCGAGGATACCGGTGGCCGGACTCATGTTCCTTTTCCTGGGTTGGAGTGTGCTGACAAGTTTCCTCTATATCAGCCACGCCATTACTAAGGCGATGCTTCTGAACACTACGCCCCACCGCATACTGGTCAGCAGCAGCGGCATAATCGTGAGCCGCCAGCCCGACACTATCACCGAGGAGGACGGCACCGAGCGCACGATCAGCCACAACCCGGTCTTCTTCCCCTACTCCGCCTTCAGCGGCTATCGCGTCGGTCTGCAGGCCCTCACGCTGCTTTTCCCCGAGCCCGGCACCAAGCGCCGCGAAGGTTTTCTCTATATCCCCTATGAGGCTCTCCCGACCGGAGCCGCCGACCGGCTCATCGCCATCCTCAAAGGCAAGTCTGTGAGGACGGCTACGAGCTGAAAGGCAAGTCTGTGAGGGCGGCTGAAAGCTGACAATCAGATGAATAGCGGGTTGGAGAGCAGATTTTTCGAAAAAATCGCGCCTAAAATTTGGCGAATTGAAAAGAAATATCTAATTTTGCAGTGCTTTTGAGGCGAGAGAGTCTGAAGAGCTAATATGGTAAATGTAGCTCAGTTGGTTAGAGCGACGGATTGTGGTTCCGTAGGTCGTGGGTTCGAGACCCACCTTTTACCCCAAGTCCTTAAAAGACAGACCTGAAGCTGATTCGATATTCCCGAATCGGCTTCTTTTTTTGCCGCTACAACAATATTGATATTCAAGAATTTTTGCATCGTGATTAAACCTCACGGATAAAAGATATGTTCTAATATTAAGCGTGACAAAAAGTGCTTTCCCGGCCCGATAGAAAACGCTTTTCCCGCCGCGACAAAAGGCGCTACGCCTCGTCCGTAGCGGTCCGGCACGCCGGGCGGCTCAGACAGAATATCAAAAATACAGAAAACCTCGTCTAAAATTTAAGATTATGAACACCGCACCTCTTCAGGGAATCAAAGTAGTGGATTTCACAAGTGTACAGTCAGGACCTTCATGCACACAGATGCTTGCATGGCTTGGCGCAGAAGTAATAAAAATCGAACGCCCCGGCAGCGGCGACGCCACACGCAAGGAGCTTCAGTTCGACCCCGACTGTCCGAGCTATTACTTCCTGCAGCTGAACTCCGACAAGAAGTCGCTGGCGCTGAATGCGGCCACCGCCGACGGTAAAGCTATCCTCACCAAACTTATTCAGAATGCGGATATATTCGTGGAGAACCTCCACCCGGGAGCCATGGACAAGCTCGGCTTCAGCTGGGAAGAGGTCCACAAGATCAACCCGCGCTGTATCTACGGTACTATCAAGGGTTTCCCCCTTTCCTCACGTTTCAAGGATCTGAAGGCATACGAGCCTATAGCCCAGGTGACAGCCTGCGCCGCCACCACAACCGGCTGGTACGAGGGCGAATACAACATCCCGACCCAGTCAGGCGCCGCTCTGGGCGACTCCAACACCGGCATGCACCTTCTGATCGGTCTGCTCGCAGCCCTTCAGCAGCGTGAGCGCACGGGCGAAGGCTGCTTCGTATATCAGTCCATGCACAATGCCTGCCTTAACCTCTGCCGTATCAAGACACGCGATCAGCTGACACTTGACCGCATCGGTTATCTGACCCAGTATCCGCAGTATCCCGGCCAGAAATTCCCCGATTATGTGCCCCGTTCTGGCAACACCGAGGGCTCCGGTGTGCTCGGTTGGACTTATAAGTGCAAAGGCTGGGAGACCGATCCCAACGCTTACGCATACATCATCTTCCAGCGCGGAGCCAAGGATTTCGAAAAGGCATGCCAGGCATTCGGCTTCGAGGACTGGCTCAGCAACCCCGATTTCAACACAGCCGACGCACGCGACCGCCACAAAGAAGAGCTCATCAAGCGTGTGCAGGCCTGGGCGATCGACAAAGACAAATATGAGATCGTGAAGCTGCTTGCTCCCTACGGAGTGCCCTGCGCACCGGTGCTCTCCACACGCGAGACCATGGAGGACGAGAGCCTTTACGACGGCAACACACTCGTGAAGATCGACCAGGGCGGCAAAGTAGGCGAGTTCGTGACTGTGGGATGTCCGTTCACCATGTCGAACTATCAGCCTGCCTACGGACCTTGCCCGACACTTGGCGGCAACACCGAAGAGGTGCTCTCCGCCGTCGGTTATTCAGCCGACGATATAGCCCGCTTCAAAGCCAACGGCACAACCGCTCCCCTTCCCGAACAGGGAGCCAAATAACCCCTTCAGGGACCTTATAAACAGTCAATTTAAGAACCCATGACTACAACAGCCAACACAAAGCCTGAATTTCCGAATCAGGTGACAGGCATGTACATACTGGCCCGGGCCCTGAAACGCGTCGGACTCGATACGGTCTACGGCCTCGTGGGCATCCCGGTGACAGAAGCGGCTTACGCCATGCAGAAGATCGGAGTGAAATTCGTAGGCTTCCGTTTCGAACAGCAGGCCGGCATGGCCGCCGCCACCCACGGCTACCTCACCCGCAAACCCGGTGTACTGCTCACAGTCTCGTCGCTCGGCTTCATGAACGGCCTCACCGCCACAGCCAACGCGACAGTGAACTGCTACCCTATGATACAGATCTCCGGCGCCTCCGACCCCACTATGGTCGACATGAACATGGGCACCTACGAGCAGCTCGACCAGCTCAACACGGCGCGTCCGCTCGTTAAGGCCGCCTTCCGCTGCAGCCACGCCCGCGACATACCGTCGGCAGTGGCCCGCGCCTACCGCGCCGCTGTCTCCGGCCGTCCCGGCGGTGTCTATATCGACATGACAACTCCGGCTCTGGCCGAGATCATGGACGCCGACGAAGCCGAGAAGCTCTTCTACGAACCCGTCGACGTCTACAGCCCCGTGGCACCGAACAGTGCAGCCGTGGACCGTGCCGTGGAGATACTCACCTCAGCCAAGCGTCCGGCCATACTGATCGGCAAAGGCGCGGCCTATGCGCGCGCCGAGAATCAGATCAAGACTCTGGTGGAGAAATACAATATCCCGTATCTGCCCATGTCGATGGCCAAGGGCGTGATGCCCGACAACGGCCCTCTGAGCGCGCTTTCCTGCCGCTCCGACATCATGAAGAAAGCCGATGTGGTGCTCATAGCCGGAGCCCGACTCAACTGGATGCTCTCGTTCGGACGCGGCAAGTGGAACCCCGACATGAAATTCATACAGCTCGACGCCGAGCCTCAGGAGATCGATGTCAATGTGCCGATAGCCGCGCCTGTGGTCGGCGACCTCTGCATGTCGCTCGACGCCATCCTGGCAGGTATGGAGGGTAAGAAGATGCAGGCCGATCCCGACTGGGTAAGCTCACTGCAGGCCGAGACGAAAGTCAAGAACGCCAAGTTCGCCGCCCGTCTTGCCGAGGCAGCCCCCGCGCAGCCCATGAATCACTGGAGCGCCCTCTCGGCCATCAAACCGATCATAGAAGCCAACCCCGACATCATACTTGTGAACGAAGGCGCCAACACACTCGACGACACACGCGACGCCATAGATATGGTTCTTCCGCGACACCGCATCGACTGCGCCACATGGGCAATCATGGGCATGGGCATGGGTTCGGCCGTCGGAGCCGCCGTGGCCACAGGCAAGTCGGTAGTGGCGATAGAGGGCGATTCGGCGTTCGGTTTCTCCGGCATGGACTTCGCCACAATATGCCGTTTCAAGCTCCCCGTCACGGTGGTTATCTTCAACAACGGCGGCATCTACAACAATATCGGCGTGAACCCCTCTACCGATCCAGCCATAGAGCATGACCCGGCCCCGACGACACTCGACCTGAACGCCCGCTACGACAAGATAGGCGAAGCATTCGGCGCCGCGAGCTACTATGCGACGACGACAGCCGGGCTCTCCGCCGCGCTTAAAGAGGCTATCGCATCGAAAGCGCCCGCCATCATCGACGTGCAGCTCGCAGCCGACGCCGGCAAAGAGAGCGGCCACATAGGCTATCTCAACCCCACTCCGCTTATCAACTACACCGTATAATACTTTTACGTCATGAGCTTCTCTCACATAATACTGTATGCAATCGTCCCTATCATCGTGGTAATGCTGGCCGGCTTCATATCGGGCAAGAAAGGAGTTTTCTCGGGCGCCGACGCCAAGAAGTTCAACAAAGTGGTGCTGGACTATGCGTTGCCGGCGGCACTGTTCGTCTCGATCGTGCAGGCCTCGCGCGAGATGCTTGTCAAAGATATCAAACTGACCCTCGTGGCCACCATCGGTATCATGGCCTGCTTCATGCTTGTCTACTTCATCTTCAAGTACTGCTTCAGGAAGAACACCGGAGCCGACGCCTCCGTATCGGCCCTGATCAGCGGCTCCCCCACAATCGGCTTCTTAGGCTTCGCGGTGCTTGAGCCTATCTTCGGCACCACACCCGCCGTTGCGCTTGTAGTGGCCATAGTCGGTATCGTGGTGAACGCAATAGGTATCCCTGTGGGGCTGTCGCTTATGAACGCGTCGCTGGAGAAACAGAATCCCGGATCGACAAAGAAAACGAGCGCCTGGAAACCTGTGCTCCACGCTCTGGGACAGCCTGTGGCATGGGCGCCGATACTGGCAGTGATCTGGGTAGTGATCGGAATACCATGGCCTTCATGGGCGAGCCCATCGTTCGACCTGATAGCGAAGGCCAACGCATCCATGGCAGTGTTCTCGGCCGGCATCACACTTTCGGCCATCAAGTTCACGCTCAACTGGCAGGCTGTGCTCGGATCGATACTGAAGATGATAATGATGCCCGCAGTGGTGCTGGCACTCGGACTACTGTTACACATGAATCCGCTCAACCTGAAGATGCTTGTGGTGGCAAGCGCACTTCCTCCGGCATTCTCCGGCATCATCATCGCCGACGAATACGACACTTACGTGGCCACCGGCACATCTTCGCTGACACTCTCTATTATCCTCTTCATAGGGTTCTGTCCGCTCTGGATATGGCTCACAGACCTTACTTTAGCGGCTGTCTGATAACGTCATCCGTCTCACGGGCCGTCTGAGAAACTTACAGAACGGTCGGCTTCCACCCGCACGGAGGCCGGCCTTTTTTTGCGTGTATGCCAATAATACGGCAGACTCATGAGGCGCCAACGAACTATCGGCTCCCCGCCGGCGTTTTATTTTAACAACCCGGACTGCGCGAACCGCCTTCCGGCTACATTAGAGCCTATTATTATGAACGACGACAACAACCAGACCTGCAAATGCGCTAAGCCGCAGACAGACACGGAGAAGATAATCCCGGCATCCCAGCTAATCATCAACGACGACGGCTCAGCTTTCCATATACACCTGAAGCCCGAACAGCTGCGCGACAAGATACTGCTTGTGGGCGACCCCGGGCGTGTGAGCATGGTGGCTCAGTTCTTCGACAGCATCGACTACGACATACAGTCGCGCGAGTTCCACGCAGTGGCCGGCACCTACAAAGGGAAACAGATACTCTGTCTATCCCACGGTATAGGCTCCGACAATATCGAGATCGTGATGACCGAACTCGACGCTCTGGCCAATGTGGATTTTCACACACGCAAGCTGAAAAAGGAGCACCGCACACTTGAACTGGTACGTGTGGGCACATCGGGAGCGCTGCAGACCGACCTGAGTCTGGGCGATTTCGTGATAGCCGAAAAAGGCATCGGCACCGACGGCATACTGAATTACTACGCCGACCGCGACCGAGCGTGCGATCCCGAATTCGAGAACAAGCTCATGAATCATGTAGGGTGGCTCCGCTCATGGGCGGCCCCGTATGCGGCAGCGGCTGATCCGGATCTGATAGAGCGCATCGGCCGTGACGACATGGTACGCGGCTACACGGTGTCGGCAGTCGGTTTCTACGCACCTCAGGGACGGCGCGTGCGTCTCGAGCCTGCGCTTCCGCAGTTCAACGAGCGTATAGAATCGTTCTGCTACAACGGGCGACGTATCACCAATTTCGAGATGGAGAGCGGATGTCTGCAGGGTATGGCCCGGCTGCTCGGCCACAAAGCCATGACCGTCTGCTGCATCATAGCGCAGCGTCGCACCGAAGCCGCCAACACGGACTATAAGCCGCGCGTGAAAGAACTTCTGCTTACGGTGCTCGATCGCTTCTGAAAATAAGGCCCCTTCCCTTAAATTCTCTCAGGGGATAATGTAACGGGAATTTGGAAGACGGACCAGAGCTCCGTTGAATTCCATATTATAGAGAATATCGGCCACTTCCACGAGCCTCAGGCCGGTGCGGGCCACGACCATATCCACCGACATGCCCTGCGGCTCGCGGGATATAGCCGTGTAGACCGTGAGATCGTTGCCCTGCAGTGTGTCGAAGAGCGACAGCTGCCGCTCTTTGGCGCCTTCGGCTTCCGCATCCTCCCTGGGGTTCCATCCGAGCGTCTCCATGGCCTGCGCGGCTCCGAGCACCAGAGCGGCCTTGTTGCGGCGTATGAGCATGTTGCACCCTTCGCTTGAAAGATCGGAGGGGCGCCCCGGCACCGCCATCACCTCGCGGCTATAGCCGAAAGCGACATTGGCCGTATTGAGCGCGCCGCTCTTCACAGGGCTCTCCACCACGAGAGTACCCGAGGTGAGGCCGGCCACTATCCTGTTGCGTGCCAAAAAATTGCCGCGGAAAGGCTTTACGCCCGGCGGATACTCGGTGATGAGTGCGCCGCCGCGGATTATCTTCTCGGCCAGAGGCTTGTTTTGCGCCGGATATATCATGTCAAGTCCGTGGGCGAGCACGCCTACCGTAGGCATGGCGCAGTCAAGCGCAGCCTGATGGGCCATGGCATCGACACCGAACGCCAGACCGCTTACAATGGTGACCTCCCCTGCTTTCTCCTTCAGTTCCGCCACGAATTCGCGACAGAAACGCTCCGCCAAGGGTGTGGCACGGCGTGTGCCCACGAGTGCTATCATGCGTTCGGCATCGAGGCTGGCAGGGCCGATTTTATAGAGAATCACCGGCGCATCGTGACATTCGCGGAGGCGCACCGGGTAGCCTTCGTGGCCGAAATGCAGGATTTCAATATGTTTCTTGGTGCAGAATGTCTCTATCTCCTCAGCTCTGCGCATGGCGGCGTCCCTCTCGGTTCCGGTCCATATCCTGTCGGGATTACAACCTATGAGCGAGGCCAGACGGGCAGGCTCCATACGCATGGCGTGGGAGGCTTCGAGGCCTGCTTCGGAGAGGTGACTGAGGAATTCGGGAGTGACCCCTTTCAGCAGCGAAAGCGCGATGTTGCAGACGTCGGCAGAAGGCATCAGATATAATCTTTGAAGAGAGCGGCGAGTTCATTGCCGCGGGTGAGTTTGCCGTCCTTGAGGCAGACCACCGTGATCATGCCGCGGGCGGCGTATTCGCCTGTGGGGAAGAGGATATCCTGGCGGAAGATGAATCGGGCGCCCTTGCGTTCAAGTTTGAGACAGGAGAGGAAATGGTCGCCCGAACGGAGTGAATTGATATATTCCACTTCGACCTTGCGCACCACGGGGTCAAGACCTCTCATTCGCATCTCGGCAAAAGAGAGTCCGGCTTCGGCGCAGAAAGAGTGGCGCGTATGCTCCATGTAGTGGAGATAATTGGCGTTGTTGACGATCTGTTCGGCGTCGAGCTCATAGTCGCGCACATTCATTTCGAGCGCGTAGGTGTATCGTTTGTTATCGCTGAGGATTGGCATAACAGAAGAGGCGGGAGCTGTCGGGGCCCCGACGGGATGCAAAGTTACTAAAATTGGCGGGAATAGCAAAGAATAAGAGCATGTATCCGTCCGTTTCTTATTCGAGAAGGGCACCCAGGGCACCTACTTCCTAATCGAACCGGGCTTTGACTTGCCCGATCCTTAACAGGGGAGGCCGTTTGGACAGCCCGAAAACAGCAGACAAAGACATGAAAATAGTGATTCAAAGAGTGAAACACGCCTCGGTTAGCATCGGGGGCGAGAAGATAAGCGGGATCGGCAAGGGGCTGATGGTGCTCGTGGGAGTGGCCCGCGACGACACCGAGGCCGACGCCGTCTATTTAGCGGCCAAGACAGCTGCCATGCGCATATTCCCCGACGAGGCGGGCGTGATGAACCGTTCGGTCGTGGATGCCGAAGGCGAGGTGCTCTCCGTGAGTCAGTTCACACTGATGGCCTCCACACGCAAGGGTAACCGTCCGAGCTATATCGACGCGGCCGGCCACGAGCTTGCCACACATCTCTACGATCTCTATTCGCGGGAGGTGGAGCGGCTTGTGGGACGCGAAGTTCGCAAGGGTGTCTTCGGCGCCGACATGGCTGTGGAGCTCATCAACGACGGGCCGGTGACGATCATTGTCGACTCACACAACAAATAGACACCGCAAAACAAACAGCACCGCATCGTGCCCTGAAAGGCAGTCTGCGGCGCTGTAGTTGGATTTTGCGGAAGGAATAACCTGCTGCCCCGCTTCAGAATTCGAAGGCTGTGTCGTTGAGGATAAGGTCGGCTTTGTCTTCGAGCTTGCGGTAGTCGCGCGAGGTGAGGTAGCGGCGTATGGAGTCGAGATGCGAAGAGCGGTGCAGGTCGCTGCCCACAAAGCTCACCAGATTGTTCTCGAGGAGCCATTCGGCCGCCTTCTTGCAGGCGCTGTCGTAGTGACCGGCAAGCGAGAGAAGGTTGACCTGGAAGAGCATGCCGGCTTCGTGGAGCTGCAGATAGCGGTCCGTGTTGCGCTGATAATAGGGGTAGCGCTCCGGGTGGGCCAGGATAGGTATCCATCCGTAGTCGTTGCGCAGCGTGTAGATAAGCTCACTGAGGTACAGCGGGGGCTGCAGCCATCCGCACTCCACAAGAATATACTTGCCGCCCGGCAGCGGGCGCACGAGGTTGGCGCGGAGCAGGTCGTTGAAGAGATCGTCCATGCGGAATTCCGCGGAATATTTGAATTCCATGGGTATTCCGGCGGCCTCCACAGCATCGGTGAGCCTGTAATAGGAGCTCGAGAGTATGTCGGGAGTATTCGGAAATATCTCGTCGGTGACGTGCGGCGTCACAATCATCCTTCTGAAACCCAGCTCCCACATGCCGCGCACCAGGATCACGGACCGCTCGCGGTTGGGCGAGCCGTCGTCGATACCGGGACAGACGTGGCTGTGCAGATCTGTGGTGTAGAAGAGCCTCGGGAGCGATTTCGACTTATTGAAGAACAGCACGGTCGGAAGCTGGTTGTAATTACTTTGCCGCCAAACAGAGCGGATTGACTATACCCCGCACCTTTTATCCGAAGGAGGGGGGAAGATGAGGGGAAGCCTGGATCAGCATCTGGGCTCCCCCTCCCTTTTAAGTTGGTTTCTGCGGATTATTTCACACCGAGATCGGCAAGCAGCTGATCTATGTGTGCGTCGGCTTTGCGTACAATGGCCTCATAATCTTTCTTGTCGGCCATATCCTCACGCACCTCCACGTAGAACTTGATCTTGGGTTCCGTGCCCGAGGGACGGATAGAGACCTTGTCGCCGGCTTCGGTGAAGAACTGGAGCACATTGCTTGTGGCGGGGAAGTCGAGTTTGAGCACTCCGCCGGTCTTGAGATTGCGCATGTTCAGGTCGGCATAATCCTTTATCAGGGTGACGGGTGAGCCGGCCAGAGTCTTGGGCGGGTTCTCGCGGAAATTCTTCATCATGGCCACGATCTCCTCGGCGCCGGTCTTGCCGGGACGCACCACACTTACGCCGCGCTCGCGTGAGAAGCCGTATTTGTCGTAGATGTCGATAAGGAGCTCATAGAGGTTGAGACCCTGATCGGCAGCCCAGGCAGCGATCTCGCACATCAGGGAGATAGCCGAGACTGCGTCTTTGTCGCGCACGAAATCCTCGGCCAGGAAGCCGTAGCTCTCCTCGCCGCCGCCCAGATAGCGGGCTGTGGTTTCATGATCGCGCATCACGTTGGCAATCCATTTGAAGCCCGTGTAGCAGTCGAAGAGCGTCACATGATTGGGCTCGGCGATACGCCTGATGGCTTCCGAGGTGACGATGGTCTTCACCACATATTCGGTGCCGTTGAGACGGTTGAGCTCTACATTGCGGGTGATCAGATAGTAGATGAAGATCATCACGATCTGGTTGCCGTTGACGAGCTGATAGTTGCCCTCCTTGTCGCGTACAACGAGACCGATACGGTCGGCGTCGGGGTCGGAAGCCACCACGATGGATGCGCCTGTCTCGCGTGCCTTGGCGATAGCCATGGACATGGCCTCGGGGTTCTCGGGGTTAGGCGACACCACGGTGGGGAAGTTGCCGTCCTGCACATCCTGCTCGGGCACATGGATCACATTGGTGAATCCCCAGCGGGCCAGCGAGTCGTATATGAGCATGGAGCCGGTGCCGTGGATCGGGGTGTAGACAATCTTCATGTCCTTGTGGCGGGCGATAGCCTCGGGGCTGAGCGAAAGTTTCTTCACATCGTTGAGGTAATCGTTGTCCACATCGGGACCGATGATCTGGATAAGCTCCTTGTTGGGAGTAAACTTGATCTGGTCCACATCGGTGATGGCGTTGACATATTCGATGGTCTTCACGTCGTGGGGCGCGATCATCTGCGCGCCGTCGCTCCAGTATGCCTTGTAGCCGTTGTATTCCTTGGGATTGTGGCTTGCAGTGACCACTACACCGCTCTGGCAGCCGAGGTGACGGATGCCGTAGGAGATCTCGGGAGTGGGACGGCAGGCGTCGAAGAGGTAAACTTTGATGCCGTTGGCCGAGAAGATGTCGGCGGCGAGCTCGGCAAACTTGCGTGAGTTGTTGCGCACGTCGTGGCCCACGCAGACGCTGATCTGCGGCAGGTCCTTGAACACATCGTTGAGATAATTGGCCAGGCCCTGTGTGGCAGCGCCTACGGTGTATATGTTCATGCGGTTGGTGCCGGCTCCCATAATGCCGCGCAGACCGCCTGTACCGAACTCAAGGTCCTTGTAGAAGGCCTCGATCAGAGGGGTTTTGTCGTCGGCGTCGAGCATGGCCTGCACTTCCTTGCGGGTTTCCTCGTCGTATTTTTTATCGAGCCATTTGCGGGCTTTCTCTGTAACGGTTCTCAATAAATCGTCGTTGCTCATGGTTTCTAAATATCTTGTAAGGGTTATATGAATGTTTTTCTTGACAGGTCGCGGAAAGCGGATGCACCGCAGCACGGGAGGCAACTCGCCGGAAGCCATCCTCACGCATAGGTATAACACAAAACTTCTCGCCAAAGTTAGATATTTTCTGCGAGATTATGAACTCTTGCGGGCAAAAAAACCGAAAATAGGTTATACAACATATCCGACAGGGCCGGACGCCTTGCCCGTCTCGCGAAAAATTGTTAATTTTGCGGTAATAAGTAAGCCGAAGAAATCAGCTTACAGAAATTCCCGCCGGATTTTGCGTCGGTTTTCTCGGGGGAAGGAGCTCGGCCCGGCTGCACTCCTGAACTAAAGCTACGGAAAAGCGCTCATAAGTCTCCGGGGATTTCTTAAGCGGTTGATTGACTTACTGTTAAAGCTGACATAACTATTTTCTGAGATCATGATATTGTCGATGACAGGTTTCGGGCGCGGTGTCGAAGTCACGGCCCGAAAAAAGATTACCATAGAGCTCAAATCGCTCAACAGCAAACAGCTCGACCTTTCCATGAAACTTCCGCAGTATTTCCGCGAGATCGAGATCCGTATGCGCAACGAAATCGCGTCGGGTCTGGGCCGCGGCAAAGTGGACGCTTCCATGAATGTGGAGGATCTGAAGGGCGACGTGAACACGAGCATCAACGTCCCGGTAGTCATGGAGTACAAGAAGCAGCTCCAGAAAATGGCCACTGAACTTGAAATAGCCTGGCCTCAGGACTGGTACGCCACTCTGCTGCGCATGCCCGAGGCGCTTCACTCGCAGCTCCCCGACCTCACCGAGGAGGACTCGCTGGCCTGCTTCCGCGCTCTGGCCGAGGCTATAAGCCGCCTGCGGGAGTTCCGTCGCCAGGAGGGCGCGAAACTGGAGCGTTTCTTCTCCGAGAAGATCCGCAACATATCGGAGCTGCTCGAGCAGGTGACACCTTTCGAGGAGGAGCGTGTGGGCAAGATCCGCACCCGTCTCGAGGAGGAGCTCGCCAAGCTCAGCGGCGTGGAGTATGACCGCGGTCTGCTCGAGCAGGAGCTCATATTCTACATAGAAAAGCTCGATGTCACCGAGGAGAAAACGCGTCTGCGCGCCCACCTCAACTACTTCATGGAGACCATGGGAGCCGAGGAGTCACAGGGCAAGAAACTCGGCTTCATAGCCCAGGAGATGGGACGCGAAATCAACACTCTCGGCTCCAAATCCAACAACGCCGATATGCAGCGCATCGTGGTGATGATGAAGGATGAGCTCGAGCAGATCAAGGAGCAGGTGCTCAATGTGCTCTGACCCACACCGTTAAAAAGACTTACCGACTATGGACCGCAAAGGCAAGATCATAATCCTCTCGGCGCCCTCGGGCTCGGGCAAATCCACTATCATCAACGCTCTGATCGGCGACCCGGGGCTCCGGCTTCAGTTCTCCATATCGGCCACCTCGCGCGCCCCGCGCGGTCAGGAGCAGAACGGCCGCGAATACTATTTTCTCACTCCGGAAGAGTTCCGCCTCAGAGTGGAGAGCGGCGATTTCGTGGAATATGAGGAGGTGTATGCGGGCACTTGCTACGGCACACTCTATTCGGAGGTGGAACGCGTCACCGGCTCGGGCCACAACCTGATCATGGATGTGGATGTGAAGGGCGGCGTCAACATCAAGAAGAAGTTCGGCCGCGAGGCGCTATCGATCTTCATCATGCCGCCGGACATCGAGGCGCTCGAGGCGCGTCTGCGCGGACGGGCCACGGACTCGGAGGATAAGATCGCCGAGCGTCTGGCCAAGGCTGACTACGAGATGACGTTCGCCCCGCAGTTCGATGCCTGTGTTGTCAACGACTCGCTGCATGAGGCTGTGACCGAGGTGCGCCGCCTCATACTCCAATTCATAAACAGCTGATTCATAGGCAGACGTTTAATAGGCAGTTGATTAAGCAGCTGATTAATAAGCATCTGAGGATGCTCCCGCAGCGGACAGCTCTCCCCTTCCCAAACCCAGACGGCAAAGTGAGAATAGCAGTTTTTTCCGGCAGTTTCAACCCTGTGCACACAGGCCATGCGGCGCTGGCGTCGTATATGGCTCAGTGTGTCGGCGGCATCGACGAGGTGTGGATGCTCGTCTCGCCGCAGAACCCGCTCAAGCCTTCGTTAGGTCTTCTTCCCGACGATGTGAGGCTGGCGATGGTGAGGCTTGTGTGCGACGCTGTGCCGGGCCTCAGAGCCTCCGACTTCGAGTTCTCGCTCCCGCGTCCCAGCTTCACTTATCGCACGCTCTGCAGCCTGAGGGAGTCCTTCCCGCAGCATCAGTTCCAGTTGGTCATCGGATCGGACAACTGGCATATCTTCGGCTCTTGGCGCAATCCGGATGAGATAATCCGGCAGTTCGGGCTGATTATATATCCCCGGCCGGGTTTCTTCATTGACCCAACGCAACTCCCTGATAATGTGGAGTATCTGCCCGATGCGCCGGTGATAGAGATCTCCTCCACATGGATACGGCAGCAGCTCGCCCTGGGCCTAGATATGAACTATTTCCTGCCGCAATCTGTCTATGATTATATAGTAACCAACCGCCTCTACGGGGCCGCCGGCCCTGCAGCCAGGCGTTAATCCATAGCTGATTCTTATGAGTGACGAAGCTTTGAGCCGGAACACGGTGGCCTTCATCGGTCTGGCCAACGAATATTGTCAGGCAATCGAAAACTGTGCCGGCGAAGAGAGAGCGACTTTTGTGGAGCAGATGCTCAAACTCCTGCCCCGCCTTTACATTTCCATCACCGACTCGCCGGTGGCCTACGAATTTTCCGACACTGTGGGCGATCATCTGGCCGAGGAACAGTACACCCACACGCGCAACACCCTTGCGGCTCTTATGGGCGAGGAAGACACTTACCTGGAGACTTTCGAGGAGGATATGAAGTACAGCGACACGCCGATCGCCGCTTCCGTGAGCGAGAATCTCGCCGACATATATCAGGACCTCTACAATTTCATGGTGACGGTGCGCGAATCCGAAGGCGCTCTCTCGCAGCAGGCCATCGCCGACTGCCGCTATAATTTCGAGCTCTACTGGTCGCGCGCACTCTGCAATGTGCTCCGCGCCCTCAACAATATCCGCTACTCACGCCTCTGAAACAGCAATCTCGGCTCCTCCCCACAAGCGGTTTATCGGATATTACAAAACAGATGCAGGGATCGAAAAAAAGAGCGTCTCCGCAAGGAAACGCTCCGAATTCTGATTTAAACACGCTCTTAAAGCGCGTTATTTCCGGCTCTTAATAGATCCCGAAATCGTCAGGATTCCCTGGGCAAAATCGAAATGGCTTAAAATCTCCTTAAGGTCGGGATTCTCAACTTTATGGTATTCTGCCACCTGGTATATTTTTTGGTTTACGACTTTATCCTTGTAGGGGAAAGCGTTCCATTCCGAAGGATTTCAATAATCAATTTTATCCATATTAAATTTACTTAATTGATAGTTGTAAAATATTTCAGGTGTACGGATTTTTTTACAGTGGAAGGGCAATATCTCATGTCCCGGTTATCCCTT
>SFOK01000046.1 GCA_004552395.1 Bacteroidales bacterium | reverse complement strand
AATTAAAAAAGTTAAAAATTCTCTTGACAAATTGAAAGAGCCAGACCGGGATTTTCCGGGAAATACGATCTGAGAAAGGTGTATTTCGGGGTGCGCACCAAAAAAAATAACTTTTTGTCAAAAAAATTTCCTCAAAAAAATTTGGAGAAAAGAAATTTACCCCTTACCTTTGTGGTGCGTTTCAAAGAGAGAAACATTCCGGCCGTGAGCCGGAGGTTGAAATGATGATTTCAGATACCGCGGAGGGAAGAAGGGACATAGGCAAACATTTGCGTAAAACTGATCTCTATCTTTAAATCAATACCACGGGAAACTTGGATAACTGCTATTGACAGGCTTACTTCAATTACAATTTACCGCAGTTATTGCGGCATGTCCAAAAGTAAAAATACTAAAGACCTTCGATCTAACCATGAAACACCGCCAATGTCTCCCCTCCGCGAGCCTGAAATTCATTCGCAATGAAAAACTCTGGAAGCCGCCGCGAGGCGCCGATTACTGAGTCGCGAGGCGCTCAATGACAAGGCGCAGCAAGATGCAAGAGAGCACCTGAAGGAGCCTGAGAGCACCGGAAAGTGCAAGAGAGCACCGAAAGACGGCAAAGTATTAACCGATCCATTAGTTAACCAAAGAAAGTATTTTCCTCCCGCATCGTCGCGGGAGGTTTTTTATTGCCCGATCCGGTAGAACCTAAGCTCGTTGCTATGCTTAGAGCCGGACCGCGATAGAATTTAAGGAGAAGTGTGTTATAATTTGATGTTATAATTTGAGGCGGCCTGTGAGCATTTTCCGACTTACGATTGTTATATTGTAAATGCGCAGCGCGAAGCCGCCGCTCTCGCGAGTCGGAAGTTGGCTTCCTGACGGGCCGGAGGATGCGGAGTGTGCAGATTGATAAGAATTTAAACCATATAATAATTATGAAAAAGATATTATTCGCACTGCTCGCCGTAGGCTTTGTTGCCTCTTTGAGCTCATGCAAGAAAGAGAGCAAAGAACCGTCAGATATGAAAGATGCCGAAGTGGTAAGCACTATACCTCAGGGCGATGAAATGGTAGGCGAGGAAGTCGAAATGCAATCCGACGGCGACGCTACAGCCGAGGCCGTTGTTGTGGAAGACAGTGCCGCTGCCGCACAGGCTGAGCCCGAAGCAGCTGCTGTCCTTGCAGGGGACAACAAGTAATCTTCTCCGACTCAGGAAGGAACGTTTATTCGACAGAAAATAAAAAAGACACACATATTTTTACATTCCGAATTGCGCCGGGCCAAATGGTCCGGCTTTTTTTGTCAGCAGGCTTTGGTCAGGTTTTGATATGAAGTGTTTTGATCGGGTTCTGATTTGAAGGGAAATAAACTTTTTCAGGAGATAATGGTCTAAATTTCAAAATAAATTGCTAATTTTACGAATCCAAAGGAAGAGCTAATCCTGATTATGGGAATGAGATGGCGTAAACTTATGATATTAAGCGTTTTCGCAGCGTCAGGCATGCTGTCGGCACTTGCCGTGTCTCCTTCGTGGGAACCGGTGAAGGCCGAGCGTGCTCAGTCGGCGCGTCTTGTCCTTCACAATCAGGACCTGGAGGTGCGTACCGAGCGTGGTTCCATAATCATATCGACTCAGCGGCCTATTCAGGTGAAAGTGTTCAGTATCCTGGGACAGCTCGTCTCGCAAGAAAATCTGGGCGCGGGCACCTCGAGGCTCGAGTTGGGTGTGCATGGCGTCTACATAGTCAAGATCGGCAACACGACCTGCAAGGTTGCGCTCTGAGGATGCTGAGCCCGTAGATGCAGCTTGTGCAGACGCTCTGGGGGCGGCGGCCTTCCGGCTTGGGGGCGGCGGTCTTCCGGCTTGGGGCGGCGGTCTTCCGGCTTGGGGCGGCGGTCTTCCGGCTTGGAGGGTGAATCCTGAGGAGATTGTTAGGAAAGAAATTTTAAAAAATATACTCCCTAAATCTAATTTGAAATGAAAGAGACAGAAATTGACTGGGCTTCACTGCCTTTCGGTTATGTTAAGACAGATTATAATGTGCGCTGCACATACAAAGACGGTAAATGGGGCGACATTGAAGTCTCAGATTCCGAATATGTTCCTATTCACATCGCTGCCACTTGCCTGCACTACGGCCAGGAGTCGTTCGAAGGTCTGAAGGCCTTCCGCGGAAAAGACGGCAAGATCCGTATCTTCCGCCCCGATGAGAACGCCAAGCGTTTCATACGTTCGGCCGAAGGTATAAAGATGCAGCCGCTCCCCGAGGAGAAGTTCATAGAGATGGCCCGCAAGGTCGTGGAACTCAACAAGCGTTTCATACCACCCTACGGCACAGGTGCTTCGCTCTATATACGTCCGCTCGAGATCGGTCTGTCGCCCAGAGTAGGTGTGAAGCCAGCCGATGAATATATGGTGATCATGCTCGTGACCCCCGTAGGTCCCTATTTCAAAGAGGGCTTCAAACCCACAAAGGTATGTCTGTCACGCGACTACGACCGTGTGGCTCCCAAGGGCACGGGCAGCATCAAAGTGGGTGGCAACTACGCAGCCAGCCTCGTGGCCGGGGAGAAAGCTCACGATATGGGCTATTCAGTGATGCTCTATCTCGACCCGAAAGAGAAGAAATATCTCGACGAGTGCGGCGCAGCCAACTTCTTCGGCGTTCGCGACAACACATACATCACACCGGCATCGGAGTCGATCCTTCCGTCGATCACCAACAAGTCGCTCACACAGATAGCCGAGGACCTCGGTATCAAGGTGGAGCGTCGCGCCATCAAAGAGGAAGAGCTCGGCACATTTGAGGAGGCCGGAGCCTGCGGCACAGCAGCTGTGATCTCACCTATCTGCCGTATCGATGACCTCGACACAGGCAAGGTATACGAGTTTGGCGAGCAGGGTCAGGCAGGTCCTGTCTCGACGAAGCTCTACGAGCATCTGCGCGGCATCCAGAACGGCGAGGTTGAGGATATCCACGGCTGGTGCATGGAGGTCGGCGAGTAATTCGGCGCTTTGGCCATAAACAAAAAACCTTTTACGCAGGGGCTGTGTCAATACTTCGCTATTGACCTGGCCTCTGTGTCTTTAGAGCTTTTTTATTTATCCGGACAATAGCCGCCCTCAGCGTTAACATTTTTATTAAACAGGTTCTTAAACCGAAATGATTGATTACGAGAGAATTCTGAAGAAATATGCCGAGGGGAATCCGGAGCTGTACCGGATTCTGGAGGGACATTCGCGGGCAGTGGCCGACAAGGCGCTCGCCATAGCCGCCCGCAAGCCCGAGCTCGGCATCGACACTGAATTTGTGGAGGAGGCCGCCATGCTCCACGACGTGGGGATAGTGCGTTGCGACGCGCCCTCGATAGCCTGCCACGGCACGCATCCGTATATCTGCCACGGGATACTCGGCGGCGAGATACTGCGCGACGAAGGGCTGCCGCGCCATGCGAGAGTGGCCGAGCGCCATACCGGAGCCGGCATAACCGCGGCCGACATAGAGCGGCAGAATCTGCCGCTGCCGAAACAGGACTGGTTGCCCGAGTCGCTGGAGGAGAAACTGATCTGCTATGCCGACAAATTTTACAGCAAGTCGCGCGATCTCCGAGCCGAGAAGCCGATAGAGAAAATCAAGGCACAGATGGCCGCCCACGGCGACGACACCCTCCGCCGCTTCCTCTCCCTCCACGCCATTTTTCTATAACGGGGGAATAATCTTTTTTGAGGTTGGGTTAGGGGAGATTCGGGAATTTTGCTTAATTTTGCAATCTGTTAGGGGTACCGATGGTGAAAGGCGAGTGGTCCCCTTTCGATTCAGAAAACGCAGTGTGAGAAATCCGCTACTATATATTTTCGCGGTGCTCATAGCAGGCATCGCTTATTCATCCACCATCCCGGGTGCCGGGTCTGCTGCTGTCCGCAGCGGCAAGACCGATGCGTCTGTGGCTGTGGACAGTGGCGCTGTGCCGCTGTCTCCGGGTGACGCTGTGCAGCTGCCGCTGAGTGCCGATGACTCTGTGTCGGCCCGTGGCTTGCTTTCGGATTCGCTGCCTTCGCTGCTTGCCGATTCGCTTGTGCGTCTGGACAAATCGTCGGGCTCGGCCCTCGCTCCCGGCGATACGGCGCGTGTGAATGTGGGCCGTATACGTCGCGAGAAGGTGGATCTGGAGCAGCCGGTGGTCTTTCAGGCGAAGGATTCGCTTGTGCTTTTGGGCAACAACAATGCGAAGATGTACGGCAACTCTACCGTGACTTACGGCGAGATCAATCTCAACGCGGGGCACATAGAGATGCTCATGGATTCATCGATCGTCTACGCCAAGGGTGTGACCGACTCGACGGGCACGGTCGACGGTGCGCCCGTATTCTCCGACGGATCAGGCGAATACGAGTCGAAGGAGATGCGCTATAACTTCAAGACTGAGCGCGGTTTCATCACGGACGTGATCACCGAGCAGGGCGAGGGTTATCTGACCGGAGCGATGACTAAGAAGATGGACGACGGCACGTTCAACATAGCGGGGGGGCGTTACACGACCTGCGACGACCACGAGAATCCGCACTTCTATTTCCAGATCACCAAGGGCAAGGTCACACCGAAGAAGAACATTGTGGCCGGTCCGGCGTATATGGTGTTGGCGGGTGTGCCGTTGCCTATCGCGGTGCCGTTCGGCTATTTCCCGTTCACGAAAGATTACTCGTCGGGCATCATATTCCCGTCGTTCGGCGAGGATTATAACCGCGGTTTCTATCTGCGCGACGGCGGCTATTACTTCGCCATCAACGACAATGTGGACCTCGCCATCCGCGGCGAGCTCTACACGAAGGGGTCGTGGGGCTTGAGCGGCAGGGCCAACTATGTGAAGCGTTACCGCTACCGGGGCTCGTTCGACGCGAGCTACATCACGACCGTCTACGGCGACAAGGGGTCGCCCGACTATTCCAAGCAGAACAACTTCCGTATCACCTGGACGCACCAGCAGGACCAGAAGGCTAACCCGAACCTGAGCCTGTCGGCGAGTGTGAACTTCACCACCTCGGGTTATACCCGCAACGACCTCAACTCATACTATTCGAGCTCGTTTACGGAGAACACCAAGAGTTCGACGGTGAACCTGACTTACCGTTTCCCGAACAGCAAATGGTCCATATCGACCACCGCTAATGTATCGCAGCGCACACAGGACTCGACGCTCAATGTCTCGTTCCCGAACTTCAACATCACTTTAAGCCAGATCGCGCCGTTCAAACGGAAGCGGAGTGTGGGCGGCGAGCGGTGGTACGAGAAGATCAAGCTGTCATATACCGGACAGTTTCAGAACTCGCTGCAGGCCAAGCAGGATGTTTTCTTCAAGAAGAGCCTGATCAAGGACTGGCGCAACGGTATGCGCCACAGTCTGCCCGTTTCGGCCACATTCAACATCTTCAACTATATCAACGTATCGCCGTCGATCTCCTTCAACGACCGCATGTACACCTCCAAGGTGCGCCGCAGCTGGGATCCGGGAGCGGCGGCCGAGGTGCTCGACACGACCTACGGCTTCTACAACGTGTTCGACTTCAACGCTTCGCTGAGCTTCGACACCAAGCTCTATGGTTTCTGGAAGCCGCTGAAGATATTCGGCGACAAGATACAGATGATACGCCACGTGCTGACGCCTACGGTCTCCTTCAGCGCCTCGCCCGACTTCGCCGACCCGATGTGGGGTATCTACGGCACCTACAATTATACTTCGCCCGAGGGGAAGACCGAACAGCGCCGCTACAGCTATTTCAACGGCTCGCTCTACGGAGTGCCCGGCATGGGCAAGACCGGCATGGTCACCGTGAACCTGGCCAACAACCTGGAGATGAAGGTGAAGAGCGACGAGGACTCCACCGGCTTCAAGAAGATATCGCTGATTGAGAATCTGCAGATACAGCAGAGCTACAACTTCGCGGCCGATTCGCTGCGGTGGAGCAATATCGACACGTCGATACTTCTGCGCCTCACACGCAACTTCAACCTGAACCTGAGGGCGACCTGGGATCCTTACACCTATGCGCTCAACGCGAACGGCTCCCCGGTGCGTGTGAACCGCACCCGCCTACAGGCCCACAAGGGTCTGGCGAGGCTGTCGAGCACCGGCACATCGTTCTCCTACACCCTCAACAACAACACCTTCAAGCGCAACCGCAACAACAACAACAACGGCGAGTCCACCTTCGGCGAAGACTACGACGACTATCTCTACGGCGAGGAAGACGAGGAGTATGAGGACGACGACGGCGAGGAGGGCGATTTCGCCTCGCGAGCGCAAGCCCGCCGCGACAAGAACAATAAGAAGGACGAGAACAATGCCGACGCCGACGGCTACGAGGCATGGACGGTGCCGTGGTCACTGTCTTTCAACTATTCGCTCAACTACGGTTACGGAGAGTTCGACTACGACAAGCTCGAGTACAAAGGGAAGTGGACGCAGAACCTCTCGCTCAACGGCTCGATACGCCCCACCAAGAACTGGAACATCAGCTTCACGGCCTCCTACAACTTCGACCTGCACAAGATCGCGTATGCCAACTGCAGCGTAAGCCGCGACCTGCACTGCTTCACCATGTCGTGTTCGTTCGTGCCCGTGGGCCCGTACAAATCATATAATTTCCACATAGCCGTGAAGTCCTCGCTGCTGCGCGACTTCAAGTACGACAAACGATCCTCGCGCTCCAACGGCATCAACTGGTATTAAGTGACTCTTAAAAATTAGTTAATGGTAAAACAAATTATGTAACTCAGAATTCTGACACATCCTTGCTCGTCTTTTTTGCGCTTTGTCCGGTGGAGCTCAGTTATGTAGCCCGCTACTCTCCTTCGCTCAACCGGCCAAATCACACAAAAATCCTTCGCAATTATGTATCATCTAATATTTGCGAGTTACTTAACAGCACATGACCGTACCGCTTGCCCATCTGATTCCGCTTTCGCTGCAGCTCCCTTCCATAGAGCTTCCGCTGGCTAATCCTGTGGCTATATTCTTCGTGGTCTTAGTGGTGATACTCGTGGCGCCGCTTCTGCTTCATAAGCTCCGCATACCGAATATCGTGGGTATGATTCTGGCCGGCATCCTGATCGGCCCGCACGCTCTGAACCTCATAGACAGGGACGCGAGCTTCGAGATCTTCGGCCAGGTAGGTATCCTTTATCTCATGTTCCTGGCCGGTGTGGAGATCGACATGCTCAACCTGAAGCGCAACTGGAAAGCCGGGCTTCAGTTCGGCCTCCTGAGCTTCATACTCCCCTTTGCCGGAGGTGTGGCGGTGAGCTACTATCTGCTCGACTGCTCGCTGCTGACGAGCTTCCTGATAGCCTCGATGCTCGCCTCGCACACACTGATATCCTACCCGATAGTAAGCCGCTTCGGCCTCAACGCATCGCGGGCGAGTGTGATAGCCGTCTGCGGCACAATAGCGGCCGTGCTGTTGGCGCTGATTGTGCTCGCCGAAGTTGTCGACGTGAAATATCACGGCACACCCGACTGGGGGCGCGTGTGGATACTCGTGATAAGCATAGTGTTCTATGCCAAGGGTATTCAGTGGGCGTTCACGGCAGCCACGCGGTGGTTTCTGCGCCGTTTCAGCGACCGTGTGCTCCAGTTCATCTTCATCTTGGCTGAGGTGCTTCTGGCCGCGCTGCTCGCCCAGCTCATAGGTCTGGAGGGTATTCTGGGCGCGTTCTACGCCGGACTGGTGCTGAACCGTTTCATCCCGTACCGCAGCGGCCTGATGAACCGCATAGAGTTTGTGGGCAACGCCATCTTCATACCGTATTTCCTGATCGGTGTGGGCATGCTCATGGATGTGGGTGTGATCATAAGCGGATGGTCAGTGATCCGCATGGCCGTGTGCATGACCCTGACGGCGCTTCTGCTCAAATGGCTCGCCGCGTTCATACAGCAGAAGCTGCTCGGTCTCGGTGCGGGCGAGAGGCGTCTCATGTTCGGTCTGACGTCGGGCAAGGCGGCTGCCACCATCGCCGCCACGATTATCGGCTATAAGTACGGCCTGATCAGCGAAGATGTGATGAACGGCGCCGTGATAATGATACTGGCATGCTGCGCCGTAGCCTCCGTGGTGACCGAGCGGGCGGCCCGCAAGCTGCGTCTCGGCATCGCCGAGCGGGAGCTGAAGAAGGATCCGAAAGCCGGGTTCAAATATGCGCGTCAGCTTGTGGCTGTGGCCAACCCGATGACGTCGGCCGGACTGATGAGGCTCGCGCTGCTGATGCGTCGCATGGGAAATACCAATCCGATCTGCGCCCTGTTCGTGCGCAACTCCGACGACGCCACACTCACGAACATGGGGCGCGAAGCCATGAAGGATGCGCTGAAATCGGCGGAATCGGCCGATGTGCCGGTGCAGGAGATAGAGCGTTACGACACCAATACTGTGACGGGAATCACCAATGTGATCAAGGAACGTAACTGCACAGAGGTAATCATCGGGCTGCACCGCAAGGCCAATATTGTGGACACATTCTACGGCAGTATGATCGAGCAGCTGCTCAGTTCCACGAATCTTATGGTGATAATGTCGCGCTGCTATGTGCCGGTAAATACACTTCAGCGCATGGTGGTAGTGGTGCCTGAGAAAGCGCAGTTCGAGACCGGTTTCCGCCTTTGGGTGGCCCGCATCGGCATGCTCTCCTCGCAGATAGGATGCAGGCTCGTGTTTGTGGCCTATCCCGACACGGCGCGGTTCATAGGCGCCCTGATGACACAGGACGATTACCATGTGGAGGTGGCTTATTCGGTGATACACTCTTGGGAAGATTTCATAGCGCTTTCGGGCAATATCGACGACGATGACCTGCTCGTGATGGTGAGCGCCCGCAGCACGTCGCTCTCTTATTCGCCCGACCTGGAGACGATGCCGGCGTATCTGAGCCGCTATTTCTCGCGGCAGAACCTGCTCGTGATATATCCGGAGCAGTTCGGAGCCGAGACAGATCTTCCGGCTCCGCTCGACACACTCTCGTCAGTGTTCGGCAAAGGGGCTCCGGCAGCCAAGTTCAGCTTCTTCCGCCGCCGCAGAGGATGGCAGTGAGGCTTCGGGATCGGAACAATCGGAGGAATCGGAATTCTCGGAGCTATCGGATTGGGAACTGATTATTTGCGCGGGGCTTTCAGAGCATATACTGGAAGTCGGCAACATCGAGGAGCCGACCGAACTTCCTTCCCACCTTTTTGAACAGCGAGACCTGCTCGAAACCGAGCTTGCGGTGAAAAGCGCAGCTCTCCTCGTTGTCGGCCGTGATGCAGGCTATCAGCGAGACGAACCCTTTTCCGCGGGCCGCCTCGGTGAGCTTGTGCATGAGCGCCGTACCAATGCCGAGCCCTTTCGCTTCAGGACGCAGATAGATGGAGGTCTCGAGCGTGGGATTGTAGGATACGCGCGCCTTCCAGGGGTGGGCGTAGCAATAGCCGAGCAGATGGCCGCTCTCATCCTCCGCCACGAAGTAAGGATAGTCGGGCTGAAGGCTGAGGATACGGCGGCGTATCTCCTCCTCGTCGGGAGCCACGGTCTCGAACGAGATATCCGTATGCTCCACGTAAGGCTTATATATCTCAGCTATCCGGGCCGCATCGCGGGCGGCATCAGCTTCTCTTATAATCATTTCAGTCTGAAGAATTTGCGGGCGTTGCCTGTCGTGATACGGTCCACCTCGGCGGCTGTGAGGCCGAGCACCTCGGCCACCTTGGCTGCTGTGGCGGGCAGATAAGCCGATTCGTTGCGTCGGCCGCGGTATGGTACAGGCGCCAGATACGGCGAGTCGGTCTCGAGCAGGATATGTTCAGCGCCGATTTCGCTCACGGCCTCGCGCACATTGGCAGCGCTCTTGAAAGTGGCCACACCGTTTATGCCGAACATCGCTTCCGGGTCCACGGCGCGTATGCGCTTCACCTCATCGTGGCCGTAGGTGAAGCTGTGGAACAGCAGACGCGGGCACTTGTCCTGAGCCTTCAGGCCGCTGATCACCTGCAGCGTCTCGTCGAGTCCTTCGCGGCAATGGATGATCACCGGCAGACCGAGCTCCGCGGCTATGGCGGTCTGCTCGCGGAACGCCTCGATCTGGCGGTCGCGGTGTTCTCGGCTCCAGTAGAGGTCGATGCCTATCTCGCCCACGGCCACCACATCGCCGGCCTCCATGAGCGGGCGGAGAGCCTTCAGGTCGTCGCGCCAGGTGTCGGTGAGCTCCGTGGGGTGGAGGCCCAGGGCCACATGTATGCGCCCCGGGAACTGCCGCTGCAGGGCGCGCATCTGCGGGACCGACTCGGTGTAAATGCCCGGGAAGATGAGCTCCTCCACACCGGCTCCGAACGCGCGCTCCACAGCCAGACGCCCCTCGTCGCCGGGGAAATCCTCGGGGAGATAGAGATGTGTGTGGGTGTCGATCATGTTTAGAGCTTGTTTAACATTTTTTTATTAAACAAACTCTTATTTTTTGCGGTCTATGAGCTTTTCCACCAGACCCTTGAGAGCTGCTACACTCTCTTTGCCGAGCGAAGTATCGGCGAGCGACTTGATAGCGCGGCCCGACCACTCGGCCCAGGCCTTGCGGCATACGCGCGGCATCTCGGCGGCCGTAAATATGTTGCGCACGGTGCGCACCTTGAGGTCACCTGCGGGGAGCGACATGGCCGACTTGAGCGCCGAAGCGTCGGCGTCGCCGCGCGAGAGAGTGGAGAGGGTGAGGAAAGTCTTCTTATTGTTGAGCACGTCGCTGCCGATCGGTTTTCCGAAGGTGGCAGCGTCGCCGTAGATGTCGAGATAGTCGTCCTGAATCTGGAAAGCCACGCCGAGGGCCTCGCCGTAGCGGTAGAGCACGCGGGCCTCCTCGTCGGAAGCGCCGCCGAGGATAGCGCCTATCTCGCATGCGCCGCCGAGAAGTACCGAGGTCTTGAGGCGTATCATATTCAGATACTCGTCGAGCGAGACATCGGTGCGGTTCTCGAACTCCATGTCGAGCTGCTGACCCTCATAGACGCCGATGGCCGTGCGGTTGAAGACGTCGAGGACGCGGCGCAGCTTGTCGTCAGGGACCTTAGCCATATATTCCGAGGCGAGAGTGAGCATGGTGTCGCCCGAGAGGATGGCCGTGTTTATGCCCCATTTGGCCACCACCGTCTCCTTGCCGCGGCGCAGCGCGGAGTTGTCCATCACATCGTCGTGGAGCAAGGTGAAGTTATGGAACATCTCAATGCCTAGAGCGGCTGCCGCAGCCTCCTGCGGGTCGCCGCCGAAAGCGTCGCAGACCATGAGCAGCAGGATAGGGCGGAGGCGTTTGCCTCCGTTCTCGAGCGAGTAATATATGGGTTTGTAAAGGCCGGGGAACCTGTCCGCCGGAAGTCGCAGGGATTTGATCTCGGATTCGACCATGTCCCTGTAATCTGACATTCGTTTCATTTCTGAATCTGTTTTTATTTCGTGTGTTTCTGAGGAGGGGAGAGCCCTATTCTGTAAACGATTCCGCGCGGACAAATGTTGCGTTTGACCGCGCGGTGAAAAATTCAGTATTGTTTTTGTCAGAGCGCCGCTCCTTTGAAGAGCATACATTCCACTATATACACCGCCGCGCCGGCAAGATAACCCGCCAAAGCCCACAGCGTGAATTTTTTCAGATACCATCCGAAGTTGATCTTCTCCAGACCCATGGCGATCACACCGGCGGCGGAGCCTATGATGAGCAGAGAGCCGCCCACACCGGCGCAGTAGCTGAGGAACTCCCAGAATACGCCGTCGACCATGAAGTTGGCGGCGTAGCCCACGGCTCCGGGATCGGCCACCGGATACATGCCCATGACGCCGGCCACGAGGGGCACATTGTCGAATACTGACGACATGCCGCCCAGTATCACATTGATGGCGAAGACATCGTGGATGCTCTCGTCGAGCCATTTGGCCGCGGCGGCCAGAATGCCCGATGCCTGAAGCACCTGCACGGCCATGAGGATGCCGAGGAAGAAGAGTATCGACGGCATGTCGATGCGGCGTATCACTTTCGGCATGCGCTGTTCCTGAGCGCGGTCAAGCATCTTGCCGTTGTAGAATATCTCGGTGAAGATCCAGAGCACACTCAGCACAAGAAGCATGCCCACAAACGGGGGCAGGTGTGTGATGGTCTTGAAAATAGGCACAAATATCAGTCCGCCCACACCGAGGCAGAAGATCAGAAGCCTCTCCTTGTGGGAGATGGCGGGATAATCCTCCGTGTCGACAGGATGCGTCGTGATCGAGCCTTTGAGCTGACGAGAGATGCCGAGCAGCGGCACTATCATGGCCACCACGCTGGGGAGCAGCACAAACTCTATGAGCGCTGTCACAGTGACGTTGCCCTTCACCCAGAGCATGATGGTGGTGACATCGCCGATAGGGGACCAGGCGCCGCCGGTGTTGGCCGCTATCACTATCATGCCGGCATAGAGCCACTGTTCCTGTTTGTCGGCTATGAGTTTGCGCAGCAGCAGGATCATCACTATGGTTGTGGTCATGTTGTCGAGCACGGCCGAGAACAGGAATGTGGTGATGCAGAGCACCCAGAGCAGTGTCTTCTTGTTCTTGGTGGTGATACCGTTGGTGATCACACTGAAGCCTCCGTGAACATCGACAAGCTCCACGATCGTCATGGCGCCGATGAGGAAGAAAAGCGTCTGTGTGATGTCCCCGAGCGCCTCCACAATCTTGACGTTCAGTATATAGTCAAGCGCCTGCTGGTGCAGCCCTTCGGCCGCGAGTCTGGGATGCGCCGCCACATAATCTGCGAGCTCCTTGCTCTCCACATTCGGAACTATGTATTCGGCGAATACGGCATAGAGAATCCACAGCACCATGCCGAGCAGAAGCGCAGTAGCCGTCTTGTCCACGCGGAGCGGATGCTCGAGCGCAATGGCCAGATAGCCGATGAAGAAAATCAAAATCAGTGTGGTAATCATGATTTGGTCTTAGAATTAAAGGTGTAGATCTTTTGGTTACTTTAAGAGCCCGTTGCACAAAATTTGTTAACGTCAGGGTCGCAGCAGTGCGTCAGATTCGGGGCTGTGGGCGATTGAGCATAGCGGGCTATGTGATTGAGCCACAGCGCCGAATATGGCGTGCTGATGCGAGTCCTTTTGCTTTTTTGCATTTCTTCTTTGCTTAAGT
>SFOK01000045.1 GCA_004552395.1 Bacteroidales bacterium | reverse complement strand
GCCTTGTCACCGGTCAATGCCTCGAAATTCAGCGATTTGATTTGATACAACGACTTGGCGGAAGGCGCAGCGCAGAGCATCATTACTCGCTTTTGGTAGCGCTTGACAATATCGGGCTGAAATCGATGCTTTTTGTCAGAGCATTTTTCCGGTCTCAAAGAGATCGCGCAGGTAAGTTTGTTGGAAGATTACGACCATTCATATCTCTATTACGGTGCAAAGGTATAAATAGTTTTTGATTTTCACAAATTTGTGAAAGCGAAAAATCAATGAAAATTTGTGAAGCGCGGCGAAGGGTGAGCGGCGGGGGGAGGGAAGGGAAAGCGAGGGGGGAAAGCAAAAACCGCCGATAGCCTCGGCTACCGACGGTTTAAGGTTAATGAAGCAAGAATTTAGTTCCATTAAATCCTTGTTGCTATCCTTTGCCGTTGGTTTTGACACCGGGAAATCTCGCGGCTACGGCAGGGGATATATCTTAAAGACAATCTAAATTACCAAAGGTTTAATGTCTGTGGCGATTTTTTCGTCTTTTTTTCAAATTTAACATTTCAGCGGCCCGCGGCTTCAGTCATTTCGACCTAAAACGGCCCGGGGAGGGCGTTCAGTCGTTGGTCTCGTTGAGGCGTTCGGCGCGGCCGTAGTCAGCGTTGCGCATATCGCCGGTCTCTGCGAAGGCTTCGTGGAGTGCGAAGGCTGCGTGGAGGTTGTGGGGCGTATGGATCGGCTTCTGTGTGAGCTTGAGGTAGTCCCACATGAGCTGCTTATAGTCGGGGTGAACGCAGTTCTCGATGATAGTCTCGGCACGCTGGCGGGGCGATTTGCCACGGAGGTCGGCCACACCCTGCTCTGTGACAAGCACTTTGACGGAGTGTTCGCTGTGGTCCACATGGCTTGCCATAGGCACGATGGCCGAGATCTTGCCGCCCTTCTGGATTGAGGGGCAGGAGAAGATGGAGAGGTAAGCGTTGCGGGAAAAGTCGGCAGAACCGCCGATACCGTTCATCATCTTGGTGCCGAGCACATGAGTGGAGTTCACGTTGCCGAAGATGTCGGCTTCGAGGGCCGTGTTCATGGCGATGAGGCCGAGACGGCGCACGATCTCGGGGCTGTTGGAGATCTCGCCGGGGCGCATCAGTATCTTGTCGCGGAAGAAGTCGATGTTGTCCATGAAGGAGAGCATGGCTTCGTCGGAGAATGTGAGCGCGCAAGTAGAGGCGAAGTTACACTTGCCCTCTTCCATGAGGTGCATCACGGCGTCTTGGATCACCTCTGTATACATCTGGAACTGAGGTATCTCTGGATTCTCGCCCAGACCGTAGAGCACTGCGTTGGCCACGTTGCCCACACCGGACTGGATGGGGAGGAACTCCTTGGGTATCTCGCCCTGGCGGAGCTGCTCGGCCAGGAAGTGGCATACATTGGCGCCGATGCGCTCTGTGGTCTCGTCGCCGGCTGCGAAAGGCTTGATGCTTTCGGAGGCGTTGGAGGGCACGATACCGATGATCTTCTTGGGATCGATATGGAGAACTGTGGATCCGATGCGGTCGCTGGGCTTATAGATGGGTATCTCGCGGCGGTGAGGAGGGTCGGCCGGGATATAGTTGTCGTGGAAGCCGCGGAAGGATGTATGGTAATACGAAGAATATTCTATGATTACTTTCTTGGCCATGGCGGCGATTGTGGGAGCCATGCCGAGGCCTGCGCCGAGGATGACGTCGCCGTTGGGGCTCATCTCTGTAGCTTCGATGATAGCCACGTCGATGGGGCCGAAGAAACCGTAGCGGAGGTCCTGAGATAGGTGCGAGAGGTGATAGTCGAAGTAGTGGATCTGGCCGCAGTTGATGGCCTTGCGGCTGTCGGGGTGGCCCTGATAGGGGGTGCGGAGATTGACTGCTTCAGCGCGAGCGAGCTCACCGTCGACATGGTCGTTGGTGCTGGCGCCGGAGAAAAGATTTATCTTGAAAGGCTCGCCTTTTTCATGAAGCTCTTTGGCGCGCTTTGCCAAAGCAACAGTCACCACTTTGGGAGTGCCGGAAGCGGTAAAGCCGGAAAGGCCCACATTGTCACCGTTGTTGATACAAGCGGCGGCCTCTTCTGCCGTAATGAAAGGAATGCTCATGTTTAACCTATTAGATTTTATGGTAAATTTGCAATAGTGAGTCAAGGGAAATTTGCAATCCCTTGGATTTTATGGTAATTTTGCAGTCACAAAATTACAACAAACACCTTTACCGACAAAATTATGGAGCCATTTTTTTTGCCCCGGAACGAAGATAATTGCACAAATACTAAAAAAGTGCGCATCGAAACTTACGGATGCCAGATGAATGTGGCTGACAGTGAGGTTGTTGCGACTATGATGGGGCTCGCCGGCTACGATCTGACCGAGACGGACAGCGAAGCTGACGCGGTGATGATCAACACCTGCTCGATACGCGACAATGCCGAGCAAAAAATATATTCGCGGCTCGCTTACTGGCGTGCCCGGCGGCAGAAATCGAAGAAGCGGATCGTGATCGGAGTCTTGGGCTGCATGGCCGAGCGCCTCAAGGACGAGCTTGTGCGCGAGCACGGTGTGGATCTTGTGGCCGGTCCCGACGCTTATCTCGACCTGCCTCAGCTTGTGGGTGCGGCCGAGCAGGGTGTACCGGCTGTCAATGTGGAGCTCTCGCTCACGGAGACTTACCGCGACATAGTGCCGCGGCGCCTGGGCAACGCGTTCATCTCGGGTTTCATCTCGATAATGCGCGGCTGCAACAATTTCTGTTCCTACTGCATAGTGCCTTACACCCGCGGCCGCGAACGCAGCCGCGAGCCGGAGAGTATCCTGAGGGAGCTGCGCGATCTCCGCGACCGCAATTTCAAGGAGGCTACTCTTCTGGGCCAGAATGTGAATTCCTATTGCTGGAAAGATCCTGAGACCGGGGAGGAGATCCGTTTCCCGCAGCTGCTCGAGGCTGTGGCCCGCGAGGCTCCCGGCATGAGGATACGTTTCACGACCTCTCATCCCAAGGATATGAGCGACGAGACGCTCGAGGTTGTGGCCCGCAATGCCAACATAGCCAAGCATATACATCTGCCGGTGCAGTCGGGCAGCGATGCCGTGCTAAAGGCGATGAACCGCCGCTATACCCGACAATGGTATCTGGATCGTGTGGCTGCGATCCGGCGTATCATACCGGGCTGCGGCTTGAGCACTGATATGTTTACCGGCTTCCACGGCGAGACCGAGGAGGATTTCCTTCAGACGCTTTCGCTGATGGAGGAGGCCGGCTTCGACTCCGCGTTCATGTTCAAATACTCGGAGCGGCCGGGAACGTTCGCCTCGAAGCATCTTCCCGACAATGTGCCGGAAGAGGTTAAGGTAGAGAGGCTTAACCGCATGATACAGTTGCAGAACGAGCTCTCTTCGCGCTCTAACGCCGCCGATGTGGGCAAGGAGTTCGAGGTGCTTGTGGAGGGAAGGTCGAAGCGTTCGGCCGACGACTTTTTCGGCCGCACGTCGCAGAACAAAGTCGTGGTGTTTCCGCGCGGCGACGCCCGTCCCGGCCAGTTCCGCCGTGTCCGCGTGACCGGCTTCTCCTCAGCGACCCTCCTCGGCGAGCTCCTCTAATCCCCGCGAGAAAGGCTTGGTGAGCTCAAAGTCCTGAAAAGTGTGATTCCGGCTTGGATATATCCTTTGAAAAGTGTAATTTTGCCTGAAATTCAGCACGATAAAGGAGATGCAGCGAAAAGCCAACAAGAAACTGAAGGAGTGGAAGGAGTCGAAGAGCCGTAAACCCATGGTGCTTTTGGGAACGCGTCAGGTCGGCAAGATATGGCTGATGCGTGAGTTTGGTGCCAAGGAATAGGAGAATGTGGTCTACATCAACTGCGACAACGAGCCGCTGATGCAGACGTTTTTCCTTGCCGATTACGGCATAAGCCGTATGCTGATCGGTCTGCAGGCCTTGTCGGGTCAGTCGATCGTGCCCGGCAAGACCCTGATCATCTTTGACGAGATACAGGAGGCTCCGCGCGGACTCCATGCTCTGAAATATTTCTACGAGAATGCGCCTGAATATCATGTGATTGCAGCCGGTTCGCTGCTCGGCATCACGCTTGCCCGTCAGGAATCATTTCCTGTGGGAAAGGTCGGTATGCTCACAATTTATCCGATGGATTTCGAGGAGTTTCTCATGGCGATGAGCCGCGGTGAATTCTGCACGATGCTGCGGACCGGGGACTACGCCATGGCCGATACTTCTCGATGTGAGAGAGGAGGCAGGACGGCGTCGGGGGAGGGCGTCGGGCGGGGAGGAGAGAGGGAGCCGGGCGGGGTTATTAACAATTTTTAAAATACTGAGGGGAGTATAAAGCGGGCGGAAATTGGGAAAATTCGCTATTTTTTTGTTACTTTGCAAAAAATATGGGAACGGGGATGCCCGGCTCTTCACTCGGAGAGTCAACTGCATCGTAATCAGGCTGATAACGCCCGGCAGTGAAGGCGGGTATCGGTAAGAGAGCCGGCGGCGAAAGGCTGCCGCTCCGGTCTCGGTGAAACGCAACAGAATGGGTAAAATCATAGCAATAGCGAATCAGAAGGGAGGCGTGGGCAAAACGACCACGGCCATCAACCTTGCCGCATGTCTGGCGGAGAAAGGGAAGAAGATACTTCTCATCGACGCTGACCCTCAGGCTAACGCCACATCGGGTCTGGGGCTCGACCCGCGTCAGGCTCAGGTATCGATCTACGAATGTCTTGTCGACGACTATCCGATGAAGGCGGCTGTGCAGGAGACGTGTGTGGAGGGCCTCAAGATAGTCGGCTCGCGCATCGACCTTGTGGGCGCCGAGCTGGAGCTTATCAACAAGCCCGACCGCGAGAAGGTGCTTCGCCGGGCTATAGAGCCGGTGAAGGACGACTACGACTTCATACTCATAGACTGTTCGCCGTCGCTTGGAAGCACCACAGTCAACGCTCTGACGGCGGCCGACTCGGTGATCATACCCGTTCAGGCAGAATATTTTGCTCTCGACGGAATCACGCAGCTGCTCAACACGATCCGTATCATAAAGAGCCATCTGAACCCGCCGCTCGAGATCGAGGGATTCCTCGTGACGATGTACGACGCGCGTCTGCGACTGGCGAATCAGATCTACGAGGAGCTCAAGACGCATTTCGGCGATATGGTGTTCTCCACCGTGATACCGCGCAATATCAAGCTGTCGGAGTCGCCGAGTCACGGTCTGCCCGTGACGCTCTACGATCCCGAGTGCCGCGGCACGATCAGCCACCGGCAGCTGGCCCGCGAGCTCATAGAGCGCAACAAGCCGCAGAAGAAGGCTTCGTAAACGACGGACCCGAGACGGCTTTCCGGTAAGGACCGGGAGACAAGATCCGGGGAGTCCGGAAATAAATTCCGGTGAAGTTCCGGAGACGCTGCGGGCGGTAGTTCCCGCGGCAGACACTAATACAGAAACGAATGAAACGCAATGCACTGGGCCGCGGCCTGGACTCGCTCATCTCGATGAACGAAATACAGACTGCAGGCTCTTCGGAAATAAACAACGTGGCGCTTGACCTGATCAAGCCCAACCCGGACCAGCCCCGCACGAACTTCTCGCAGGAAGCTTTGGCGGAGCTTGCCGATTCCATACGCGAGTTAGGCATCATACAGCCGCTCTCGCTGCGCCGCCTCGACAACGGCGAATACCAGATCATAGCGGGCGAGCGGCGCTGGCGCGCCGCCGGTATGGCAGGTCTGCGGACCGTGCCCGCCTACATACGCACGGCTTCCGACGCCGAAGTGACGGAGATGGCCCTCATAGAGAATATCCAGCGCGAGGACCTCAACGCCATAGAGATTGCGCTCACATACCAGAAGCTGATGGACTCCTACGGGCTCACGCAGGACCGTCTGGCCGAGCGAGTGGGTAAGAAACGTGCCACCGTAGCCAACCATCTGCGTCTGCTGCGACTGCCCGCGGAGGTGCAGCTCGGTCTGCGCGATCATCTGATCGACATGGGCCACGCGCGCGCTCTGCTCACCATCGACGACCCCAAGCAGCAGCTCAAGCTCTACGAGCTGACAGTGAAGGAGGGTCTGTCGGTGCGCAAGGTCGAGGAGGTGGCGTCGGGCGCCAAGGCCGATGCGGCCGCAGGCAAGAAGGCGAAAATCACCCGCAAGAGTGTGACATCGTCGTCGTCGAAAGAGTACGATTTCTTCCGCAAGGATCTGCAGAGCTATTTCTCCACTCCGGTGAAGTTTGTGCGCCACGACGACGGCAAAGGCTCCATCACACTGAAGTTTAACAATGACGACGAGCTCCAGAAGCTCGTGGCCTTATTTGAAAAACTCCGCTGAGGCGTGAAAGAGTCAGACCGCATATCGCTTCCGATGCGCCTTGCTATGGCGTTTCTCTGTCTGCTTGTGGCGGCACCCGAGCCGCTGCAGGCCGTGCTGAGCAGCGGCACGCAGGATCCTCTGCCTATGCCCACCGGCATACCGCAGACCGCCGACACGATAGCGGATGCCGAGCTGCTGCTGAAAGTGAAGCCCACGGCCGAGGCTGACTCAGCACTGGCAGCGCAGGCGCTGCTCACGGCTCCAGGCGACTCCGCAGCCATGGCCGGCGACTCCGCTCTTGTGGTGGTGACGGCTCCGGGCTACGATCCCACGCGCGGCATGCGACGCGACTTCAACCCGAATCCTTCGAGGGCCGTATGGCTCTCGGCGCTATGCCCCGGCCTGGGGCAGGTCTACAACCGGCGCTACTGGAAGCTGCCCATCATCATAGGCGGCTTCATGGGTCTGGGCTACGCCACATCGTGGAACAACAGGCAGCTGAAGGACTACACGCAGGCCTACCGCGACATCATGGACAACGACCCGGCGACGAATTCGTACATGAATTTCTTCCCTCCGACCACCACGGAGGACGACCTTGACAAAGCGTGGCTGCAGAACCGACTCCGGTCGCGCAAAGATTTCTACCGCCGCAACCGCGACCTCTGCATCATCTGCATGGCAGGACTCTATCTGCTCTGTATGCTCGATGCATACGTGGATGCCTCTCTCTCTCATTTCGACATCTCTCCCGACCTCTCCATGGACCTACAGCCCGCCATGTTTCTGGATCCGGTCGACCGCCGCGTGTCGCTGGGCCTGAACTGGGCGGTGGTGTTCTGAGGCACAGTGCCCCGGGAAACCTTGGCAAAGTCTCTTAAACACACAAAGCAAGATTAACCGACCAAAAAACCGACTTCAAAATCCTCAAGATATGAAGAAACTCAACCTTCTCCTTACAGCCCTGGTGATGGCGCTTCCCGCCGCCGCGCAGACCAAGTCGCCCAATGTGCTCGACCTCAAGGAGAGCATCACCGACAAGGCGATAGTCTATCCCGAGACCTTCGAGCAGAACACGCAGAAGATGCTCGAGAGCTGGTATATGAAAAACTATACCACCACCGACGACCGCTACGCCAGCGAAGGGGACCCTGCCACTTCCGACGAGACGATCAAGAAGCGCCTGAAAGCCATGCCGACAGTGATCGAGATGCCTTTCAATCAGATAGTGCGCAGCTACATTGACCGTTACACATCGCGTTCGCGCGCGCAGGTGGCTGTGCTGCTGGGGTTGAGCAATTACTACACGCCTATCTTCGAGCAGGCGCTCGAAGAGAAGGGCCTCCCTCTGGAGCTCAAGTATCTGCCGGTGATTGAGTCGGGCCTCAACCCGAACGCAGTGAGCAAGCACGGCGCGGCCGGCCTCTGGCAGCTTATGTTAGGCACCGGCAAGGGCCTTGGCCTTGAGGTCAACTCGCTTGTGGACGAGAGACGCGACCCGTATCTCAGCTCCGAGAAAGCGGCAGGTTATCTGAAGGATCTCTACGCCACCTACGGAGACTGGACACTCGCCATCGCGGCCTATAACTGCGGCCCGGGCACTGTCAACAAAGCGCTGCGCCGCGCCGGAGGCGACGCCACCGACCTTGACTTCTGGGCCATCTACAAGTATCTGCCCGAGGAGACACGCGGCTATGTGCCGATGTTCATTGCGGCCAACTATGTGATGACTTACTATAAGGACCACAATATCAGTCCGGTGCTGGCCACCAAGCCGCTCGTCACCGATACTGTGGCCGTGAATTCGCGCCTGCATTTCAATCAGATTTCCGATGTGCTCAACATACCTGTGGATGAGCTCCGTATTCTCAACCCGCAGTTCCGCAAAGACCTAATCCCCGCAGGCGAGGGGCGCAGCTACTTCCTGATACTACCCTCGCAGCAGATCCACGCCTACCTGCTGAGCGAGGATGACATCCTGGCTCACGACGCTATTAAATACGAGCAGCGCGAGACAGCCGAGCCGGGTGTGGCCGCATCGTCAGAGCCTGAGATAACTCCCGAGCTGACAGCCGAAGCCACGGAGCCGCAGATCTCCGAGGCTGATGAGAAAGCGCAGGAGGAGGTGGCCATGGTGAAGGCCGCCTCAGCGCAGAAGGAGTCACAGAAGGGTGGCGCCACACGCACCAAGACCATCACGCATAAGGTGGCAGCCGGAGAGACACTCGCCTCCATAGCGCGGGATTACAATGTGAGCCAGGACGACATAAAGAGCTGGAACTCGCTGCGCCGCAATGCAGTGCGCACCGGTCAGCAGCTCAAGATACTTGTTCCCGACGATACCGCGAGCGCAGGAGGCGATTCGGCGTCGGCGTCGTCGAAGGCAGCAGCCAAGGCTTCCACCAAGGGAACTGCATCCAAAACAGCCAAGACCGACAATGACACGGACAACAGCGCCGTGAAGAGCGGTTCGAAGAGCAAAGCCGAGAAGGCGGCAAAGGATGACAATGCGTCCAAGAAGAGCTCAAAGAAAGCTAAAAAGTCGAAGCAGAACAGCAAGGCTTCCAAGAAGGAGACTCCCAAGTCCACCACACATACCGTCACAAGCGGCGAGAATCTGGAACGTATCGCCAAGCGCAATGGTGTGACAGTGGACGAGCTCCGCAAGGCCAATCCTAAGCTGAAAGGCGACATGATCCATCCCGGCGACAAGCTCAACGTGCCCGCCAAGGATTCCAAGTCAGGCAAGAAGACGGGCAAGAAAAAGAGAAAAAGATAAGTAAGTATCAAAAACCGGTCAGATTTCTATCAGTCGGTTTCCCGGACTTACTTAACGCAGAGAACTGATACAGAACGGTGAAAGATTTCTTCAGGATGATGCGCCGCTATGTGGCGCCCTATAAATGGAATGTGGTGCTCAACATATTGTTCAATATGCTGGCCGCCTTCCTCACGCTCTTCTCGTTCGCGGTCATAATCCCGATACTGCAGATGCTCTTTAAGATGAGCACCAAGACCTATGTCTACATGACTCTGGACGACGGCTCGCTTAAAGATGTGGTAGTCAATAATTTCTATTATTACACCGACCGGGTGATAGCCGACTACGGCGCATCGACGGCGCTGGCGCTGCTCGCAGTGCTGCTCGTGGTGATGACGATGCTCAAGACCGGTGTGATGTACCTGAGCTCTTTCTTCATAATCCCGCTGCGCAACGGCATAGTGCGCGACATACGCAACGAGATGTACGGCAAGATACTCTCGCTCCCTCTGGGCTTCTTCACTGAGGAGCGCAAGGGCGACGTGATGGCGCGAATATCGGGCGATGTTACAGAGATAGAGGCATCCGTGATGTCGAGTCTCGACATGCTGTTCAAGAACCCGATCATGATCATAGTCTGTCTGGGCATGATGATTGTGGTGAGCTGGCAGCTGACGCTCTTCGTGCTTGTGCTGCTGCCGGTGGCCGGGCTCGTGATGGGGCGTGTGGGCAAGCTGCTGAAACGCAAGTCGCTCGAAGCGCAGCAGCTCTGGGGTCAGATACTCTCCACCACCGAGGAGACGCTCGGCGGACTGCGGGTGATCAAAGCCTTCAACGCCGAGAAGAAGATGCGCTGCCGCTATGAGGCCCAGAATCAGGAATTCTTCCGCCTCTCCAACAATATACAGCGGCGCTACACACTCGCGCATCCCATGAGTGAGTTCTTGGGCACCACAGCCATAGCGATCGTGCTCTGGTTCGGCGGCACGCTGATCCTGAGCGGCAACAGCTCGATCGACGCCTCCGCCTTCATATATTATATGGTGATATTCTACAGTATCATCAACCCCGCCAAAGAACTCTCCAAAGCTGGCTACTCCATACAGAAAGGCATGGCCTCGATGCAGCGTATCGACAAGATCCTCAAGGCGCCCAACTGCATCACCGATCCCGAACATCCGATCGACCCCGCCACCCTCGATGCAGCCAAGGCGCCGATCACGTTCGACAATGTGAGCTTCGCCTACACGCCCGGCCGCGAGGTGCTCCGCGACATTAACCTCACCGTGGAGCCCGGCACGACGGTGGCGCTCGTGGGCCAGTCAGGCAGCGGCAAGTCGACCATGGCCGACCTTATCCCGCGTTTTTGGGACCCCGCGAAAGGGGCAGTGCGTATCGGCGGCAAGGATGTGCGCGACTTCCGGGTGAAGGACCTGCGCTCGCTCATGGGCAACGTGAACCAGGAGGCGATACTCTTCAACGACACGTTCTACAATAACATAACCTTCGGAGTGGACAACGCCACGCCCGCGCAAGTGGAGGAGGCGGCGCGCATAGCCAACGCCCACGACTTCATCATGGCATCGGAGCACGGCTATCAGACCACGATAGGCGACCGGGGCTGCAAGCTTTCCGGCGGACAGCGCCAGCGTCTCTCCATAGCGCGCGCCATCCTCAAGAACCCGCCCGTGCTGATCCTCGACGAGGCTACCTCGGCGCTCGACACCGAGAGCGAGCGGCAGGTGCAGGAGGCTCTGGAGCGGCTCATGAAGAACCGCACCACGATAGTGATAGCCCACCGTCTCTCCACGATTGTGAACGCCTCGCTGATCTGTGTGCTCGAGGACGGCGAGATTGTGGAACGCGGCACGCACGCCGAGCTTATGGCTCTCAACGGGCGCTACCGCCACCTTGTGGAGATGCAGAATCTTGCCGAAGGTGAGCCGGCAACCTCTCATCCTGACGAATCGATATAGAAAAGATATGACAAATATAGCAATATTCGCTTCCGGCGGCGGCACAAACGCCGAGAATATAGCCCGCACGTTCGCAGGGGGCAACCGTGTGCGTGTGGCTGTGGCCATCACCAACAACCGCGACGCGGGTGTGATCAAGCGCATGGAAGCATTCCACATACCGGTGCTCTATTTCCCCAACGCCGTGTGGAGCAAAGAACCGCAGAAGATCGTGGAGGCACTGAAGCCTTACTCCATCGACCTGGTGGCGCTGGCAGGCTTCATGCGCCGCGTGGCTCCGGAGATACTGGAGGCTTATCCCGGCCGGGTGATCAACATACACCCGTCGCTGCTTCCGCGCCATGGCGGCAAAGGGATGTACGGCCACCATGTGCATGAGGCCGTGATAGCCGACGGCGACAAAGAGAGCGGCGTGACGGTGCACTATGTGACCGACGAGATAGACGGCGGCTCGATAATCCTTCAGAAGAGTTTCCCGCTTGCCGAGGGTGAGACGGCCGAGACTCTCGAGGCGAAGATACATCCGGTGGAATACGAGATTTTCCCGCAGGCCATCGTCAAGGTGATAAGCGACCTGAACAAGCGGGGAGGCAATCCGGGACCGGCCGCCGGTAGCGACACCGCACCCGCCCAGGTTCCGAGTGCCGACGAACAGTGGGCCTCGGCTCTTCAACTGAAATATTCCGACAAGGAGGCCGCCGAGCGCCGGGCCGAGGCCGAGGCGCGCGCATACCCCGCACCCCAAGCCGAGGCAGCGCAGGCCGTTGAGCCCGTGCAGACCGCTTCTGCAGCCGATGCACCTCACCAGGCCCGCAACACAGAGCGGATACGCGAGTTTGCCCGTCGGCCGCAGTCTGCAGCGACAGTGATGCCCGCTCCGGCACCCGCCCCCGCCGTAGCAAAGCCTAAAAGCTACATCTGGGTGGCTGTGGTGATGGCTATCTTCTTCAACACCCTGTTAGCTGTGGTGGCGATAGTCTACGCCTGCCAGGTCGACACGAAATGGAGCTGCGGCGATACAGCCGGGGCTCAGAATGCGTCGAACCGCGCCCAGGGGTGGATCATAGCCTCCTTCGTGGTGGGTCTGCTCACCGCCACTCTCTGGATACCGCTCTCCATAATCGGCTCTATATAACAACGTCCGGGCGCCGAGCCCACGGCAAACTTTATAAGATATTTATTTTGGATACCGACCCTCTTCCGGATTTATGCAGCGTACTGCTTAACAGTTTCGCAGATTTCCACGCACCTGACACCATGAGTTGGGCGGCGTGGTCAGTCCTCATAATCATAGCCCTGCTCTGTCTGGGCGCCTCCGCGTTCGTCTCCGGCAGCGAGATAGCCTACTTCGGTCTGACACAGTCCGACATCGACGACCTGGAGGAAGAATCCGACAGCGACCCGGCAGCCCGGCGCACCTTCGCGCTCATAAACCGCAGCGAACGGCTCTTAGCTACCATACTGATAGCAAATAATCTGGTGAATATCACCATGGTAGTGCTGCTCTCGTTTGCCATTAACCAGGTGGTGACGTTCATATCGCCCACTGTGGATTTCCTTGTGCAGACAGTGCTGCTCACTTTCCTGTTGCTGCTTTGCGGCGAGATCTTCCCCAAACTCGTGGCCAAGGAGCATATAGTGGGGTGGAGCAAAGGCGCCTCGAAGGCGCTCACCGCGCTGATGGCCTTTTTCCATCCGGTGAGCTCGCTGCTGGTCAAATCCTCGTTCATAGTGAACCGTGTGGTAGGCAAGAAACATGAGAATATCTCCACCGACGAGCTCGAACAGGCCCTCGACATCAGCGACGTGAAGGCCGGCCGCGACAAAGAGATGCTCAAAGGTATACTCACCTTCGGCGAGAAGGAGGTGCGCGACATCATGATCTCGCGTGTGGATGTGACTCTGATCGAATACCACGCCTCCTGGGACGAGGTGATGCGCACTATCCGCGAGTCGGGCTATTCGCGAATACCTGTCTACGACACCACACAGGACACCATCAAGGGTATACTTTACAGCAAGGATCTGCTCCCCCACATCGGTAACGATAAGAGCGGCGTGCAGTGGCAGAAACTGCTGCGCGAGCCCTATTTTGTACCCGAATCGCGCATGATCGA
>SFOK01000146.1 GCA_004552395.1 Bacteroidales bacterium | reverse complement strand
ATGCCACTGTGACATCTGTGGGCAGGGTGGACGTGCCGAAGAGCGGCCGGAAGCCCCCTTCGCCACGCGAGGATGCCACTGAGGCATCTGTGGGCAGGGTTGCTGTGCCGAAGGTCCGATACAAGACCATTTCGACACGCCGGGATGCCCCTGAGGCACCTGTGGGCAAGGTCGTCGTGCCAAAGGCCGGCCAGAAGACCCCCTTCGCCACGCGAGGATGCCCCTGAGACACCTGTGGGCAAGGTAGCCGTGCCGAAGACCGGTCAGAAGTCCCCTTCGCCACGCGAGGATGCCCCTGAGGTACCTGTGGGTGGGGTCGCCGTGCCGGAGGGTCAGCCTAAGATCGGCCATAGATCGGACTCTGTAGGATTCCGAGAGACTTTGCCGTTTCACTGGCATAGACTTGATGTTCGAAATCGGGTCTATGGGTACGGGTTGTTTCAGGCTGGCATTTGGAGTTGAGATTACTGTCAAGTTGTGGAGAGTTTTGCTTTACGTATAAAAATGTGTAACTTCACATAAATTTTTGAGGATTGCCGATGCTGTTCTTCCGGAATCTCGTTGCATTGTCTGCGACTTCGGTTGAGGTGCATTGGCATGACTGTCGGGAGCGTCGGTTGAAGGAGCGGTTGAAGGAACGAACTTTGCTTCGGCTGTAGGGACGATTGAACCACCGGTTGAACCACCGGTTGGAGTACCGGTTGAACCACATGTTGGCTCACCGGTCCTAACCGCCAGTTGAAGAGATGGTTGGCCCGCCCGGCCCGAAACTATCCGCCCGGCCCGAAGCCACCCGCCCGGCCCGGTTGCCCGGCCCGAAGCCATCCGCCCGGCCAGAAGCCCGCCCGGCCCGACGCCCCCTCGGAAAGAACGATAACCTGAAACAAAACATTAGAGAATTCAAAGTATCATGCGAGAATTTGATGAATTGAAGATTGCTGTGGCCGGCACTGGATATGTCGGACTAAGCATGGCTACGCTTCTGTCGCAGAAGCATGAGGTGACTGCGGTTGATGTCATCCCGGAGAAAGTCGAAAAGATCAACAAGAGAATAAGCCCGATACAGGATGACTACATCGAGAAGTTCTTTGCGGAGAAGCCGCTCAGGCTCAAGGCCACACTCGATGGTGCGTCGGCATATTCAGAAGCGGATTTCGTCATCATTGCGGCGCCGACCAACTATGATCCCGCCAAGAACTTTTTCGACACACATCACATCGAAGACGTCATCGACCTTGTGATCAATGTCAATCCGGACGCGGTGATGGTCATCAAGAGCACCATTCCGGTGGGATATTGCCGGAGCCTTTATGTGAAGTATGCGCTGAGGTTCCTCACCGATCCTTCTCTCAAGGGAAAGAAGTTCAACCTCCTGTTCTCGCCGGAGTTCCTCAGGGAGAGCAAAGCCCTCTACGACAACCTCTACCCGTCCAGAATCATCGTCGGCGTCCCGAAACCCCTGCCTTCAAGCAAGGAAAAGACCTGGGACGAAGAGAACAACGCCATCGTCGCCATAGCCAACCCGAAGGCCGATGAATATGCCCACATATTCGCAGACCTTCTCAAGGAAGGCGCCATCAAGGAAGATATTCCGACCTTGTTCATGGGCGCGAAGGAAGCCGAGGCAGTCAAGCTGTTCGCCAACACCTACCTCGCCCTCCGCGTCTCGTATTTCAACGAATTGGACACATATGCCGAGATCAAGGGCCTCGACACCAGAGCGATAATCAACGGCGTCGGACTGGATCCGCGTATCGGCACCCACTACAACAACCCATCATTCGGCTACGGCGGCTACTGCCTCCCGAAGGACACCAAGCAGCTCCTCGCCAACTATCAGGACGTGCCTCAGAACATGATGACGGCCATCGTGGAGTCCAACCGTACCCGAAAGGACTACATCGCCGACCAGGTGCTCCGCAAGGCTGGCTACTACAGCGACAACGGTCAGTGGGATGCTTCCAAGGAGCGCGACTGCGTCATCGGAGTCTACCGCCTCACCATGAAGGCCAACTCCGACAACTTCCGCCACAGCTCGATCCAGGGCGTCATGAAGCGCATCAAGGCCAAGGGCGCCACCGTGATCATCTATGAGCCCACACTCCCGGACGGCGAGAGCTTCTTCGGCTCCCAAGTCATCAACGACCTTGCCAAGTTCAAGGCCCTCAGCCACTCCATCCTCGCCAACCGCTACGACAGCTCCCTCGACGATGTAAAGGACAAAGTCTACACCCGCGACGTCTACGAGCGCGACTGATCCAGGGGGGGTCGATGAATATGCCGGGGGTCACTGAATATGCCGGGGGTCCATCCCGCGATGTCTACGAGCGCGACTGATCCAGGGCACTCGATGAATATCCCGGGGCCCACTGAATATGCCGGGGGCCGGACCGGTGCGGCGTATTCCCGGGCGCTGAATATGCAGACCTGCGGGCCGGACGCAGCGTATCCCCGCGTTCTCCGAATATGCTGACCGCCGGACGGGCCGAAGACCGGCCAGAAGACCCTCCTCGCCACGCGGGGATGCCTCTGAGGTACCTGTGGGCAGGGGAGCCGTGCCGAAGACCTGTCAGAAGCCCCCTTCGCCACGCCGGAATGCCTCTGGAGTACTTGTGGGCAGGGTCGCCGTGCCGAACCCGGTCGTAAACCCGACCTTAATCCCGTCAACGGTACCGATTTCCTTCCCTTCGCCACGCGGGGATGGCTCTGAGGTACCTGTGGGCAGGGTCGCCGTGCCGAAGATCTGTCAGAAGACCCCCTTCGCCACGCGATAACTTGTATCCGATGGGTCCCGCCCGCTTCCCGTGTGTGCGGGAGCATACACCTCTCTGAGTCTTCCGCTGTCCGCTGCCATCGATCTTCATGAAATTCACCTGGCACGCCAATCTTCATTACAGGTACCTGTAGGGCACATC
>SFOK01000044.1 GCA_004552395.1 Bacteroidales bacterium | reverse complement strand
GTGTCTCCTTCGAGGAAGAAGGAAAGATCCAATCCGTTGATTTGTCGGGTTGGATTCTGATACCGGCGTTAATATGAGCTATGCGGAGATAGAGGTTAAAGTAATATGCAAAGACAAGAAAATTTTTTGAGGTTTCCGGCCAGTGAATAAAGTAGACTAAACAGTTCTGCGGGAGGTGGGGTGAAGGAAGTATCGTGGCGGGGATTAGGATATCCGAGATTATTTTTGTATTTTTGCATCTGAAATGGACAAGCAGCGATTGCTGCTTGCTGATATTGAGTTATGGATTAATCAATATCACAGGCTATAATTATTGAAAGTGATATAGATTAGAGAAACCACCGGATCAGATAAAATCTGATTTTACAGAGACAAAAATAAACCAACGGATCATATAAAATCTGATACTACAGAGACAAAAAATAAATTAGATAAATAGTTAAATTAGATAAACAGTTTGAATTATGGCTGATAATGAGAAAAAATATTACATAGTGCTGAACGGCGCTCAATCAGGTCCTTACAGCAAGGAGGATCTTGCCGGCATGCAGGATTTCACGCCTCAGACCCGTGTCTTCGTGATCGGCGGAGGCTCAGAATTCATCAACGCGTCGGATATTCCGGAGCTTGCTTCGGTGTTCACAAAGCCGAAGGCTCAGCCGAAGAAGCCGGAGCAGCCGAAGGTAGCCGCGCCCGACGGGGCTATGGCCGAGCGTCTGCGTCGCGAGGCTGAGGAGGAGCGCCGTCGCCGTCGCGCCGAGGAGGAGATGCGTCAGCCCAAGGCTCCCCAGACGCCCGGAGCAGCGGCCCAGCCCGGCGGATTTCCTCAGCCGACTGTGGAACAGGCCCCGGCAGCACAGGAGGAGGCCGTCTGGTTCCTGGCGGTAAACGGCCAGCCCACAGGCCCTTACACCGCTTCGGAGGTCGCAGCCAACCTAAGCAGTCCGTCGCAGCCCGTGATACGCAAAGGTGACACGACATGGCATAAATATACTGATTATCCGGAACTTAACGCGCAGCCCTCAGCCGCCGACGGTCTCCCACTGCCTCCTGTCAGCGAGCCGGTGATCACCACTCAGACCACCGTGCAGATGCCTGACGCGCAGATTTACGGCCAGAACGCCGGCTATGTCGGCACTCCCGTACAGAACTATCCGGTTCAGGAGCCTGCCGTGGAGGAGGATGTCTACGGCAACCCCACGTCAGCGCCAGTGATCGGCTTCATTGTCTGGCTGTTAGTGTCGATAGCATGCTTAGCCTGCGCCAACATTCGTAGCGTCGTGGACGATATATATGACTACTGCGGCATGCAGGAGGCAGAACTCACTACCATGTCGGCTATGATTGTGGCCCTCACCGCCGTACCGGCCATCGCCGGCCTCGTGCAGGCATCCAAGGCGAAAAGCGCTTACAAAAACGGTCTTCCCGGCCGAGCCGCCAAGAGCAGCGGCCTGGCCACAGGCTACGGTCTGGCCACACTCTTTGCGAGTCTGGGAGTAGCCGGAGCACTCGTTTACTTCCTATTAAGGGCAGACGCATTCTGATGAGCGTGGCCGCGGTCATAAAACTTTCCCCGCTCTCGGCCGTCCTCAGGCTTAAACGGCTCACGGCCTCCCTCGGGCTTGGACGGTTCACAACCCGACGCGGTAAAGCACTGATGCTGACAGCGTTGTCGCTGCTCATGTTTCCGTTTGCGGGACGAAGTGCCGAGCCTTGGGCGGTAGTGAAAGTGCCGGTTGCCAATCTGCGGACCGCACCTGCCCACAGCGCCGAGCTCGCCTCTCAGGGCGTGATGGGCACGCCCGTGAAGATACTCGGTCCGGCCGCTGATACCGAGTGGCTACAGGTCGAGATGCCCGATGGCTATCAGGGCTTTATGATCGGCAACTCGCTCCGGCAGATGTCGGCTGACCGTTTCGCCGAGTGGCAGAAAGCCGAGCGTGTGATTGTGACCGTCAACAGCGCCGAGATGCTCAGCGGCGATGCTTCGTTGCCGTATCTGTCGCCGCTCAACCTCGGCTGCGTGCTCGAGACAGTACCCGATTCGGCAGTCCAGGCCGAAATCTCTCAGACAGAGCTGATTGCGGTGATGACACCCGACGGCCGACGCGGATTCGTGGCGCTTGCAGCCACAGAGCCGTTCCGGCCTTTTCTCAACGATCCTGCCCTCGTCTCCGAAGGCGGGAGCAAAGCGAGCAGAGAAAGCGTAGAGAGCAGCGAGAGCGGCAACGACATAGAAAGCGGCAACGGCAGCGAGAGCAACGACATGCAGCAAGCTATCCTACGGGGCCTCAGCCAGTTAGGACAGGAATACCTCTGGGGCGGCACATCGTCGAAAGCGTCGGACTGTTCCGGTCTCACGCAGACGCTCTATAAGAGCATCGGGATAGCACTGCCGCGCGACGCCTGGCAACAAGCGCTTGTAGGCCAAGAAGTAGAACCCGCCGGGGCCCGCCCCGGCGATCTCGTGTTCTTCACCGGACGATCCGGCAAGGTGAATCACGTGGGGCTCTACATCGGCGACGGCCTAATGCTTCACAGCTCCGGTCTGGTGCGCATAAACAGGCTCAAACCGTCGCCTCGGGGCAGCTTCGGCTCCTCAAACGAGAGCGGCCTCAAACCGCAAACGTTTGACTATCACCCAATCGCGCCCGCTCAAGTACGTCGCGTGACCGCACCTTCCGAGACCGGCCGCCGCGCCAACAGATTCTTCTTCGGCGCAACCAACTGAACATCAACCGATTGAAAGTCAAATATTGCTAACCGAGCCGGATGCAAGGCCGCTGACCGAGCCGGATGCAAGGCCGCTGACCGAGACGGATGCAAGGTTGATGACCGTTTAAACCGATTAACGCTAACTGATTAAAATTGAAATACTTCGCAATGATAGAGGGCCGGCAGGAAGGCCCATTTACACTCGATGAGCTCGCGGCAGCCGGCGTTCGTCCCGACACTTACGTGTGGTGCAAGGACTACGACGACTGGCAGCCCGCGCGCGACGACGGCGAGATTTGCCGCTACTTCCGTCGGCGGCTGTTCGACCGCATGCACCCGCAAGTAGCTGTGCCTGTGGAGAATGCGGCTCAGCCGGGACAGCCGGGACAGTCCGCGGCGTCCACACCGGGACCGCGTACCCTCACTCCCGAAGAGGAGGAAAGGCTCCGCAAGCTCAATAACGTGCCGTTCGGTCTCCGCTGGCCGCTTATGAAATCACAGACCGACTTCGACTGGCCCGATCCCGATGCGCCCGAAGACACATCGAAGGCGCCCACGACCTGGTATCCCTACCCGATCCTCTTCTCCGTGATCTTCTTCTTCCCGCTCGGCCTCTGGGCCGTCTACCAGGCCCGCAAGGCGCTGAAAGCGTGGAACGAAGGGCACAAAGAGGAGGCCCACGAGTTCGCGCGACGAGGCAAGATCTCTGCCGGTCTGGCGTTCTCCTTCGGCCTGATACTGATAGCCGTGTTCGTCCGCGCCCTCATGGGTTAGCAACGCCATCCTCAGGCCGAATCGGGCACCTCCTTCGGCCGTCGGCTTAAACGCTCCCGCGCATCCGCCGGTTCTGACGACATAAACTGCACCGCGGCGTCCGAATCTTCACAATATAAAAGGTCCGGCGCCGTTTATAGCTTGGAGACACTCCGCAAACCTCTCCCTAACCCGGAGCCAGCTCCGCCGATTTAAAGACAACAGATGATCACTCTCACTCCACATACCCACGCACAGACCGCCGCTCCGGCTTTACCCTCCCGGCTTCGGCAGATACTGCTTAAAGCGCTGATAATTCCGGTGCTTGCAGCCGTCGCCATGCTCGGAGCCGTGACACTCGGCTCGGAGAGCGCCCGTGCGTTCGACACCTCGCACTATACCGCCTCATCTGTTCTCTCGCAGGGCAAATGGGTGAAAGTGCGTGTGCCCTCAGCCGGTGTATATTTCATCAGCAATCAGCAGCTCAAGACCATGGGCTTCAGCGACGCCTCCAAGGTGAATGTCTACGGCTACGGCGGCAACGTCATATCCGAGATACTCAACGCATCCCTGCAGCCAGACGACCTGCCGATGCAGCCTGTGGTCCGCACCGACAAAGGTATACTCTTCTACGGCACCGGCACGATCCGCCGGGCCTATTCCGGATCCTCCACCCTGACCCACGAGCAGAACCCCTACTCGCAGGAGAGCTTCTACTTCCTCTCCAACCGCGACGTGGAGCAGACGCCCACATGGCCCACATTCTCACCGAAGACCGAAGTGACCGACTCGGTGGTGCGCACATTCCCCTGCATGCTTATCCATGAGAGCGAGCAGGCGGCCCCCGGCACCACAGGCCGTATGCTTCTCGGCGAAGATTTCCGCTCCAAGACGCTGCAGTCGTTTCCCTTCGAGCTCAAAGACCGCGCCAAGGGCGACCCCGAGATGACGATACAGTTAGCGGCCAAATCGGCCTTGGGCAAAAATATCTTCCAGCTGAAAGCCAACGACATAGAGCTTGAAGACTGCGAAGTAGCCGGCCTCACCGGCGGTTACTCCGACATTCTCACCCGTCTTGGCTCATTCATCTACGACATACCCGACGACGGCAAGGAGAAGATCGACATTCAGATCACCTACAAGCCCGAAGGCGTCTCGCTCACTTACCTCTCCCGCCTCGACTACATACGCCTGATCTACCCGCGTCGGCTCAACATACCCGACGAGGGATTCCTCTGCTTCAACCACCGGGCCTCCACACGTGTGACGGAGACTCTCGAGATAAGCGGCTGCGACGCAACCACACAGGTCTGGGACATCACCGACGCGTCCCGTCCCGTGATCCTCGACGTGAAGGCGCAGTCCGGCAAGATAAGTTTCCAGGCACTCGAAGGTTCGCGCTTCTACGTGGCCTTCACACCGGCGAAAGTCACCGCCACAGTGACCGCCTCGCAGTCCGTGGCCACACAGGATATCCACGCCATGGAGACCCCCGACATGCTGATCATCACACCGAAGGCCTACATGACGCAGGCCATGCGAGTGGCTCAGCTCCACAGCGACCTGGACGGCATGGACGTGGCGGTGCTCACCCCCGAAGAGATCTACAACGAATTCTCATCAGGCGTGCAGGACGTGAGCGCCTTCCGCAAGCTGCTCAAGATGTGGTGGGACCGCAACCCCGAGAAGATACGCTACTGCCTCCTCTTCGGACGCGCCACCTACGACAACCGCATGATCACCTCCACAGTGAAGTCGGCCGGGTATCCCCGCATACCGATCTGGCAGTCGGAGAACTCGCTGAACGAAACCACATCGTTCGGCACCGACAACTTCATAGGCATGCTCGAGGACTGCAAAGATTATTTCCTCATGGGCTCGGCGCGCGTCAACGTGGCTGTGGGCCGCATGCCGGTCAAGAGCAACTCCGAGGCCGCCATAGCCGTGGACAAGCTCGAGAACTACGTGAAATCGAGCGATCTGGGCGCCTGGCGTAACCAGGTCATGGTGATAGCCGACGACGCCGACAACGGTCAGCATCTCTCTCAGGCCCAGAAAGTGATCGATAACATGCAGAAAGGAGTCAACGGCAAAGACTTCATCTACGAGCGTCTCTATCTCGACTCCTATCCCCTCGGCACCGGCACCAGCAAATCGTACCCCGCCGCACGCGAACGCATGCTCAAGCTCTGGAACGAGGGTGTGAGCTTCATCGACTTCATAGGCCACGGCAACCCCATGGGCCTCACACATGAGAACCTCTTCACATACTCCGATGTGAACGCCATGTCCAACAAGCGCCTCCCGATCATGCTCGCCGCCACCTGCGAGTTCATGCGCTTCGACGACGACAACATATCGGCAGCCGAACTCCTCTGGCTCAACCCCAAAGGGGGCACCATAGCCTTCATAGCCGCCAACCGCAAGGTCTATGTCTCCAACAACGGACTCTTCAACGCCGCCCTGGCCGGCAACTACTTCGGCCGCGACGCCGAAGGGAAGCCCCTGCGTCTCGGCGACATTTACCGCATGGGCCTCAACGACTATCCCAACACCGACGACAACCGCCACCGCTACGCCCTCATGGGCGACCCGGCCATGAAGGTAGTCAACCCCGAGCTGCGGGTAGCCATAGAGCAGATCGGCTCCACGGACCTCACCTCGCTCACCGAGAATTCCGACCTGCCGGTGATTCATGCCCAGAGCAAAGTGACAGTGCGCGGCCGCATCACCGATGCCGACGGCGCCACACTCACCGACTTCAACGGACGCATATCGCCCACCCTCTTCGACGCCGAGAGGGCCATCACCACCTACGGCCACCCCACCACAGGCGAGGACGACGGCAAGGTGATGATGTACAACGACCGCAAGAACAAGCTCTTCACCGGCACTTATCCGGTGAAAAACGGCATATGGGAAGCCACCCTGCTTCTCCCCCTTGAGATCGACAACAACTACTCGCCGGCCCTGCTCAACATGTACGCATGGACCGACGACGGCCTCGAAGCGAACGGCTCCACGGAGAAGTTCTACGTCTACGGCTACTCCGACGAAGAGGAGACCGACGATATCGACCCCGAGATCAAGGCCATGGGCTTGAACACCTACGCCTTCCGCGAAGGCTCCGTGGTGAACCCGACCCCCACATTTGTGGCTCAGGTACGCGACGAGAGCGGCATCAACATATCCTCGTCGGGCATCGGTAAGCAGATGACAATCATAGTGGACGGCCGGAGAATCTACGAGGATGTGGTCAACTACTATACGCCCGACATCGAGGATTACTGCGGCGGCTCCATAGCTTACCCGCTGCCTGAGATGAAGGACGGTGACCACTCGCTCGAATTCATAGTCTGGGACAACGCCGGCAACTCCACCCGCAGAAGCCTTGCCTTCACGGTGGCATCGGACAAGACACCGACCGTCAGCGTCTACACCGACGCAAGCCCGGCCACTTCCGGAGTGACCTTCTTCATAAGCCCCGACATGCCGGCCGAAGGCATGACCAGCCATATGGAGGTCTACGACCTCTCCGGCTACAAGGTCTGGGAGGCCGACACCGAAGCCGACAGCAGTTCCACAGCCGCCCCGATGCAGATCCGCTGGGATCTCAACGACCGCGGCGGGACACGCGTGGCCCGCGGCATCTACATCTACCGCTGCACCGTCACCGACAAGGAGGGGCAGCAGACCACCGCCACACGCAAACTTGCCGTCTCGGCGCCCTGATAACGATTAACCATACACGAAGAGATAACCTACACGAAGAGATGAAAAAACATAGTGCACTGGCACTCCTGACTGGCATCCTGCTGCTGAGCGGATGCAAATCGAGCGAGAACCTGACATACTTTGTCAATAACCGTCCGGGCGTTCAGGCCGCGCAGATGGCTCCCGCCGAATGGAAGATCAAGATAGAGCCGCAGGATGAGCTCGCCATCACGGTGACCTCCGACTATCCGGCCGCCACAGCTCCCTACAACCTGCCGCTCACTCAGATGAACAGCAAGGAGAACATGTCGACCCAGCTCGCACAGCAGACCCTGCAGACATATATCGTCGACAAGAAGGGCGACATAGCTTTCCCGGTCCTTGGCAAGATCCATGTCGAAGGCATGACCACCGATCAGCTCGCCGAGGAGCTCACCCGCCGCATCTCCGCTGATGTGGAGGGCCCGATCGTGCGTGTGGAGCTCATCAACTTCAAGGTCAATGTGCTCGGCCAGGTAACCAAGCCCGGTGTCTACAAGAGCGAATCTGAGCGCTTCACCATCCTCGACGCGCTCGCCGAAGCCGAGGACCTCACCGTCTACGGCCGCCGCGACAATGTGACACTCATCCGCGAGGAGAACGGCCAGGTCACCTACAACACCGTGAACCTGGAGGACGCCAACCTGCTCAACTCGCCCTACTACTATCTGAAACAGAACGACGCCATCTATGTGGAGCCCACCGAGGCACTCCGCGGCCAGGCTGCCTACAACCAGAACAACGGCTATAAGCTGCAGGTGATCTCGGCTATCGTGAGCGGCGTCTCGGTGATCGCATCGCTCGTCATAGCCCTGACGGTGAAATAACCCGCAGTCTCAGGCGAATTTTATCAGTAATCCACTCACTCTCAACAATCCATACGCAGATACAATATGAATCAGGAGCACGACTCTAAAGCTCTTTCCTCAGCATCGCAGGACAAAGGCAGCGGGCATAAGCGCCCCGGCGCCGCTCCCGCCTCCGACTCTATCGACTTCAAGAAGCTTGCGCAGAATTACCTGCGCCACTGGTGGGTGATCGCCGGCTCGCTTCTGCTCTGTCTGGGTCTCACGTTCATCTACCTCAAGAAGAAGGCTCCGATCTATGTGGTCCACTCCACTATCATGCTCAATCAGGACCTCGACGAGGGGCAGTCCATGTCGGGCATATCGGCACTCGCCATGAGCTTCGGAATAGGCGGCGCCACAGGTTCGCAGGCCGTCATGGAGGACGAGATGACACGCATCACTTCGCAGACTCTTCTCTCGCAGGTGGTGCGCGAGAATCACCTCAACAGCATGGCATGGACCACTCAGGGTCTCCTGAAGAAGAAAGTGTTCTACTATGAGAACGAGCCTTTCCGCATCGAAGTGCCGCAGCAGATCCTCGACACCATATCGGCCGGAACCGCCTTCGAGATCAACGTCAAGTCCGACGGCAAATTCAACCTCAAGGTGAAGCAGGACAACAAGAAGGTGCTTGAAACAGAAGTGAGCCGGTTCCCCTACAATGCGCGCACTCCGCTGGCAACCTTCCGCATCGACACCACCGGCTTCCTCAAGAAGGGAACCGACTTCGACTTCTACGCTATAGTGAACAGCACGCCGGTAGTGGTGCAGAACATGCGCGAGGACCTCAATGTAGTGGAGGTAGACAAGAAGGGCAACGGCATCTATGTGCAGATGGACGGTCCCTGCATACCGCGCCTCATAGCCACTGTCAACAGTATCAACGAACTCTACAATCAGCAGCGCTACGACCAGACGCTTCAGCGGCGCAAGGAGTCGCTCGAATTCATAGAGAACCGCCTGCTCAACCTCTACTCGGAACTTGAGGAAAGCGAGGACAAGATCGAGAATTTCAAGCGCGAGAACAATATAGTGGACCCCACCGCCGAGGCTGAATATATTTTCGCCCGCAAAGGCCGCATCGAAGGCACTGAGACGGAGACACGCACTCAGCTCGAGATCTACGAGATGATCCGCGACATGCTCCAGAGCCCCAAAGCGGCCAATTCGCTCATACCGTTCACTTCGACCGGCAACGAGCAGGAGGGCCTCCCCGCAGCCATAGCCGCATACAATGAGCTTATCCTCCAGAAGATGGAACTGGAAAGCTCCGTGAAGGGCCAGAGCACCACTCTTGACCGCATCAACCAGCAGGTATCGGCTCTGCGCAGCAATATCCTCTCAACTCTCAGCCGCGAGATCCAGGCCACCAAGATAGCGCTCTCCACCGTGGGCAACGAGCAGAAGACCTCCGATACGCGTATCCGCGAGATACCGTTCATCGAGAAGAAGCTCACTCAGCTCTACCGCGACCGCGAGGTCAAGAACACTATCTACGCTTTCCTGCTCCAGAAGCGCGAGGAAGCCGAGATAGCCGTGGCGCAGGTGAAGCCTTACGGCGAGATCGTGGACACGGCCTATTCCGATGTGGAGCCGGCCAAGCCCAACCGCCCCGTATGCTGGGCCGTGGGTCTGGCGCTCGGCCTTATCCTCGGCGCCGGCCTGATGCAGATCTTCTTCCGCAACAAGGATGAGAAGGCTCCCGGGGAGGAGACCGCAGCCTGACAGGCACAGAACGATTTCCGCAAGAGATGACAGGCAGTATCCGCAAAAGCACATTAATACTCTACGCGTTTTTCGCCACTTTCTGGGTCACAGGCGTTGTGCCGTTCGTGATGCAGGAGATCACGGGCGACAAGTGCGAGGCCGTGCGTCTGGCGCTCAATGCCGCCATGCAGCTTGCCGCCGCACTGCTCGGCTTGTGGACCCTACGCAAACGCACAGACATACTGATCATAGCCGTATTCACCGCAGTGTCGGCATACAGCTCGCTGGTGATCAACGACGAAGGGATAGGGACCTGGCTCAACGGCTACCGCCGCTATCTCGGATATCTCTTCATACTCCCGGTGATCCGCTATTTCTTCGCCGACAAGGAGAGGAGAGACCGCTTCGTGCACGCATTCGACAGGAACCTGTGGTATTTCCTGGTGCTTCAGGCCCCCTGCATCACCACTCAGGCTATCCGCTGGGGTATCGGAGACTCGGGCGGCGGCTCCATGGGTTGGGACAACTCGGGCGTGGCCTCGCAGCTGATCTACATGGTCTCCTTCTACCTGATGATACGCCGCTGGGACAAGACCAAGGGCTACATCGGCAACCTGCTGAGCAACGCCTGGCTTGTGGTGCTTCTGTATCCGTCGTTCCTCAACGAGACGAAGGTATCGTTCATCTTCCTGCTCTGCTATTTTGTGCTGCTGCTCCCCATGGACCGCAATTTCATGAAGCGGCTTTTTGTGGTGATACCAATGCTCGTGCTGCTCATGCTCGGCGCCGGATACTGGTATCTGACCTCACTGAACGCCAAGGACAATGTGTTCTCGCTCGAGTATATGAACGACTATGTGCTGGGCAACAACATGATAGACTGGGCGTTCGAGCTCATGGACGCCGACAATGTGGATGCCGACGAGATCTGGGAACAGGATTATGCCCGCGGCGTCAAGTTCGCTCTGCTTCCCACACTTCTGGAACAGGGCGGCGAGAAGAATCAGGTGTGGGGCTACGGTCTGGCTCAGTTCAAGGGAGGCACCCGCACTGAGAAGACCGACTTCGCCAAGCGCTACGAATGGTTTCTGCGCGGCACTCAGACAGAGATTTTCGACGTCACGGTGGAGTTGGGCTACCTCGGCGCCGGGCTCTATTTCCTCTACTGGATAATCGTGTTCCGGCTCTTCCGCAAGGTGCCGGGAGGCCGCAACAAGCGCTTCCAGCTCTGGTTGGGGCTCTGTGTGCTCGTGATGGCGTTCTATTCGCCGGCGTTCGACCTGCTGCCGTTCGTCCTCATCTGCCTCTATATGGTCTACTGCTCCACTCACTGGGATGAGCTGCCCCCTTGTCGGCAAAGCAAAGCAGCCGAACCGAAAGCGGATCCGGAGACCGACCAGAAACCGGAGTATCTGCCGGAGGTTGAACCGGAAGCCGAGCCCGCTGTTCGGCCCGCTGCAGGCAGCGTTTAATTATTGAAGCCATGGAAAACGAATATCTTCAGGAAACAGCACCCGAAATCAGTGTGATTGTGCCGGTCTACAATGTGGAGCCTTATCTTCGGCTCTGCCTCGACTCTGTGCTCAACCAGAATTTCGCCGGAGAGATTGAGGTGATCATCGTCGATGACGGTTCGCCCGACGGCTCACCCGCAATCTGCGACGAATACAAGGCACGCGATCCGCGCGTACGTGTGATCCATAAGCGTAATCAGGGCCTCGGACCGGCACGCAACTCGGGCATAGAGATCGCCCGCGGCGAATGGCTCTGTTTTCTCGACTCCGACGATTACCTGGCTCCCGACACCCTGAGTAGGCTTCATAGCCTCGCCACAGAGAATAACCTCGACATAGTGCGCTGTGGCCACAACGTATTCATCGAACCGGGCCGCTTCTCCTGCGAACGCTCCGGCGGCGAACTCAAGATATACGAAGGCCGCGACATATTGCGGCAGATCGCCCTCTGCTACTTCTCGCAGCCACACGGCAAACGTGACGAGGAGCTCGACCTTGAAGGCTCGGCCTGGGGCGCCCTCTACCGCAGAGAGCTTTTCTTCCCCCACGGCATCAGGTTTGTGAGCGAACGCGAACTCGTCAGCGAGGATTATATCTTCAACTACGAATGTACGCAGCGCATCAACCGTATCGGCAAGATCACCGACACACTCGTGCATTACCGCTTCAACCCCAACTCACTCACCAAGGTGCCCCGCCGCGACTGCCTCGACCGATCCATCACTTACTCCGAATATCTGGAACGTCAGTTCCGGCAAGACGGCTACGGCGAAGAAGAAGCGGCAGTCTACGCCATGGGCTACACCGTGAAGATGATGCGCGCCCACGTCAAAAACCTGCTGCTCTCGCCAATCCCCTTGGCTGAGAAGAGGCAGTGGCTGCGCAGTCAGGCCCGGCTCCCCTACCTCAAACGGATCGGCCGCGAATATCCCCGCAAAGAGATGCGCTTCAAGCACCGTGCCATACTGAGCGCCATACTCGGCAGCCACACTCTGATGGCCTACCTCCTCGTATGCGGACGCGAAGGCCTCCGCTCCCTCACCGGCAAATAATCCCCCGCCGCGCGGCTATTATAGCTTTAATAGCTGATTCAGTTTTTAACTACTATAGCTCTTTTAAGTAACTCTTAAAAATTAGTTAATGGTAAAACCAATTATGTAACTCAGGATTCTGACACATCCTTGCTCGTCTTTTTTGCGCTTTGTCCATTGGATCTCAGTCATGTAGCCCGCTACACTCCTTCGCTCCACCGGCCAAATCACACAAAAATCCTACGCAATTATGTATCATCTAATTTTTGCGAGTTACTTAGCTGATTAGAAGGCATACCGGTGGTGATTAGAGACGTAGCTGCGAGGAATATGGGGTGGCTGTTGTAAGGGTTCAAAATTTTTGTTAATTTTGCAAGTGTGTGCCTGAACCTCTCCTGACCTTGGGCGCAGCAGCAACCTGCCGCCGAGACAGTAGCGACCGGAAGGGCGGAAGCAAGAGCAAAGCGGAAGCAAGCAAAGCAAGCGGAAGCTGCGGTTTCCGAAGTCCACAACAGCCTGTTATTATGCAAAATATAATAGCCCCCATAGACCCTGTTCTCATAGAAAGAGAGCTCACAGAGGACAGGCGTCTTCGCCATACGAACAAAGCAGACAACGACATTTATGTGGTGGATGCTCACAGCTGTCCTCACACAATGAGGGAGATAGGGCGTCTGCGCGAGATAGCGTTCCGCGACGCTGGCGGAGGCACCGGCAAGTCGTGCGACATCGATGAGTACGATCTGATGGACCCGCCGTGCCGTCAGCTTATAGTCTGGGATCCGTCGGAGCATGAGATCATAGGCGGCTACCGCTATATCATGGGCGGCGACATACGTTTCCGCGAGGATGGCTCGCCCCGGCTCGCCACTTCACATATGTTCGATTTCTCGGAGGATTTTCTGCGCAACTATTTGCCGCTCACTATGGAGTTAGGGCGCAGCTTCGTGGCTCTGGATTACCAGTCGAGCAAGGCGGGAGCGAAAGCTATCTATGCTCTCGACAACCTCTGGGACGGTCTTGGCGCCCTGACGGTGATACATCCCGACATCAAATATCTGTTTGGCAAAGTCACAATGTATCCGGGCTAT
>SFOK01000043.1 GCA_004552395.1 Bacteroidales bacterium | reverse complement strand
GGATTATAGCATTCGGGGTCTATACAGCCCGACAATCGCGGGCATTCAAGCCACGCGGCCTTTCCCTCGGGTGTTCGGATGTCATACTCTTGTATGGCCTCGTAGTTCCACACTCGACCGTTTACCCTGTGTTCGGTCTCTTGGTAGTTTATACCCCGTTCCATTCGGTCGGTTTCGAGGTATGTCCTGTTTTCGTCGATAGTGTCTAACAGCCATTGTACGGCCTGTTCCCTGTCGCGGAAAATATGGTTTACAGGACACTGCGTCCATTCGACGGGGTAGATGTCGTGGCCTGTGAGCTGATAAAATGTTTCTTTCATTTCGCGGGTGTTTTGGATTGTTGCTTCTGATACTCTGCGCCCTTACGGAAGCCCTCGACGAAAGCCTGTGTGCAAGCCTTATAAATGGCGGGGCGGCAGGGCTGTAACGGACACTCGCTGCACCTTGTGCTTCTGCCGTCGGCGGCGTAGGCCGCTGTTTTCATTTTCTCTGTCATAATGCTGTTATTTAACGGGTTATTCATCTTCGTAATAGTCCTCGTCCTCCACCTCGGTAGGGGCTGCGGAGGGAAATTGTGTGAAGCCTATGGGCTTCGGGCGGGGCTGTCCCTCGTCGGGGTATTCCTCAACATAGACACAGACCCCGAGCAGATACAGGGCTGTCCGATACACCTTGCCCTGCTTCGTGTTCTGTTTATAGATTATCGCTTTCATCGGCCTGTGTCGGGTTAAAATGGAACTTCGTTATCATCGAGGGGAGTAAACGAGAACGGATCATCGGCGGGAGGCAGGTCGTCGCCGAAGTTAAATCGCGCCGCTTCCTCGGCCTCTCGCGCCCGCTGTGCCGCCTCCTGTTGCAGGTGGTTATTGTTATCCCATACAGGGTCAATGCCGTTCGTAAACGGGGTATATCGCCCGTTGTTAAGGTTGTATTTGAACAGGGCTGTGCCGCACTCTCCGAGGTGTCGGAACTTCACCTTTTGGACGTGAACCTCCACCGTGTCATTTATTCGGTCGCGGTGTACGACTATGCCGAAATCCGCTTTGTTGAAGAAGTTGGCCGAGCCGCTGATGTCATATAGTGTTGGAGCCTCAACCACGCCGTCCTTATTTTTGGGCTGCTTGGTCGGGTGCGCCATAAGTATTATCAATACGTCATTTATTTGCGCAAAGGTCGTGAGCTTGTCTAATAGCTCCGATATATACAGGGTTTCACTGCGCTGCCCCTGTTCCGCTTCGAGGCGGTTGTACGGGTCTATTACAAGACCTTTGATACCCCGCCGCCTCACGAGGTATTTAGCTTTTTCGAGGATGTTGTCAACCCGATAATTATCTGTCGGGGCTATGAACGAGAAGTCCTGTTCGAGGTGTTCCTTTACCTGTCTGTACTCCCCGTATGTTAGGTGCTGCGGGCTGAAATGCTTGCCCGTGAACTTCTCTATCAGCTTGGCCGCGTGATAGGCGAGCGGGGCGTTTTCGGGGCTGAAATAAGCCCACCGCCACCCGTAGCGCATATTGAGCCGCTCGGCTATCTCGTCGATGAACTCCGATTTGCCGCTGCCTGGAATACCTGTTACCACGCATAGGCGTTTCGTCTCAAACGATAACAGGCGGTCGAAATTCTCGTGGCCTATCACTACGCCCTTTTGCATACCGTGTTCAAACAGCGCGTCGAGGCTCTGTTCAAAATCGCTTACCGTGAACACCCCGTCAACCTTGATTTCGGGAGCGTCCGCGAGGCATTTCAACAGGCTTTCCCGCCCGTACTTTTGGAGGTGTTCGTTGGCGTCCTTGCAGTCCTCGCCATATTCGAGGACGCGGCAGCGTTCAACGCCGAAGCGGCGCAACAGCTCGTCGCGCAGCTCCACGCCCTTAGTGTCGGTGTCCGAGGCTATGTAGATAACCTCCTTGTCGTCGAAGTAATCCTCTATGAAATCGTCGAGATAGTCGAGGTTGGCGTTTGCCCCGTTGGGGACGCTGATAACGTCATGCCGCCCGCATTCGTAGAACGACAGAGCGTCCATTTCGCCCTCCGTGATAATACACTCCTTGGAGCCTTTGATAGCGTCGATATTGTACGGGATAAGCCGCGCCCCCGAACAGAGCTTGAAACACTTGTCGCCGGTGCGGAACTTCGTGTTGATAAGCTCGCCATTTAGGTAGTAGTTGAACTGAACCGTATTGGCCTGTCCCTGCTTCTGCGGCATCCATTCCATACCAGAAGTTATGCGGAGTGCGGCCACCGTTTCAACCGATATGCCTCGGCTCTTGAACCATGCAAGCACATTGTCGTCAACAGGGGCGGCGGGGCGCGGCGCGGGCTTCTTATACACAGGCTTGGCCTTGCGTATCGGGGCGGCGTTGTGCCACGGGCGGCGTTCCCATTCTTCCTTTTCGGCGGCGCAGCCGCTGAACCCGCAATAATGGCATTTGAACTCGCCTGTCGCAAGGTTGATTGAAAGCGATTTGTCGCGCTTGTCGCGGCGTTGGTCGTGGCATTCGGGGCATAACACCTTCTTGTTGCCCGAAGTCCCGCGTGGCGCGTCTATGCCGTATTTTTCCCAATTTATTCTCATAGCAGTATCCATGTTTGGGATTTACCGTCCCAGCTGTGCCGTTCCGAGGGGCGGGGCGGGGCTGTCGGCGGGATTGTCGCCTTGCCTGTTCCGTAGGTTCGTCGGCCTGTTGTTGTTTCGATATATTCGCCCGCGCCGAGGGTTATGCCCTCCTGCGTTATTACGCGTCCCTGTCCGTTGCCGCTGCGCCCGTGATCATAGTTGCCCTCCTTGACCTTGACCCAGTTATTGCCGTTGCTGAATAGCCAGTCGAAAGTGGCCGTCCATCCTTTCGGGTTGTCGCCTGTGAGGAACGGGCTTGCCTGTACCCGCGTGAACAGGTCGCGGCAGCGGTCGAGCCATAACTGCGGGGCGTTGGGTTCCATTTCGAGGAGGCGGCTCTTAATCTTCTTGCGCCTGTCATCATTGAGGGCTTTCACTTGCGGCAGAGATTTGCATATAGAGTTCCACAGGGCAGTAATATCCCGATAGGGATATATTATACTCTTCTCTTCTCTACTTTCCTCTACTATACTCTTCTCTACTATACTATGTGGGTTATCGCCGCGATTATCCGTGTTTTCATAGGTTTTCGCTGCGATATGCTTATTTTTCGCCTCTTGTCGCTTGGCTATTGTAGCCGCGAGACGTTCTCTGTCGCGTTCTCGCTTCGCTAATAGCCCCGCGAAACGGCGTTTGTGGGCTTCGCTATACAGGCGGCTACCGTCGTCGCTCCGCTGTAAAAGGCTTATGCGGCAGCAGTATTCCACGATGTCGGTCAGTTCCTCGGGCGACACGTCATAGTCGGCGGCAAGCAACTCCACGTTTATGGGGTTGAAGTCAAGCTCAAAGAAATCCGTATCTGTGAGGGATTCCAACAGGTAACACCATACGGCGTAGCCTGTGTGGGAGAATTTTCGGCGCAGGGCTTTCACTTTCACGTCGTTGCGCATATCCGCGTCGTGCGTGAAATACTCCGCATTGTTTTTTGTCGGTCGTGCCATAGGATAAGAGGGGTTACATTGTTGCGAGGATAGATTTGCGCAGCTTCTCGTTACGGGGATTCCAATCGAAAGCCCGTATCATCCACTGCCTGTAACTGAGGGGGATTTGGGCTATCGGCTCGGCTTGGTTTTCACGGAGTGTTATCATCTGTGAGTTAAGTAAGCCCGTGCCCGAGGGAGTAACCTCGCATAACAGCCGCGACGGGAGGCCTTTCGGCGTTCCCCTCCTTGGGCGGGGGCATATTGTGTTATTATCTGTGGTCGTCATTTCGGTTAAACTGCTTGCTCTGTAAACACTATCGGGGCAAATTTTTTAGAGCCTCCGTAACCTCGGCGGGAAGCGGCTGTTTCGCTTCGAGCTTGCTCACTAACTGCTTGGCGAGCCTCACGGCATTTACAGCCCGTAGGCCTGTTTGCGGGGTGTGGGCTATCATCATTCCGAGATACTTGATGATATAGTCGCGGTCTGTGTTACTGATAAGGTACATCGGCTGTGTGGCTTATTTTAACAGGAAGCGACGCGCCCCCTGTGTCGTTATCATATATTCTTCGGCCTCGTCTGGGTGCGCGGCTTGAAACGCCTTTGCGTCGAACTTCTTGGAGGGCTTCGGGGCTTTCCAGGTGGCTATCGTCTGCCCGTCGTAGGTTATGGCCTCAGCGTCGGCAAATGCGAGCTTGATACGGGCTTCGAGTTCCTCCTTGCGAGCGTCGAGCGCGTCGATTTCCGAGCGCAGGTCTTTGAGATTTTTGTAGGCCTCGTATATCTCGTTCGAGACCTCTATGCTGCGCCCGTCCGTGTGGCGGTTGTATTTCAGCAGAACGTCGGCCACGTTCACGGCGTCGGGTTCCTGCCCGCCGAGGATGTTGTCAACCCAAAAACGGTCAACCTCCTCAATCAGCCACGCATAGAAGTCGGGAACGTGTGCGATGTCAGTATAGCCGAACTCCCTGCCCGAACAGAGCCACGCGAGGCTTCCGTGTTCATAGCCCGCTACGCCGAGCTGATACTGAACTTGGCAGAACCAGTGCTTGGGGATGTCGTTGGCATCTACGGCCATTTGGGTTGTCTTGCATTCGAGTATGCCTTTGTCGCCCTGTGAGCGGCTCTCGCCGAGCCAATAGGTGCGGTCGGGGCTTACTTGGAGGTAGGGGCGGTCGTTGTCGCGGATGATCCAATCGCCCGCGCTGCGCTTGATAACCTGTCGGCCTGTTTCGTCAGCCCAAAAACGGCTGATAGCGTCTTCGAGGTAGTGTCCCGCTTTCATAGCGAAGTTTTCGGGCTTGGGAGCGTCGAGGCCGCACTTGCGCCGCCATAGCTGATAGGGGGTTTCCCACGGGTTGAGGCCTACGATTGTGGCGACCTCGGAGCTTCCTATGCCGCTCTTGCGGACTTCGAGCCATTCTTCACGGGTCGCGGGTCGGATGATTGTGTTGCTCATTTTTCTGCTGTTTTTTCGGTGTTGTTGGTGTTGGGTTTATTTTTCATAAGGTCGTCGATAAGCTCCTCAACGAAAAGCTCATGCGTGGCCTGTTTGATGATGTTGGCGAGGCTCTTGCCGTTCTGAGGCAGCGCGGCCTTAACAGCGGCTACGAGGTTCTTGCGCGAGCCTCCCTGTGCGAGGACGGCGTTGGCCATTATGTCGTCCTCGGTTACTTCCCCGCGCTCATAGCCTATCACGATGATAGCGCGGGATGTTTTCGGATGTTGTTTCCATTTCGCGTATAGTTATTTGTAGTTGATTTTAGTTGTACGGGGGTTCGAGGGGAGCAGGGTAGTGTTACACCCCTCGAACCGTTTGCAGCGTTGTACGGACTTAAATCAGCCCTGTTCGGTTACCTCTATGACCTCGCCCGTTTCGGGGCCTATCGCTTCGGCCTTGGCGGGCGCGGGGGCGGGCTGTGCCGTTCCCTGTGCTGCGGCCATAGCGGCCTCCGCTTTTTTCTTGCTGTCCTCGGACTTTTTGCGGGCGGCTGCGGCTATCTTTTCGCTCTCGGCCTTGGTGGCTCTGAACGTTTCCTGTACGGTCGTTGTGCCCTCCTTTATGGCGTTGGCAAGGCCGCGCAGCTCGAACACCATGTCGTCCGTTACCTCGACGATGTTCTTTACGCCGAGATAGCCGAGCAGCTCCTTTTGGGTTACGCCGAGTTTGGCGAAGTAGTCGGTCATGCGCTGCATTTGCGTTTCGCGGGTCAGCCCCTGTCCCATGGCTACCTGTTTGATGTCGTTGATTACTTTCTTCGTCACAGCGGGCGGAACAATCTTCAACACAGCGTTGCGGAAAGCGATGGCGGAGGCGGCGTTGCCCGTCATTACCTGCATATCCTCGCTGTATGTCTTGCCGTCCTTGCCCGTGATACGGCGTTTCACTTCGAGGCTGACGGCGAGGTTGGTTTCGAGGTCGTGGCATACAGCCTGTGCCGTGATTGTCTTGCCGTCGTTGCCGATGATACGGGTTGCGACGCGGAGGTTGCCCCACGCTCCCGCGATGATCTCTGCGAGGCGCACGCTCACGCCCTCAATCAGCTGAGCGTCGTTGCCGCGCCCGCGTCGGAGGGCATAGAAGCAATCCTCGGCGGTTTCGATGTCGAGCGTGGCGATAGCCTTAATGCGGTCGAGGCTGCGCGTGATGTCGCGGGGGTAGGCCTTGGCGGTGGCTACTTGGATGTCTATCTCCGAGCGGTTAATAGCTTGGAGCATTTCGGCCTGTTGAACTTGGATGATGTCTGTTTCCATTTCGGATAGGTGTTTATTGCCCTCTTACGGCTTCGGGCGTTGCCTATTGTTAGTTTACTCTAAGGGGCTTGGAGGTTATCAGCTGATACCATTCTTGGCTGTTGATTTTTGTCGGGGTCTTGGCTACGAGCAGGGATAGGCCGCGCTCGGCCTTGCAGCTTTCGAGCAGCTTTGTGGTTATGCCCCGCGAGGTTATGCCGAGCGAAACTACGCCCTTGGCATATCCCCCGCCTTTGTGGGAGCGGACACATAGGCCGTCGTTGCTGTTGTCGAAGCGGATGTACCATTCGCATTTGGCCTCGGTGTTATCGGGTTGCGATATAGGTTGCGGCGCGGGAGCTGATTTCGGCCTCGGTCGGCACGGCCTCCTGTGTGAGCCAGTCTTCAAGCTCGCTCTTGCGGAAATAGAGCTTGCGGTTCTTTTTGTAGTGAGGGATTTGCTTGCGGCTCGTCAGCCGATACAGGTGTCCCTCGGAGAAGCCTGTAAATAGAGCCGCCTCCGTGAGGTCGAGTATCGTCTTGGCCGCTATGGCCGCGAGGCTGTGTATCTCGTCGAGCTTGTCGCTCAACGCCTGTAATGTGGGCTGCTCGTTCATAGGTCTTCCTCCTCGGTCAAATATATATCCATCACTGGGAGCAGTCCGAGGCTATACAGGAACCGCCCGACGCGATAACAGGCGTAGGCTACGGCGGCGGCAACCGCCTTAATGAGGAACCATTTGCCGAGCGGCAGGGGGTTCGCAGGATCATCGTCGCCCGCGATAACCATAAACGCGAGGAATCCGACCCCGAACAGGGCTGAAACAATAGCCCATTGAACATACTTGTGTGGTGCTTTCATATCGCTACCTCCTCTTCTTTTATAGCCCGCTCAACACGGGCGCGAATTTGGTAAATTGTACCCACGCTGTGGATACCGTATTTCTTCATCAGATACTCGTTTACACGGGTACGGCTCTGCCCCTCTATCGCTGTGAGGGCGTTATACTCGTCGTATATCGCCCTGTCGCGCTTTTCGCGTTCAAGCTGGCAGTCGGTCTTGAAAATCTTAGTCATATAATATTTTCAGTTAAATTTCCGATTTTATTTCTTTTTTCGTAACTTTGTGCGGTTATTGTACCGTAACACGGTGCAAATATAAACAAAGTTTTCATTCCGTGCCAACAAAATCGGAACTACGGTTATATTTTAACAAAATTTAACTTCTCGTATGGAGCAGACGCAGAGAATAAGGAAAGCCATAAATTGGCTGATATTCCAAGAGGTAGCCGAGAACGAGCGCGCCTTGGCTAACTTAATGGGGTACACCAAATCATCGTTCTCTCAGTTAGTGAACGGCAAGGTGCCCCTGTCCGAAAAGTTCGTGAAAAAACTATGTAGCCTCGACCCGAATATAAACGAAGTTTGGATAATGACGGGGGAGGGAAATTTGCTCAATTCCGATAACCCAAACGGGCTAACAGACGTTACAATCCCCGCCGATGTTTGGGCTGTAATAAAAGCACAGGCAAACGGCCTGTCAGCCCGCGACAGACAGATAGACGACTTGATAGGGTTGTTACAGGAGCAGACGGCTCTAATCAAAAAAACTCTTGCCCCGAGGGACGACAATGCCACCTCTGCCGCTGTCGGTTAGTCGGCTTCGGCGACAGGCAGATTAAAATACCGAAATACTGATATGAATATGAAAGCGATAAGGAAAATGTGGGCGGTCGGCTGTATAGCCCTATTATGCGCCGCCTGTTCCTCGGCCACTTCTGACGAACCCGTCGACCCTACGGCCAATGAACCCGTCGAGCGATATTTCACTATCACGAATGGGGACAGCGAACACTCGCTAATTTACAGGGGCGGCACTATGCTCGCGCCGAGTGAGGTTTCAGAACCTCTCACGCTGTTAGCGACACGGCCAAATATTATTTCGTGTGGGCTGTTGACGGGCGCACCGTCGGCGACACGCTCTATCTTGATATGACAGGCAAGCCCGCAGGGGTAACCATTAATTATACAGTCCGATATGAATAACAGGTTACAGGAGATCATCAAATATAAGACAGGCGGGCGACAGAACGATTTTGCCGCCGCTATGGGGTGGACGCCGCAGTATCTTACCAAACTATTGAAAGGCGAGAATTTCGGCATAACTCCCGTGAAAACGCTGTTGGAAAAGCTGCCCGAAATCAACGCCCGCTGGCTTTTGCTTGGACAGGGCGAAATGCTCGAAATGGGTAAGCTGTTCAGCCTCCAACGCGAGGCTTTCGCACAGGTTCAGTCGATACTCGACTTGGAGCGGTTCATACCGTTTATGTGTCCCGACGAGCTACGGGAATTTGAGGAGGCCGTCGCAGACTCGCGTGTGCCTGTTTTCAACCCCGCACGAATAGCCGCTTGGGATAGACAGCTAAAAGAGCGCAGAGAGGAACAGGAAGCGATATTTAACGCCGCACAGGCCAAATCAAAGGAGTTATGCAGACAGAGGACAGCCAAAAAATTGTAGGCCGATTTTTCGAGGCTCTATACCGTTTGAAAGACCTTGGAATCATCAAAGGCAAGAAGACATTTACAGAGAGGTTCGGGATAAACCGTTGGAACCTTATATCACTCGAAAAGGACCACAGCCGCGACATCTTTCAGCCCGCGTGGCTGTGTTACCTCGTTACGGCCTACGGGGTGTCCTCCGAATGGCTGTTAACAGGACAGGGCGAAATGCTATCAAGCACCCGCCCTGTGTCAGCTGTTCCCAAATAGGGCTTATTTGTCGCCCCCTGTGTCGGCGGGCGTCTCGGTCGTTTCATCGGGTCGCAGGATTGTCGGTATAGAGGCAACTGCGGCCTGTTTATTTTTGTCGAGCAGGTGAGCGTATATCTGTGTCGTGTTCAGCTCGCGGTGGCCGAGCAGCTTGCTCACGGTATAGATGTCGGTGCCGAGGTCGAGCATCATCACGGCAAACGAGTGTCGGGCGCAATGAAAGGTTATGCGCTTGGTTATGCCCGCCCGTGCGAGCCACGTCTTGATTTCATAGTTGGTGGAGCTTGTGCAGGGGAGTGCGCCGAATGGCCTGTCGGTCGGCTTGCCCCGTTCCCCTAACAGCTCTGCGGCCTGTGCCGTGATGTCGAGGTATTCCTGTCCTTTCGTTTTCTTCTGTCGGAAGATTATCCGCGTGAAGCCGCTCTGCTCGTTGACCTCGCTCCACGTCAGTTTCAAGATGTCGCTGCGTCGTAGCCCCGTGAGGCAACTGAAAAGGAACGCCCGCTTTATTAGGTCGCTGTCACAGGGCGTTTGCGCGGCCAGTTTAATCTCGTCTATTGTGAGGTACATTCGCGTTCCTTCCTCGCCTTTGAAGCCCTCTATGCCACGCATAGGGTTCTTTATGATTATGCCGTCCTCAATAGCCTGTCGGAGGCAAGCCCGCAGTTTATTGAAATAGGATTGACGGGAGTTTTGGGACAGGGGGTGCAGCTCCTTGCGCTCGCGGAAATCACAGCCGTAGGCATAGGCCTCTTTTTCGAGATAGCTGCGGAAGCCCTCGACCCATTCGGGCGTGATGTCGGCAAACGTGATCTTCTTTCGATGCTCGTATCGTTGGAGGTGTTTCAGACAGCATTTCCAATTTCCCCAATTACCGAGGCTCTCAACCCCGCGCCGCTTTTCGACGAGGGCATTGTAATAGTCAAAGAACAGCACCTCCGCACCGTCCTGTTTTTTGAAGCCATACTCGCCGTTGCGTAGCTCGACTATGCGCTTGGCGCGGACGGCCTCGGCCATTCGTAGGGTTTCCCTGTTTTTCTCCTTATCCTTGCGGGACTGTTCGGGGACGAGGTACATTTTGAGAAATTCATACGTCCGTTTCCCGTTCAGATAGATGTCGAGATACAGGGACGTGGTGCCGTTGGCGAGCTTACGCCGCCTTATACGGATAGGGTCTTTAGATTCACTCATATCTGTTACTCGTGTTACTTTTTCGTTTCGTGTAACAAAGTAACAACAAAAAATCGACAACTCGGATATAACAGCAGTTAAATTTCCGATAAAATTTCCGAAAACGTAAATGGCCTGTGTCGTAGGCCGCTTTTATATCCCTGTTATACGGGAGTTATACGGGTCTTGACACAGGCCGTTTTTGGGCTTATTTTCCGATACAGAAGCGGGAGAAGATGGTGGAGAGGATGGCGGGGGTGGTGATGGTGCCGGTGATGGCGGAGAGGTGGTGGATGGTGGCGCGGAGGTCTTGGGCAATGAGGTCGCCGGGGAGGTTGGCGTCGAGGCCGTCAAGGATGGCTTGGGTGGCGGCGGAGGCCGCTTTGAGGTTTTCGGCGTGGCGCAGGTTGGTGACGATGATGGTGTCTTCGTCGGCATTGCCTCGTAGTGTGTCGGCTATGTCGACAAGGGTTGTCTGTAATGTATTGAGGCCGAGGTTTGTTTTTACCGAAAATGGGATAATTCGAGGGTCTATGAGCCGAGGATGGCAGTGTTTTAATAAGTCAGCAAATTTTGTCGAAAGCGCATCTAATCTCTCTGAGATGCTTGTCGCAACCGAGTTTAATGTCGAGGGAATCTCTGTCGGAAGTGAATTTAATGTCGCTGAAAGGGTGGTTTGCCGGGATTCAGCTATACTTTCGTCGAGCAGGTCGGTTTTATTGAGAAGCAGAATCAGCGGGGTGTCGTCGGAGATGGAGACGGGGAGGGTGGCCGGGAGGGGTTGGGATGCATCGAGTATAAGAATCGCTATGGCAGCGTGGTCGAGTGCCCGACGGCTGCGGTCAATACCGATAGCTTCGATGGGGTCGGAGGTGTCGCGCAGTCCGGCAGTATCGATGATGCGGAATTGATAGTCGCCAATGTTGAGTAGCCCGTCGATTGTGTCGCGCGTAGTGCCATGAATATCAGATACTATCGCGCGGTCTTCGCCAAGCAGAAGATTAAGAAGTGAGGATTTGCCGGCATTTGTCGGACCAACAATTGCCACCGGAATTCCCTCCTTTATAGCTGCTCCGGCCGAGAAGGATTTATACATGCGTGTAACTTCATCGTGCACCTCGCAGGCAATGGAGCGCAACTGCTTGCGTGAAGCAAATTCCACATCCTCTTCCGAAAAGTCAAGTTCCAATTCGAGCAGCGATGCCAGTTCCAACAGTTTATCGTGCAGTTGATTAAGCCGCGCCGAATATGTGCCCTTCATCTGCTGTGCGGCCAGCTGGTGCGCAGCTTTCGAGTTGGATGCAATCACATCGGCCACAGCCTCGGCCTGAGCCAGGTCCATTTTCCCGTTGGCAAATGCTCTACGTGTAAATTCTCCGGCCTCGGCAAGTCGGCAACCATTGTCGACAAGCAATTGCAACAGCCTCCGCTGCACATATTTCGACCCGTGAACGGCAATTTCCATCACATCCTCGCCGGTAAACGACTTCGGCGCACGGAAGATTGTCACGACCGCCTGGTCAAGCAACGCTCCATTGTCGAGAATCTCGCCCAGATGAGCCGTATGCGAAAGCATATCAGTGACAGGTTTGCCCTTCCAGATACGATTGACAATCTCCGGGGCGCCGGGGCCGCTGACACGGATAACAGCTATACCTCCCACACCGGCCGGAGTGGAAATGGCGCAAATAGTATCACTGAACGAAGTCGACATTTTTAATTTGGGAAATTTGAACCTAAAATTCGGATTGTACCGGAATATTGAGTAATTTTGCGATTGCAAAATTACAAAATAGTTCGGAATATATGAAGCATTCTCCCGTAAACACCTCGGCCGTTGAGACACGTCGCTTCCGCGATATGGCGCAGAAGCCCATTGGTCGACTTTTGTGGGAGTACTCGCTGCCGTCGGTTGTGGGTATGCTTGTAATGCAGCTTTACAACATAATCGACCGCATCTTCATCGGGCAGGTCGTCGGCACCGAAGCCATTGCCGGACTTACCATCACTTTCCCGGTGATGAATATCGCCACAGCCCTCGGCGTGCTTGTCGGTGCCGGTGCCACAGCCCGCATTAGTCTTGCGCTGGGCAGCGGCGATTATGGCCGGGCGAGGAAAGTGCTCGGCAATTCGCTCGTGCTATCTCTAACGGTGGGGACAATTTACATCTCGCTCTTCGCCATCTTTATGAATCAGATACTCCGACTCTTCGGTGCCGACGATGTAACCCTCCCCTACGCCCGCGACTTTATGATGTATATTCTTCCGGGCCTGCTGCTGACCAACCTCACCTTCTCCTTCAACAATATGATGCGCGCCACGGGTTATCCCACCCGCGCAATGATTACAATGTTTATAGGCTTCGGGTGCAACATCCTGCTTGTGCCCCTCTTTGTCTATTTCCTAAAAACCGGCATAAAAGGCGCCGCAATCGCCACCGACATCTCAATGCTTGTATCGGCAATTTTCGTGATGCGCCATTTCTGCCGCAAAGAGAACGGGCCAATCATATTTACCCGCGGCATATACAACCTCGACTCCGGACTGGTCTGGGGCATCATCGGCATCGGCGCTGCGCCCTGCATTGTGAATGTGGCCTCCTGTCTGATCAACATCTTCATCAACAATTCTCTGCTACGCTACGGCGGTTTCGAGGCCATAGCAGCTGCCGGCATATTCGTGACATACACCTCGATGCTCTGCTCGATTGTGTTAGGCATCTGCCAGGGTATGCAGCCCATCGCCGGCTTCAACTACGGCCACCGGCAGCCCTGCCGCGTGGCACGGGTGTTCTGGCTCACAGCGCTTGCCGCCACAATAATCACCACAATCGGATATGCTTTCGGTCTCACCTATCCCGAAATCATCTCGCGCGCCTTCGTCTCCGACACAGTTACAATCGGTCACAGCGCCCACGCACTCCGCACGGCGATGCTATTCTTCTGGATGGTGGGATTCCAGATTGTGGCCACCACCTATTTCCAGTCAATCGGCAAAATAGGCACATCCATCTTCCTCAGCCTTGTTCGTCAAGTGCTCTTCCTGCTTCCCATGCTGATAATATTATCCCGCATTTACGGCCTTGACGGCATCTGGTATACCTTCCCGACCTCCGACGTCGCCGCTACGCTTGTCACCACAATTCTGATTATCTACGCGCTCCGCCGCCTTCCTTCCGAGGACAAATCCGAAGCCATCAAAATCTAATGGGTGACCATTTCAAGCTCCGTGTGCATCAAAGACTGATCGTTAACGTAAACGCCAACTACC
>SFOK01000042.1 GCA_004552395.1 Bacteroidales bacterium | reverse complement strand
TCGAGGGTAGCCGCAGGCTGCCCGAGGAGCCGAGAATCATAGGCTTCGAGAGCACAGGCGCGGAGAAGGTGGCACTGATTCTCTGTGTGGGAGGTATCGTATTCCTCGGCATCATAAGCTGGTTCTATTCCGAGCTGTTCACTCTCAGCACGCAGGCAGCTCCCACACTGTTTGACTCACTGCATTGACAAGCATCCGCACGACAGACTTTCTGCGCGCGGCATGACATAACACCGGTTGTCAATAACCGGAATTCTACAGAAAAGGCTTGCGTGAAGACGCAGGCCTTTTCAAGTTTCATAGCGAAAAATTGGCAAATAAAGAGGATTTGAAGTTAAAATCCGAATATATTTGCTTAATAACATAAAAATATTTTTGTTTGGGAAAGATATTAAGGTTATCTTTGTTGAATTATAAAAGCACGCAGGTCAACGCCCGTTATTTTTTCGTGTCCTCAGGGTTTTTTCGACCGAAAACGCCATTTCAGCAAAGCTTAAACAGAGAGTTTTCCTTAGCGGAATACACGGGCAGACATATAAATGATAGAGATAGATAAACACCATCCATAACTTTAAAATATTTACCCTTACTTCATACAGATGAGTTACCTGAAGTTTGACAAAAACCTGATGATGAATCTGGAGCAGAGTCTTCACAAGGAGATGCTGCGCACCAACAAGAGCGGCGCATACCACTGCACCACTATTGTGGGTTGCAACACACGCAAGCAGCACGGTCTGCTCGTGATTCCTATTCCCGAGATGGACGACAAGGCGCATGTGCTTCTGTCGTCGCTCGATGAGACGGTGATCCAGCACGGAGCTCCCTTTAATCTGGGGCTTCACCAGTATGGCGAGGGAGTGTTCGCTCCCAACGGCCACAAGTACATAAGAATGTTCGATTGCGAGAGTGTGCCCACCATGACCTATCGCGTGGGCGGCGTGATTCTCACCAAGGAGAAAGTTTTTATCTCCCACGAAAACCGAATCCTGATCAAGTATACGCTCGTCGACGCACATTCGGAGACCACCCTGCAGTTCAGACCGTTCCTGGCTTTCCGCAATGCCAACGACCTCTGCATCGAAAACAATTCGCTCAACAAGGATATTCTTCCTGTGAAAGATGGCGTAAGCTGTTGTCTTTATCCCGGCTATCCCACACTTTACATGCAGTTCAACAAGCCGGCCAAATGGGTCGACAACGGCTATTGGTATAAGGGTGTGGAGTATTACAAGGACCGCGACCGCGGCATACCCTACAAAGAGGACCTCTGGGTTCCGGGCTATTTCGAGCTGCCGATCAAGAAAGGCGAGAGCATAATCTTCTCTGCCTCAACATTCGAGACCGACACCACCGACTACGAAAAGATCTACAACGACGAGATAGCCACCCGCACCAAGCGCACCAGCTTCTACAACTGCCTCAAGAATGCTGCCAAGCAGTTCTACCTTAAGAACAAGAAAGGGATGTATCTGATGGCCGGCTACCCCTGGTACAGCGTTCGCTGCCGCGACGAGATCATAGCCCTTCCCGGCTGCACGCTCTCAATCGACCATGAGGAAGATTATCATGCCATAATGGGCACTCTTCTCGCCGCTCTCAAATGCTACGGCACCGAGGGCTTTAAGGATACCACAATCCACGAGATAGACCTCCCCGACATACCGCTCTGGACCATATGGGCCATACAGCAGTATAAGCGTACAAAAGGCACTCAGGCCTGCAAGGAGCGCTACGGCTACGATGTGATGCAGCTTATCGATACCGTTATAGAGGGTAAGGTGCCCAACCTCACGCTCGACTTCAACGGCCTTGTGCGCACCAACGGACGTGACGTGCCCGTCACCTGGCTTTCAGCTTCGATCAACGGCCGGCCGATCATACCGCGTTCGGGGTATGTGGTCGAGTTCAACGCGCTCTGGTACAACGCACTATGCTTCGCGCAGAAGCTCTACGAAGGCGATCCCTCCAAAGCCGACAAGATGGCTCTTTATGCCGAGATAGCCGGACGCTGCAAACAGGCTTTCCTCGACACGTTCCTCAACGATTTCGGCTACCTCTACGATTATGTGGACGGCTCTTACACCGACCTTAGCGTACGCCCGAATCTGGCTATTGCCGTCGGTATGGATTACTCGCCGCTCGACCGCCGTCAGCGCAAGAAAGTGCTCGATTTCGTGACCCGCGAACTCCTTACTCCCAAAGGACTGCGTTCGCTGAGCCCGAAGAGCCAGGGCTACAATCCCATCTATGTGGGCGGTCCCATAGAGCGTGAGTATGCAGTGCATCAGGGTCCCGCCCGTCCGTGGCTTTTCGGCTTTTATGCCGACGCCTATCTGAAAGTGTTCGGCGTGAGCGGCCTCTCGTTCATAGAGCGTATGCTGATAGGCTACGAAGACGAAATGACCGAAGGTTGCATAGGCTCACTCAGCGAACTCTACGACGGTAACCCGCCCTACACGGGCCGAGGAGCAGTCTCCACAGCCAAAAATGTGGGCGAAATCCTGCGCATCCTCAAGAATGTGAAAGAACTCAACAAACAATTAGACAACGAAGCAGAAGTATGAAAGCTCTAATGTTCGGCTGGGAGTTTCCTCCTCATATCCTCGGAGGACTCGGCACAGCCAGCTACGGCCTCACACAGGGCATGCACAACAACGGCGACATGGAGATCACTTTCGTGATTCCAAAGCCCTTCGGCGACGAGGACCGCTCGTTCGCCAATATCGTGGGCGCCAATTGTGTGCCTGTGGCCTGGAGAGACGTGGATTGGAATTATGTGGAGAACCGCATCGGCAAGGTCATGAACCCGCAGCTCTATTTCGATCTAAGGGACCATATCTATGCCGACTTCAATTATATGCGACTCAACGACCTGGGATGTATCGAATTTTCAGGACGTTACCCCGACAATTTGCTCGAGGAGATCAATAACTATTCGATTATGGCCGGCGTGATTGCCCGCACCATACCCTGCGATGTGATCCATTCGCACGACTGGCTCACATATCCGGCCGGCATCCATGCCAAGAATGTCACCGGCAAACCATTGGTGATTCACGTTCACGCCACCGACTTCGACCGTTCGCGCGGCAATGTGAACCCCACTGTTTTCGGCATCGAGAAAGACGGTATGAATCAGGCTGACCATATCATTACGGTCTCGAATCTGACCCGTAGAACCGTTATTGACAAATACGGCATCGATCCCGCCAAGGTCACCACGGTCCACAACGCAGTGATACCTCTGAGCGACGACCTGCTCTCCATACCGAAGCCTGACAACAAGGAGAAAGTGGTCACTTTCCTTGGCCGTATCACCATGCAGAAAGGCCCCGAATACTTCGTGGAAGCAGCCGCCAAAGTGCTCCAGAAAGACCACAACGTGAGATTCGTGATGGCAGGTTCGGGCGACAAGATGGACGACATGATCCGTCTGGTGGCCAAGCGCGGCATAGCCGACCGCTTCCATTTCACAGGCTTCCTGCGCGGACGTCAGGTCTATGAGATGCTCAAGGCTTCCGATGTGTATATCATGCCTTCGGTATCGGAGCCGTTCGGTATATCGCCGCTCGAAGCCATGCAGATGGGTGTCCCATCGATCATCTCCAAGCAATCAGGTTGCGCCGAGATCCTGAACCATGTGGTCAAGACCGACTATTGGGACATCGACGCTATGGCCGACGCCATCCACTCCATCATCAGCTACCCGGCCATGTATGAGAGTCTCAAGGAGGAAGGCCTCAACGAGATGAAAGGTATCACCTGGGAGAAAGCCGGCAAAAAGGTAATCGATATCTACAAGTCACTCATCAACAAATAATAAGATTCGCCATAAGCGGCCCTTCGCAGGCTGCGGAGAATCAAAAGCATAACCACTCACAAAGAAAACAGTATAGAATCATGAAATCAATTTGTTTCTATTTCCAGATACACCAGCCTTTCCGTCTGAAACGCTATCGTTTCTTTGACATAGGCAACGATCACTATTATTACGATGACTTCGCCAACGACGATATCGTGACACGTATCGCACAGCGCTCCTACATCCCGATGGTCCAGACTCTTCTCGACATGGTCAGCGAATATAAGGACAGCTTCAAGTGCGCGATCTCCATCACCGGTACAGCCATAGAGCAGCTCCAGCAGTATGTGCCTGAGTTTATAGACCTGCTCAAGAAGCTCGTCGACACAGGCAACGTTGAGTTCCTGAGCGAGACATACGCTCATTCGCTGGCTTCGCTCGAAGATCCGGACGAGTTTGTGAATCAGGTGAAACGCCACGATAAGCTCATCAAAGAGCTCTTCGGCCAGAAACCGAAAGTGATCCGCAATACGGAGCTTATCTACGACGACGACATCGCGCTCACGATAGCCTCCATGGGCTTCAAGGCTGCCATCACCGAAGGTGCCAAGCATATCCTCGGTTGGAAGTCGCCCAACTTCGTCTACAACTCGGCATCCGCTCCCAAGCTCAAACTCCTGCTCAAGAACGACAAGCTCAGCGACGACATAAGCCGCAATTTCGCCAACACCGACTGGGACGAGTATCCTCTCACCGCCGACAAATATATCGACTGGATCGCCCAGCTTCCCGAAGATCAGCAGATTGTCAACATCTTCCTCAGCATGGAGACATTCGGCGAATTCCTTCCCCACGAGACAGGCATCTTCGACTTCATGAAGGCTCTGCCGCGTTTCGCTGCCGAGAAAGGTGTCGGATTCATGACTCCCACAGAAGCTGTGGCCAAACTCAAACCGGTGGATATGCTCTCCATACCATATCCTATTTCATGGGCCGACGAGGCTCGCGACGTGTCAGCCTGGAAAGGCAATATGCTTCAGCGCGAAGCTCTCAATAAGCTCTATTCTATCGCTGAGCGTGTGAACCTCTGCACCGACCTCCGTCTCAAACAGGACTGGGAGTATCTTCAGAGCAGCGACCACTTCTTCTATATGAGTACCAAGACAATGGCCGACGGCTCGGCACATGCCAACTTCTCGCCCTACGATTCTCCATATTCAGCCTTCACCAACTATATGAATGTGCTTGCCGACTTTATGGTTCGAGTCAACGAACAGTATCCTGAGGAGATCGGCAATGAGGAACTTAACTCGCTTCTGCTCACAATCCGCAACCAAAGCCAGGAGATTGAGACACTCAACAAAGAGGTGAAGCAACTTCGCAACAACATCCTTCAGGCCGACGATGCCAACAACGAGCAGATAGAGGTCGTGTCCGAGGAGAAACCCGCTAAAGCAACCAAGGGCGCCAAGAAAGCTCCCGCTAAGAAATCCGCAGCCAAGAAGACATCCGCAAAATAAAGCAGCCGGATACGCAGCCGCTAAAAACGGCAATTAACTATCACCTAAAAAGCCACGCTTCCCCCAAAGGAGGTGTGGCTTTTCGGTGGCTTTTCAGCGACTGAGTTGAATTGGCAAATTAGCTAATTTGCTGAATTATCTATCTTTAGCGCTGAGACTTCGGTAATTTTGTGCGGATTTTATCGGCGTCCTTTTGAGCGGTGAGTGGATTTACCTTTCCTCCCGGATTTATGCGCCTTATCAGTCTTTCCGGTTTTCCCGCCCTTGTCGGCTTTTGCCGCTTTCCCATGCTTGGCTGCCGCTTTTGCTTTGCGGGGGACAGGCATGTGGCTCAGTTCGCTAACGGCTTGCGGCAGGCCGGCATCAGCGGCAATCTTCATGTAGAGGTAAGCCTTGTCAGCATCTTTCTTCATGCCCTTCCCGTCACGGTAGCAGACAGCAAGTTCGTAGCAAGCGTAAGGTTGCTTCTGCTGAGCGGCGCGCCAATACCATTCCGAGGCCACGCGTGTGTCGCGGAGCACACCTTTGCCGAGATCGAAGCAGCGTCCAATCTCATATTGAGCGTCGGCGTAGCCGTTGCGTCCGGCTTTGCGAAACCAATAAGCAGCTTCCGTCTCGCTCGCTTTCACACCCTTCCCTTCGCGGTACATGGTGCCGATAAGATACATCGCTTCAAGATTGCCGTCTTTGGCAGCATCACAAAATGAAGTGAGAGCATCGTGGTAATTCAGCTCCCGGTAAAGTTCGCGGCCCTCGGCGAGGCAGTCATTGCCCGGCACGCCGGCTGTGGCATGTAATGAAGTGATGAGCAAAAGAGCGGTTGCGGCAAAATATTTTTTAAGTGACATTTAAGCTCAGTTTAGGGAAATAGATTGAATAAGGCTTGTCGGTGCCGGGGAAAGATATCAACGCTGCGGCCAACGCGGTCAATATGCGTTGGAATCGTGACGGAATGCGTTGACGGCTGTCAGGAAGATTATCTTCAGGTCCAGAAAAATGTTCCAATGCTGTATATACCATACATCGAATTCCACACGCTTCTCCATCTGCCACAGATGCCGGGTGCCTCCGCGGAACCCGTTCACCTGCGCCCAACCCGTGATACCCGGTTTTACGGCGTGGCGCAGCATATATTTGTCGATGAGGCGGGAATAGTCTTCTGTCTGGCTCACCATGTGGGGTCGCGGACCGACAACCGACATATTGCCGAGCAGCACATTGTAGAACTGAGGCAACTCATCGACAGAAGTGCGGCGGAGCAGGTTTCCGAAGCGGGTCTTTCGCGGATCGTCCTCTGTGGCCTGAAGAGAGTCGGCCTGGGCGTTGACGCGCATGGTGCGGAACTTATAGCAGATGAAATCCTTGCCGTATATGCCCGTGCGTCGTTGCTTGAAGAATATCGGGCCCGGAGAGCTCAGTTTGATGCCTATGGCCACCGGTATCAGTACAAGCGGCGAGAGTATCACGGCCGGAATAGCTATGGCGAGGTCGAGCGTGCGCTTCAGGAACAGGTTCCAACTCCCGGCAAGCGGCGACATCACATGAGTCATCACCGGCATGAAACCCACTTCCGACTGTGTGAAATGTCCGCGGAGCAGCGGGTTGAAGTGAGGCACATACACGAATTCCGTGCCAAGCTCGTCGGCAACCCGCATGGCGTGGGAAATCTGCTCGGTGTCATCGGCCGGCAGGGCGTAGAAGATGATGTCTATCTTGTTGGCTCTTACGAAATCCTGTACGTAGCGAAGGGGAGCGGTATAATGTTCAGAAAATGGTTTGAGAGCCTCTGCATCGTCGTCGAAGCAGCCCATGATGCGGTATCCGTAGCCCGAGTCGCGGAGTATCTCCTCTCTGAGCTGACAGGCAGCCGGTGTGGCGCCGATAATGATCACACGCCTGAAGTTGAAGCCCATGCGGCGGATGCGGCGTAAAAATTTATGCGATCCGAGCCACCAGAGCGAAATGAAGACGATGTAGAAACCCATGAAGATAAGGCCGGAATGCCAGCCTACATCCATAATGTCGAATACATAGAACAAAGCCACGATGATAGCTCCGTAGAGCACGGTGCTCTTGATGGCCTGACGCACCAGCCTGTCGGCGTACATGATGCGTATCTTGTGTATTTCGGAGAAAAGAAGGGCCGAAGGTATGTAGGCAACATTGAACAGCAGCCACACATATTTGCTCATGAACTCCGGAGAGGGATGGAAGAGCATCACCGTCAGGATATAGGCGAGGTTAATCACCGCGAAATCGCCGATGATCAGCAGAGTGCGTAAGTATCTTCCAAGTTTGATCTTATCCTTCATAGGCTTGCAGAGGGCAGAACTTTTCATCCCCGTTGCTTCCGGATATCCGTCCACAACGGTCGGCAGGCGCGGCAGAGGCGCCCATCTTCACTTTAATTAACGTGGAAAAGGGCGAAAAATTTCCGGGAAAGTCTTCAAAATGACTCTCCCGGAAATAAATCTTCAGGTTTGTCTCAAATTATTCTTTTCCGTCGGCTTTTTCCTCGGCGGCTGCCTCGGCTTTCGGAGCCGGCTCTTTGGCCTTCTCTTCCTCAGCGGGCACTTTCCCATCGAGAATGTCAATCTTCTTCTGGATCATGGCGATGTCGTCCTTGATAAGCTGGGAACGGCGTTCGATCTCTTTCACCAGAGAATTGCCGGAGCTGGATTTAACATTCAGGAATCCGAGATTGTTCATGTAGATCTGCAGCTCGCCGCGCTTGTTCTCGAGAGCCCTTACGAGGCGATCGCGCTCGCGTCCGAGCTTGGAGTCATCGCCCTTGATATTCTCGATCTGCTCGCGGAAATTGTTCATGCGGGCGCGCACTTCGCGGAAGTCGAATTTCTCGCGCACCTGATTGATGGCCTGGCGGAAATCATCGTAGATTTTGTCCTTCATCTTGAAAGGTACGTGGCCTATCTCTTTCCACTTATCCTGCGCATCGCGTACTGCCTTCTGTGCTTCGGCTTTCGGGGTGTCGGCCGGCAGGTTTATGAGCCCGTCGATGAGGGCACGCTTGGCGGCAAGATTATCGGTCTCATCCTTCTTCTGCGACGACTGCGACTGCTTGCGGGCGTCGAAGAAATGATTGCAGGCGTTGAGGAACCGCTGCCAGATGGCATCGGAATGTTTGCGGGGCACACTGCCGATGGTGCGCCATTCGGCCTGAAGGGCGCGTATGTCGGCGGCTGTCTTGCGGAAATCGGTGGAATCCATCAGAGCCTCGGCTTTCTCACAGAGGGCTGTCTTTTTGGCGAGGTTCTGCGCCAGCTCCTCCTTGATCTTTGTGAAGAAAGCGGCTTTTTCGGAGAAGAAATCGTCACACGATTTGCGGAAGCGGGCAAAGAGTTGGTTGTTGACCTTGCGCGAAGCGAAGCCCAGTTTCTTCCATCGTTCCTGCATATCCTTGATGGCTGCTGTGGCTTTCTCCCAGTCGGCGAATGTCTTGAGCTCGGAGCGGTCCAGAGCCTCGATCTCCACGCAGAGCGCTGTCTTGGCATCCTCATTGGCTTTCTCGGCCTCTTTGCGGGCCTCGAAGAACTCCTGATGGCGTTTGTTGACCTCTGTGGAGAGCTCTTTGAACTCGTTCCAGAGTGTCTCGCGGTGTTCCTTGGCCACAGGTCCTGTCTCGCGCCATGTGTCGTGGAGCACCTGAAGTTTCTTGAATGCGGTGATCACATCCTTTTCTTCGCGGAGGGCTTTGGCCTGCTCTATGAGGTCGCGCTTTATCTCGAGGTTCTTCTTGAAGTCGAGGTCACGAAGCTCCTTGTTCATCTTCAGACAGTCGAAGATCTGCTCGATCACGAGCTGATAGTTTTTCCAGGAGTCTGTGACGGCGCTCTGAGGTATGTCGTTGATGTTCTTGAAGTCCTCCTGAAGCTGACGCACCTCGGAGATGTGGAGGTTGATGTTGTCAATGTCGGAGGCTATGGATTTGAGCCTGTCGATTATCGCGTTCTTGCGGGCGAGGTTTTCCATGCGGCGCTCCTCCTCGCGGGCAAGGAATTCGGCGCGAAGAGTGTGGAAATTGTTGAGAAGGTCTTTGAACACGGCCTCGTCGGGATCGGGTTTGGAGACGAACGTGGCGTCAGCGCCTGACTCGTCGCTGACAAAAGCCTTGAATTCATCGTCAAGCTCCTTGCGGCGCAGGGCGAAGAAAGCCTGTTTGATTGCGTTCACATCGCGATGGCGGTCGCAGGCCTTGTCGGCCACAATCTGTCTGAGGGTCTCCAAAAGCTGCTCTTTCGGCATCTCGAAATATTTCCGGGTGCCGGCATCCTCTTCGGGCGCACCCTCCTCTTCGGGCATTTCGGCAGCATCGGCTACGGCATCGGGCATCCCGGCAGCCGCGGTCTCGGCCGCGGTTGCGTTTTCTTCAGTCGCGTTCTCGGGGGCAGTAACCGCCTGAGGAATTTCGGCGGCGTTCGGGGTCACGTTCTCTTCTTTCGGATCAGGAACGTTAGCAAGCTCGTTCATGTGCGTTTATGGTTTGAGTTTCAGCTAATTAAGCGCAAACGAGGCCGCGGTGGACTCCTCCGCCCTGAGGCTCGGGAGGCATGTCGGCCTGTTCAAGGCTCAAAGTTAACGATTAATTTTCAAAATACAAATTATCAGGGCTAATTATTTTTCTACAGAAATCGAAATTATGCGTATATCTTCGAGGGGACGGTCGTTGCCGTCGGTGGCGGCGTTCTGGATCTTTTCCACCACATCCATGCCCGAGATCACTTCTCCGAACACAGTGTACTGTCCGTCGAGATGTGGCGTTCCGCCGGCCGTCTTGTAGACATTGCGGATATTCTCGGGGAGCGCGCCCTCAGGCACAGCTTTCTCGGTCTGCTCTATGAAACTCTTCTGCAGTTCTTCCAGAGCCGTTGTGTCCTTGGCCTGATAGAGTGCTTCGATCTGAGCCCGGTTCTTGTTGACCAGATTGTTGAAATAGGCCTGACGGTTCTGGTTCGTGAGACGCGCTGCCATATTGTCGAGCGTGGCGTCGCCGTATTTCTGTCCCGTGACTATGTAAAACTGCGAGCCGGAGGAGCGGCGTTCGGGATTCACCTGATCGCCCGTGCGCGCTGCGGCAAGAGCTCCGTATTTGTGGAAATGGCGTGGATAGAGGATCTCGGCCTCGATCGTATAGCCGGGATCGCCGGTGCCGAGCGGCTGCTTGTTGTCGGGGTCGGATGAGTTCGTGTCGCCGGTCTGAACCATGAAATCCTTTATCACGCGGTGGAAGAGCACATTGTTGTAGGAGCCCTCGTTCACGAGTTTGAGGAAATTGTCGCGGTGAATCGGTGTGTCGTCGTAGAGGCGGATTTTTATAGTGCCCTCTGTGGTCTTGATGTCGAGCACGGGTCCTGTGGCTGTGGAGTCTGTCATAAGAATTTTGTCGGTGAGTGCGGCTTCTGTTGCAGGCTGCTGCGACATGGAGCAGAGGGAGATGGCCCCGATAGCTAACAGAGCGGATGCAGCGGCAGTCCGCACGGTGGATTTCTTCATTATTTTGTTGCGGTTAAGTCGGTTGGGAAATTGGCGATGTCCGGTCAGATGGCGCCTTCGGGATACACTCGCTTGAAGATGCGGCGGAAATTGTCATCGGTCTCGCGCAGTTCCGCAGACCGCTCCATATAGTCGGGTCCCCATACAGTGGCCAGCAAGGCAGGTATGTATGCCCGTTCGCGGTCCTTATCTATGGCTGCGTTGATAAGCTTGTCTATCTCGGGGCGGAAGCGTTCCGGGTCGATGGCCTGAAGATATCGTGCAGCCGAGGCCACGAACTGCCCCGTGGTGTCGGCTTCGGTAAGTTTCCCTATGAGCGCGAGAATCTCTTCATCGGCTAAATCGGTATTGTTCACCAGGAAGTCGTAGAGCGCCAGCCCGTCGGCGTCGGAGGAAGAGAGAATCTTGTCCAATTCTTTCATATTCATATAGGTTATGGCGGACGGAAGGGTGGGCGGGAGCCCGGCTCCGGAGGCACAGTGGGGGAGAGCCCTCTGTCGCCCGGCAGCAGGCTATAGTCGCCCGGTGGCACCGCTTGTGCCCGCATTTCATTGCAAATTTAGGAAATAATATTCTTCGGTTCAAGTTTTTTAGCTAATTTTGTGGAAATTTCTAAAGCACGCAATCTTGAAACTCTCGGATTTTGTTATAGTAATAGGACGCCAATGCGGCAGCGGAGGCCGGGAGCTTGGGCATAAATTGGCCACTCGGCTCGGCGTGAAATATTACGACAGGGAACTTCTGATGAAGGTGGCCGAGGAGGAGGGTATAAGCCCCGGATTCCTTGCCGCCAACGATGAGAAGAAACCATCGCTCCTTAAGAGCATGCTTTCGGCTTGTCTCGGAGTGCAGAGCGACCCTTATCCGGGCGAAGGTTTCAACGGCGACGAACTTCTTCAGGCCACCAGTTGTGTGGTGCGCAAGATCATGGAAGGGGAGGGATGCGTGATAGTGGGCCGTGCAGCCGACTATATCGGGCGCGACCTCCCGAACATGGTATCCGTGTTTCTCCATGCCGACTTGCCCGTCAGGGTAGCGTGTGTGAAGAAAAGGGAAGGGAGCGGCGATCCCGGCGGTTTTGTGGCGGAAAAGATACGCAAGGCCGACAGCCGGCGCCGCGATTTCTATAACTACGTCACGGGCCGGAACTGGGGCGAGACCGACAATTATCACCTCAGTTTCGACACCGGAAAGATATCCCTGGATGCCGTGGCCGACCTTATCGAGCTCTACCTGAAGCATCGGGCAGAAGCGCTTTCCGCAGCAGAAGCGGCCTCCTGACATCCCGTGGGAAATTGTCCGCCGTTTCCGGAAAATCCGGAAAGCTGCCGGACAGCTCTGAATATTGACAACAATCTTAACAGCTTCTATCTGATATGGGACTGAATATACTCACTTATCTGTGCACACTCGTGGCGGGCATACTCTTCATTGTGATGAAAGACAGCACCGATATGCTCACACTGCTCACTCGTCTCTCGGGACTTGTTTTCCTTATTCCGGGACTCGTGAGTCTTCTTTCGGCTGTCCGCGACATTCGCAACGAGAAGATGAAGCGCGGAAGCGGAATAGGATTCTGTGTGGTATCCGTGGGTGCGATGGCTCTCGGTATCCTCATGAATATCTTCCCCGCTTTCTTCCGCCTCTATGTGGCTGTGGTTCTCGGTGTGCTCCTGATCCTCATCGGCATTTATCAGTTTGTGGTGTTTTTCCGCCGCATCGACAAGTCTGCAAAGCAGAGACTGCTTCTGATCGTCCCGGCTCTGGTGGCGATAGCCGGCATTGTGGTGCTCATCGTGGGTGAGAAGGGCATGACAGGACGCGTCATGTGGGATGTCACCGGATGGGTGCTCATAGCCTTCTCTGTCAACGGCTTTACGGGCGATGCTATTACCGGCGCCACCCGCACCGGCTCCGACTCGGACCGTCAGGTAAAGATTGTGAAGTAACTCTGGGCACAGAGGCCCCGCACCCGCTGTTGCAGTGTGCGCGGAGGCGAAAAGATATTATGGGAAAGAAGGTCGGTCTGTCGCCGGATGCCATGAGCGTCGGGAGGAAAGTCCGGGCAACATAGAGCAGCATACTTTCTAACGGAAAGCGGCCGGTGACGGCCGAGGAAATGTAACAGAAAATAACCGCCTGCAGCTCTCGCGAAGGGCTGCAGGCAAGGGTGAAACGGCGAGGTAAGAGCTCACCGGTCCGGAGGGCGATCTCCGGACGCTCTACATCTTATGCGTTGCAATGCCAAGTATACCGGCAATGAAGGGCGGCTCGTCCTTTGCCGGGGGGTAGGCAGCTTGAGTCCGCCGGTGACGGCGGAACTGGATAAATGACAGACGCGCGGTCCCTTCGGGCTGACCTTCGGGTGAGCCTGCGGGATTCTGCCGCGTACATAACCCGGCTTACAGACCTTCTTCTCTTTTTTAACAAAGCGCCGATATTTAAGGGCGCTTTTGTTGTTATTAAGTAAGTTGAAGGTTAGCTTTTAGAAATTTTGATTGGATTTTGAGATGATTTTTTTGATTGTGTTATTGAGCTTAGCGTATTCTAAGACTGAACGAAAGCGGGAAAAGCGCTCAAAAGGCTTCAAAATTTCATAAGTGGTTATTTGACTTACTGTCAGAGTCAATCTTAACTGGTTTCTGAAGCTTACTTCTTC
>SFOK01000041.1 GCA_004552395.1 Bacteroidales bacterium | reverse complement strand
TAAGTAACTCGCAAAAATTAGATGATACATAATTGCGAAGGATTTTTGTGTGATTTGGCCGGTTGAGCGAAGGAGTGTAGCGGGCTACATGACTGAGCTCCAACGGACAAAGCGCAAAAAAAGACGAGCAAGGATGTATCAGAATCCTGAGTTACAAAATTTGTTTTACCATTAACTAATTTTTAAGAGTTACTTACTTGTTGAGGAAAGCTGTGAGGGGACTTGTGGCCTGAGCCGAGCGGCTCACGGCGCCGAGTCCGGCCAGGTAAGCCTTGCGGCCCGCGATCACGGCGAGACGGAAAGCGTCGGCCATCTCCACAGGATCGTCGGCCACTGCTATGGCGGTGTTCACGAGCACGGCGTCGGCACCGAGCTCCATGGCTTCGGCGGCGTGGGACGGGGCCCCCAGACCGGCGTCGACAACCACGGGAAGGTTGCTTTGCTCTATGATGATCTCGAGCAGGTCGCGGGTGCGGAGGCCCTTGTTGGTGCCGATCGGGGCGGCGAGCGGCATCACAGCGGCCGCGCCGGCCTCCTCAAGGCGTTTGCAGAGCACAGGGTCGGCCTGTATGTAGGGGAGCACCGTGAAGCCTTCGGCGGCGAGCTGCTCCGTGGCTTTGAGAGTCTCTATGGGGTCGGGCATGAGATACTTGGGGTCGGGGTGGATCTCCAGTTTTATGAAGTCGGTGCCGAAGATCTCGCGGCTCATCTGGGCGGCGAGCACGGCCTCGGCGGCGTCGCGCACACCCGAGGTGTTGGGGAGCAGCTGCACGTGGTCGCGGTTTATGTGAGTGAGCATCTCGTCGGTAGCTTCGTTGAGCATGTTGACACGCTTCATGGCTACAGTGATCATCTCCGAGCGGGAGGCGACCACAGCCTTGAGCATGAGGTCGGGAGATGAGAATTTGCCTGTGCCCACAAAGAGACGCGATGCGAACTGCCTGGGGCCTATGGTCAAAATGTCTTTGCTTTCCATTTTCTTGTCTTATATTTTTTTATCGTGGCTCCCGGCGGACGGGAGCCTGATGAGTGTGTTTTCGCTTACAGCTGCATGAGGAAGGCGCGGGTGGCCTGCACCGGATCATCGGTGCGGTTTATGGCACCGCTCACAGCCACACCGTCGGCGCCGGCATCGAGGACGGCTTTCACGTCGGAGGGCTCAATGCCGCCTATGGCGGTCACCGGCAGGTTCATGCCGGCCTCTTTTGCCCCGGCGAGGAGCGCGGTCAGACCTTCGGCACCGAGCAGCGAGGCGAGCTTCTCCTTGGTGCGGGTGAAGCGGTAGGGGCCCACACCGAGATAGTCGGCTTCGCGGGCATCGGGTATCAGCGCCTCCTGCAGGTTGTGGGCCGTGCGTCCGATCAGCGGCGCGGGGCCGAGGATACGGCGCGCTTCAGCTGTGGGCATATCGCCGACTCCGAGATGCACCCCGTCGGCACCGGCGAGGCGGGCGGCCTCCGTGTCGTCGTCGACCATTATCAGGGCGTCGTCGCCTAACTCGCGGCGGAGACGGCGGAGCGTTTCGGCGCGGACGGCCGTGTCGGCATTCTTCATGCGGAGCTGGAACCAGCGGCAGCCGCCCCGGTAAGCTGCGCAGGCCTGACTCACAGCCTCGTCGGGGATGTCGGAGCCGGTGACGAGCAGCAGCGGGAAGTTCTCAATGAGCATGCGGCGCAGACGGAGAGCCTTGAGCCGCTCCTCGAAGTCACCGGCTCCCTGCCAGATATATCCCAGCATGGCAGCCCCGGCGAAACCTGTGCGGCGCAGCAGGGCGAACTTGTCGGGCGCTACACCGGCCAGGGCTATCACCTTCCCTTTTGGAAGCTTGCCGCGGAGACCGGCGAGAGTGAACGCCGCGTGGTGCTCGGCTTTGGATATGGAGTCGAACACCGGAGAGAGGGTCACATAGTTGATAGCCGGCTTGGCGGCCCATTCGCAGGCCTCCTCCAGAGAGTGACAGCTGCGAGAGAGACGGCCGTTCCACTGCGGCGGCTCGGCGTTGTAGCGGCTGTTGAGGTGGACGCCGCCCACACCGAGCGGTCCGGCCAGATTGAGATGGTCGTGGAGCGTGAGGCGGCAGTGAAGATCCGCCGGCACGCTCTCGATAAGGTCGCGCAGATACTGCTCCGGGACACCCGGTTTGCGTATATGCACAAATTCCACTGCGTCAGAGCGCAGCAGCTCGGCTATCTTGCCGGCTTCTTTTTCCGGACCTGAAGCGCACGCCTCAGGAGCGGTGATGGCTATTGATATCCATTTCATGTGTTTTCAGGTTTGGAGCTTGTCCTTATTAAACAAACTATTAGATTTATGGAGTCAGTATTGCTTAAGTTTATTTATTCGGTATCTCATTTTTGCCGGAGACGCTTGGTCTGAAGGCTTTCACAGGGAGGCTTAGCCTGAGGTTTTTGCCCGGGACTTTCGGAACTTTCGGGGCAGCGCTGCCGGGAACGGAGAGGGGAGAAGGGGCTGAGACGGCGGCGGCGGTGAGAGGGAAGAAGGGGCGTCGGTGTCAGCCGCCGTAGGCAGCGAACACCACCGTGACATCGTCGCCGGGGCAGAGAGTGCGTCCTTCCCATTCGGGTTTGCGCACGATGCGGCCGTTGACAGCCACAGCCATGCCCCCTTTCTGCAGAAGCTTCTCCTGCCTGAGAAGGTCGAGCACGCTGCAATGGTCGGGGCAATTTATGAGTCGGGAGTTGAAAGTTATGTTCATAGCAGTCAGTTCTGATCAGGGTGGTTTTTATAGAGATGATTCACAGGTCCGCGCCCCCGGCCGAGCGAGAAATCCTTGCCGGCGTCGATAGCGCCGGAGAGCCAGAGGGTAGCGCGGCGCACAGCCGTTTCGAGGCGTTCTCCCAAGGCGAGGCCGCAGGCTATGGCAGAGGAGAGCGAACAGCCGGTGCCGTGGGTGTTGCGCGTGTTGACGCGGGCATGAGTGATCTGCACGGGCTGGGCCCCTTTGCGCGACAGTATGTCGGTGATCTCCGCTCCGGGCGAAGGGAGGTCGCCCCCTTTCACGAGCACCGCGCGGGCTCCGAAGCAGTCGAGGATACTCATGGCGGCGAGCATCATCTGCAGCGTCGAGTCTACCTTTATGCCGGCGAGCCGCGAGGCTTCGCTCACATTGGGAGTGACGAGCGAGGCCATGGGGAAGAGGAGTTCCGTCATGGCTTTCACGGCGTCGTCGGAGCTGAGGTCCGAACCCGAGGTGGAGACCATAACCGGGTCGAGCACTATATTCTTCAGCTTGTGGAGGGCGAGACGGGCGGCTATGATGCGGGCCGACTCACCGTCGGGTATCATGCCTATCTTCACGGCATCGGGGCGCACGTCGGAGAGCACAGCCTGCAGCTGCGCGTCGAGAAGCTCCGGACGCACGGCATCGTAGGTGAGCACCCCGCGGGTGTTTTGCGCCGTGACAGCCGTAATCACAGTCATGGCGTAGACACCTTGGGCGCAGGCCGTCTTGATGTCGGCCTGAATCCCGGCTCCACCTATGCTGTCGCTCCCCGCTATGGAGAGTATTGTGGTGTATTTACGGCTCATGTCGCAAAGATAATGATTTTTTCAGATATCATAGCCATAATTGCGGTTTTTTATTTAGTCGGCACACGGGCCGGAGCGGTCAGAGACGGGAAGGGGCTGCCGGAGCGGAAAATTTCAGCGGAAGAGCCGAAAAAGTGGCGCATCGGGAAAATTTTATACCGACCCGTTGCGTTTCTTCATTAAGAGCTTGTCTACCGTAAAAACAAGCTCTAAACCGCCGCGGCCGCGCATCAGCGAGAACGCCGCGCCCTCAAGTGTACCCGCCCTATGACACACAGCAGATTCAAGCTCCTCATATTCACGATTATACCGGCGCTGGCCGGCCTCATAGCCCTGCAGGCCTGCCGCGGCGCCAAGCTCTCCGTGGCCGACCAACAGCTCGACCGCGGCGAGTTCTTCGACGCAGCCAACACCTACCGCAAGGTCTACAACAAACTCCGCTCCAAGGAGGAGCGTCCGCTGCGCGGCGAGGTGGCCTACAAGATGGGCACCTGCTACCGGCGTCTGAATATGTTTGCGCGTGCTTCGGCCGCGTACCAGAACGCCATACGCTATGAGTATCCCGACTCGATGGCTTACTACTACCTTGGCCGTTCGCTGCAGGCAGAAGGCAAGTATGCGGCCGCAATCACGGCCTACGATCAGTATCTCGACTTCAAACCGAAGAACGAGGCGCTCGCCTTGGAAGGTAAGCGCGGCTGCGAGAAGGCACTGCGCGATCGCGAGAACGGCACCCAGACGCGCTATATAGTGAAGGAGGCCAAGATCTTCAACTCGCGCCGCGCCGATTTCGCGCCTATGTATCAGGACAAGGAGCTCAATGTGCTCTATTTCACTTCCTCCAACGAGAAGGCGGCCGGCACACTGAAATCCGGAATCACCGGCATGAAGAACTCCGACGTGTTCGTGAGCCGCAAGAATGAGCGCGGCGAGTGGCAGCGTCCCGAGCTTGTGGAGGGTGAGCTCAACACCGAGATGGACGAGGGCATCACCGCCTTCACGCCCGACGGCCAGACCATGTACTACACCAAGGCGCGCCGCGACCCGGCCGCCAACACAACCGTGGAGATATACACCTCGCACCGCAGCGACGCCAGCTGGGGAGCAGGTCAGAAATATGAGATAACGGCCGACACTCTCTCGGCTGTGGGCCATCCGTCGGTCTCGCCCGACGGGCGCTACCTCTATTTCAGCTCCGATATGCCGGGCGGCTACGGCGGCAAGGATATCTGGCGCGTGAACCTTCAGGACAAGGTCGGTTCGCTCGAGAACCTCGGTCCGCAGATCAACACGTCGGGCGACGAGATGTTCCCTTACTCGCGCGCCGACACGCTGCTCTATTTCGCCTCCGACGGGCATCCGGGCTTCGGCGGCCTCGACATATTCAAGGCGCATCTGAACGCCACGGGCGACCGATGGAGTGTTGAGAACATGGGTAAGCCGGTCAACTCGCAGGGCGACGACTTCGGTATCACGTTCGGCGAAGGGGAGTCGGGCTTCCTGAGCTCTAACCGCGCCGACGCCCGAGGCTACGATCATATCTACTCGTTCACGCTTCCAGAGCTCAACATATCCATAAGCGGATGGGTCGTGGACCACGACGACGAGCCGGTGCCCAACGCCGTGATACGTATCGTGGGCGACGACGGTTCCAACCAGAAAGAGGTGGCCCGCGACGACGGCTCGTTCCGCTTCAAGCTCTCCAGGGGCGTGAAATATGTGATGATGGCCGGAGCGCGCGGGTATCTCAATCAGAAACAGGAGTTTGTGAGCGACGATGCCGAGGAGGACGCCGAGTATGGCGTCGACTTCGTGCTCTCGAGTATCTCGAAGCCTAATGTGGTGGAGAATATCTTCTACGACTTCGACAAGGCAACACTGCGTCCCGAGTCGAAGAGTGCCCTCGACGAGCTCGCCGAGATGCTCCGCGACAATCCCAACATAACCATAGAGATGGGCTCGCACACCGACCGTATGGGCACCGACGCCTACAATGAGGACCTGAGCAACCGCCGCGCCAAGAGTGTGGTTGACTATCTGATAGCGGCCGGCATACAGCAGGACCGCCTCACATACGCCGGCTACGGCGAGTCGCGCCCCAAGACAGTGACCAAGCGCGTGAACAAGGAGTATCCGCAATTTCCTGAGGGCACGGTACTTACCGAGGAATTCATACTGACGCTCTCGCCCGAGGACCAGGAGGCGGCCGACCAGATCAACCGCCGCACCGAGTTCCTCGTCAAGGCGATAGACTACGGCCTCTATTAAGCGCGTTGCGGCTGCTTTCGGGCTGATTTGAGGTTGCCTGTCGGGCTTCTCGTGGCTGCTTTCGGTGGCTTTCGGGCTGCTTCCGGCGGTGGCTTTGCGGGGCGATTTTGTGCGCGAAGGAACGGAGGTGCAAAAAATTGTTACACAAAAATGCACGATTTTCTTTGCGAGTCTAAAATATTTATTTAACTTTGCAGAAAATACAAGATTTGCAAGGGCTTGGTTGTCGCAGAGCGGAATCTACTTAGCCTTAGATCTTACCTATTTTTTTCTAAATCAATATCATTATTTATTCTAAAATCACCAATTATGAAGAAAGTATTTATGGCCGCTTGCGCCGCACTTGCTATTTTCGTAGTATCATGCTCATCAAGCCCTGAAGACAAGGCAGTAAGCATCATCGAGAAAGCTACAGAGCAGGTTGAGAGCGCTAAGTCAGCTTCTGATGTTATGTCAGCTTCCATGGACGCTGCAAAAGAGCTTGTGAAGCTTGAGGAAGGTCTTACCAAAGAGGAAAAAGAGACAATCGAGAAGAGCGAGAAAGTGAAGAAAGCTACTGAAGAGCTCGAAAAAGTAGCCAGTGAGAAGGCTAAAGAGTTCGGCGCAGGCGCAATGGGCTTCTAATCTGAATCTTTAGAAAAGCATTTTATGGCTGCCTTCCCGCGTTGCTGCGTGGGTAGGCAGCTTTGCTTTTTCGCCGGAATTTCGGTAATTTTGTGGCCCGAAAGAGAAGATACCGCAAAGGCAGTCTGCGAAAAAGAGTGAAGGAAAGATGAAGAAAATTTACATTGCATTAGCGGCGGGGGCTGTGGCTCTGCTCTCCGCTTGTTCAGGATCGGAGACGAAAGACAGCGCAGCCGTGCAGGAGAAACCGCATATCGAGCAGCAGGTCCGCGAGACCGATGAGGCTGTGGGCCGTGCTCTGAACTTAGCCACCGAGGCCCGCGAACGTATCCTGAACGCCGCTTCGCAGCAGGAGGTCGACGACCTTGTGGCTGAGTGGGCCGACGGTTTCGAAGCGCTCGGGCTTACACAGGAACAGGAGCAGGAACTTGGTGGCAATCAGGAATATATAGCCGCCGAACGCGCCGTGAGAGAGGCCGCCGAGGGTCAGAGGCAGAAACTGAAACAGTAAGAAAACCGAACCTAAGAGCTTGTCAGACAGGCTCTAAGAAAACAAATCATAAAAATGTCGCCCGCAATACTCACCGTAATATTACTTGTAGTCTCCAATATCTTCATGACCATAGCCTGGTACGGGCATCTGAAGCTTCAGAGCACCGGCGTGTCGGCCTCGTGGCCTCTGTGGCTCGTGATTATCTGTTCGTGGGGCGTGGCCCTGATCGAATATTCGTTTCAGGTGCCGGCCAACCGCATCGGATTCGAGGGGAACGGCGGCCCGTATTCGCTGATGCAGCTGAAGATAATGCAGGAGGTGATCACACTCGTGGTGTTTGTGATCTTCAGCCTGATAGCGTTCGACAATTTCAGTCTGCGCTGGAACCACTATCTGGCCATGCTGCTGCTCGTGGGAGCCGTGGCGCTCGTATTCTATAAGTAAAGCACCGGCTTATAACAAGTTAGATAACAGATCATTAGGGGCGGTTAAGGCCGGCTTTAGCGGGCTATGCGGTGGGCGAAGCGCGAGGCGGCGAGAGCCGTGAGGAGCGCAATCACAGCCACGGGAGCGAGGACCACAAGCAGGTCGGTGGCCACGATTTTGACCGGATAAGAGTGGAGCATCAGGTTGGTGCCGCTGCCGCCTATGGATATGATGCCGAAATGCTGCTGGATGAGGCAGAGCGCCAGTCCGAGAAGAATGCCGGCGAAGGCACCCAGGCAGCACACATAGATGCTTTCCCAGCTGAACACGGCGCCGATGGTCCGGCGCGAGGCACCTAAGCAGCGCAGTGTTCGTATGCCGCGCTTCTTCTCCACAATTAGCATGGTGACAGTGCTCACCACATTGAACGAGGCTATGAGCAAGATGCAACTCAGCAGCAGGAAGGTGATCCACTTCTCCACACGGACCATGTTCTGATGGAAGGTCTGCTGTCCGGCGCGGTCGTCGGCGCGGAAGCCGGGCCCAAGGCGCTGCTCCACAATCTCTTTGAGCTGCGAGTCGGTGACACCCGGCGCCGCTTTGAGATATATCTGCGATGCTTCGTGGGTATATTCCAGCAGGTTGCGCGCCAGATTTATGTCGATGAGCACAGTATTGTTGTCCATCTCCGAGCGGAGCGAAGTGAAAGCGCCCGTGATCCCCACCGAGTCGATGAGGAACGATGAGGCCGGGTTCGACAGGTTGATGGCGGTGGTGCGCCGCGGCACGAACAGATTCACGCCGAGGCCCGGAGGCACACCGGTGCGTTCAGGGTCGATTCCCGCCGGCAGCTCCACGAGGTTCTGCAGTACGCCTATGCTTACGAGCGCGAAATTCTCCGGGGCCTGCGTGTCGTCGCCGCCGAGCAGCGGGTCGTCCTCGTCGGCTGCTGAATAGAGCGCGTCGGCTGAGATGTCGAGCTGCGATTCGTCGAACGTCTCGCCAGATATCTCCTCGACCTGGACCTCCTCCACAGCCGCCGGGTCAGAACCGAGGTCGGCACCGGTGAGACTGCAGCCGCCCTGCGACTGAAGCAGATAGCGCGAGCCAGGCATGAGAATGGAGCGTATGCCGGTGATCCGCTCGTATGGAGCGGCATCGACACCGAGCAGCGTCACCGGGAGCTGAAGGCCTGCCGCCGAGAGCAGAGCGTTGTCGGTGACAGCCGGCATGGCCTCGGCCACTGCCGGGAGCTTGGCAAGCTGCGAGGCGAGCGAGTCAGCCGAGGCTATGCTCTTCCCTTTCGCGGGGGAGACGAGCACATCGGGTATGATGCGCGCCGCGTTGGAGCGGGCGAAGTCCTGGAATCCATTGAAAACCGAGAGGACACAGACCATGGCCATCGTGGCCACGGCGATGCCGCACATAGCCACGTTGGATATGAAATTCACGGCGCTGTGAGATTTGCGGGCGAAGAGGTAGCGCCAGGCCGTCTTCGCTGCCAGTGGATTGGCCATCCGGTTGATATCAGGTATGCGGCGCCGGGCCGCTGTTAGTGGTGCGGGGGCTTACCCGCTTTCAGGAGTGGAGAGCCTTCCCGGGAGAGCTTACTCGCCTTCGGGAGGGAAGAGTCTTACGGGGGGAGAGCTTACTCGCCTTCGGTAGGCTGAGCGGCGTCTTCCTCGTCGTGAAGATGCTTGTCGGTGGCGAGCAGACGGTCTATGTTCTCGATATAGTCGAGCGAATCGTCGAGATAGAAATGCAGCTCAGGGCATTTGCGGAGCATCTGCTTCACGGCCTGCGCGAGCTCGTAGCGCACCGTCTTGCTCTGTGCGTTGATGTTGGCGAGGATAGCCTGCGCCTTGTCACCCGGGAAGATGCTGAGATACACACGCGCTATGCTCAGGTCGGGGCTGATCTTGACGGCGCTCACGCTCACCAGCACATTGCCCATGGCGGCAGTCTGGCGGCGGAAAATCTCGGATAATTCTTTCTGTATGAGTCGGGCTATTTTAGCTTGTCGTTTACCTTCCATTGTCTTGATCTTTAATAGTTACTGTTGCGAATCGGCCTCCGGAACTTCATCGGCTTCTTCAGAGATAACAACGCCTGAGGGGGCATCATAGTTGAGCGATTCCACGCCTATCACCGCGCCGTCGGCCAAAGTGACCGTGGTGTGAGCTATCGAAGCGAGCGACGGGTCGTGGGTCACAATGACGAAAGTCTGGCCCAGCTCGGCGCAGAGACGCGAGAAGAGGGCCTGTATCTCGTTGCGGTTGCGGGAGTCGAGCGAGCCTGTGGGTTCGTCGGCAAGCACCACCTTGGGCGAGTTGATCAGTGCACGGGCCACAGCCACCCTCTGGCATTCGCCGCCCGAGAGCTGCGCCGGCTTGTGGGAGGCTCGGTCGGCCAGGCCGAGCCTCCCGAGCAGCTCCATGGCGCGCCGGTTGGCCTTGGCCGACTTCTCGCCGCCTATGCGGGCCGGGAGTGCCACATTCTCCAGGGCCGTGAACTCCGGCAGGAGGCGGTGGAACTGAAACACGAAGCCTATCTCTCGGTTGCGGAAAGCGGAGAGACGGCGGTCGCCGAGGCCCGAGACCTCCGCGCCGTCGTAGAGCACCTCGCCCCGGTCAGGCCGCAGCAGTGTGCCGGCGATCTGAAGGAGAGTGGTCTTGCCGGCGCCGCTCGGGCCGACTATGGCAGTGATCTGACGCTCCGGTATGGTGAGGTCCACACCCTTGAGCACCTCCAAGGTGCCGAATGATTTGTGGATATTTTTGAGTTGTATCATCTGTTTCTAATTTGAGTGCGTCTCCACGCCGGCGAGCCGGAGCACTATGGCGTTGGCCATGTAGAGACCGAAGATGGCCGGTATCGAGGCGAGAGTGCCGAAGCTGGAGCGTTTGTTGGCCTCGCAGAGCTGAATGAGCGATCGGCGTCGGGGAGCCTCGGCGCTCCAGACCACCCGCGGGTTGCCGCAGATACCGCGCCTCTTGAAGCCCTGCCGCACGGCGCGCGCCAGGCCGTCCTCGCGTGTGTCGGCCAGATGTCCGTAGCGTACCAGCGTCGGGTCGAGACGTCCGCCGGCGCCCATGGAGGATATCACCGGGATCCTGAGGGTGAGGCATCTGGCCAGCAGCTCCACTTTTGGCGCCACAGTGTCGATACAGTCGGCTACGAAGTCGAAGCCCGGCTCGAGGAGCGAGGCTGCGCCGGAGGTGTCGATGTAGCGCTCCAGCGGCGTGAAGCGGCAGTCGGGGTTGATGGCCGCCACGCGCTCAGCCCAGAGCGTCACCTTGGGCTGCCCTACGGTCGCGCGCGAGGCTATGAGCTGACGGTTTATGTTGCCCGGCGCCACGGCATCGGAGTCGACCGCCGTGATGGCGCCCACGCCCGAGCGGGCCAGCATCTCCAGCACATAGCCGCCGACACCGCCTACACCCGCCACAAGCACAGAGGCGCGCCCGAGGCGCTCCACAGCGTCGTCGCCGAGCAGGAGACGTGTCCTTGACTGCCAGTCTTCATCGTTGCGGTTCATATCCATGGCGGAAGCCGTATATTCAGTGCCTTAATATGCAGGCCGTTTATTATATACTGACAATCAGGCTGTTAATTAACACTCTAATTATCAGACAATTATTTAATGCCCTGAAGATCAGGGGCGGGTTTACATCAGTTTGCGGAGCCGGGCGGGAGGGAAGCCCATCTGCTCGCGGTATTTGGCCACAGTGCGCCGTTTGGCCGAGAAGCCCCGCGCCGTGAGTTCCTGCATGAGCGACTCATCGCTGAGCGGGTGGCGTTTGTCCTCAGCCTCGATTATTTCCCTTATGGCCGCCTTGACGCTGCGGGCCGATATCTCGGCACCACCGGCGGTGTCGGCATAACCTTCGGAGAAGAGATGCTTCATGGGGATGATGCCCCAGGGAAGGGCCACATATTTGCCGGCCGTGGCGCGCGAGACCGTGGAGACGTCAAGGCCGGTGAGCGAGGCCACATCCTTGAGGGCCATAGGGCGCAGGTCCGCCTCGTCGGAGGTGCGGATATATCTCTCCTGGAGCCGGGCCACGGCTGTGATCACATCCATGAGAGTCTGCCGACGCTGCCGGACCACGGCTATGAAATCGCGCGCGTCGTTGTAGCGCGAGTTGACAAACTCGTTGGCCTTGCGGTGCTCCTTGCGCTGCGAGCTGTTGCGGCTCAGGTCGGCCTGCGCGGCGGCGAACGACTCGTCGATCACGAGCGCCGGTATAGAGCTGGGCACACTGACACGCAGCCGCCCCTCGGAGTCCTCCTCGATTTCGAAGTCGGGCACAGCCGCGGCCGCTCCCTCGGCGCTTCCGAAAGCTGATCCCGGGCGCGGGTTGAGAGAGAGGATGAGGCGCATGGCCTCCTTGTAGCGCTCCTCGGGGAGCTTGAGCTGCGATATGATGCGGTGGCTGTGGCGCATGGAAAGCGCCTCGAAAGCCTCGTGGACGATACGCAGCGCGTCGTCGCGCGTGCGGTCGCCCGGCATAGCCTCGAGCTGAAAGGCGAGCACCTCCTGCAGCGAGGATCCTCCTATGCCCGGCGGTTCGAGGCTGCGCACCTCGTCGAGGGCGCGGCGCATCACACTCACCGGTATCTCCACGCCCTGGTTGAAAGCCAGGTCGTCGACCATCGACTCTATGGAGCGGCTCAGATAGCCGTTGCTGTCGAGATTCCCTATGATGTAGCGGGCAGCCCGAAGAGTGTCGGCGTCGAGATCCTTCTGGGCGAGCTGCGAGAGCAGGTGCTCATAAAGCGACTCGCGCTGCGGTGTCTGAGCGAACTGCAGGTTGCGGAGCTCGTCGCTGCGGCCCGAGGGGAGATAGTCGCGCGTCAGATAATACGGCATATCATCTTCCGACGAGAAGTTGTCGCGCTCCATGCGGCGCTGCTCCAGGCCGGCTTCCTGCTGCGAGCGGAGGGCCGGGGCCGAGTCGGAACCGGGATCCGAAGCCGGGTCATCGGCCACGGCAAGCGCCGGATTGTCAACGAGTTCGCGGTAGACGGCATCTTCGGCCTCGGCACGGTTCATCTCAAGCAGACGCACATAGCGCACCTGCATCGGCGCGAGCCGCTGCGAGAGCCGGAGCTGTTGCTGCTGTGAGAGATTCTGTGGCATTGCAGCGCGAATTTAGCAAAATTTTTCCGATTTGAGGCTTATGTCGAATAAAATCCTTGGGAAAAATTTCTTCACCTCGCCGAAATTTATTAACTTTGTCCGCTGAAATCTGCGGTACCTCCCCGCGAGAGCCGCCAAACCTATCAGATAAAACAGTATTGCACAATGGCAAAAACAAATAAAAAGCATCAGGAAGAGCAGAAGACCGCCGTGGAGAACATGAGCGAGAATCTCACCAACGCAAGCCAGAAAATTGCGGAGCACAAGAAAGCCGTAGGCTTGATCATCGCCGGCATCGTAGTGGTAGCCGTGCTTGTCTTCGGTTTCATTTTCTTCAGAAACAGAAGCAACGTCACCTCGGCGCAGAAGTTCGCCAAAGTGGAGCAGACAGCCTATCAGAACACTATGAAGAGCAAGAATCCCTCCGACTCCCTCTTTATAGCTAACCAGATAAAGGAATACGAGAAAGTAGTGAAGGAAGAGGGCGGCAAAGACGGCGGCAATCAGGCCCGCATCATGCTCTCGAGCCTCTACTATGAGCAGGGTCAGTACCAGAAGGCTCTCGACAATATCAAGGAGGCCAAATTCAACGAGCCTCTGCTGAAGGCTAACGGTCTCGCTCTCGAAGGCGACTGCTACGTTAACCTCAAGAAATATGGCGATGCCCTCAACAGCTTCGACGCCGCCCTCAAGGCAGCCGAGGAGTATCCCGAGGTAGCGGTGCGTATCCTCTTCAAGAAAGCGCTCGTGTTCGACGCCCAGAAGAAATATGCCGACGCCCTGAAGGTTTACGAGCAGATAGAGAAAGAGTATCCGCAGGAGGCTCAGGCTTACGCTCAGAAGTCGTCGCAGGCAGGCCCTGACGGTGTCTTCACTGTCGACGCTTACATCGCACGCGAGAAAGCTCGTCTGGGTAAGTAAGAGACACTTTCCTTTCCGGGTTTCGGCCCGGTATTAAACTGGAGACATAACAACAGGGGCGCAACAGCTCCCCGTTAAGATACAGTGAAGCGCTGTGCCGTGATTATAATTGCGGCGCAGCGCTTCGGTTTAGTTAGGAGATAGGGAATAGGAGGTAGGAAATAGGAAATAGGAGTTGGAGGGAAGTTGGAAATGTCGGCAAAAAAATAGTAATTTTGCGGGTCCGCAAGCTCTGACGACGGAGCCTGTCCGGACTCGACGAATTATCAATTACTTATCTTTT
>SFOK01000040.1 GCA_004552395.1 Bacteroidales bacterium | reverse complement strand
TTGATATGGAAAAAATTCAGAAAGAATATCTGCAGCGTCTGCGCTCCGACATGAAGGAGCACGGCATTGACCTCGTGATTATCACCGGTACAGATGCTCATCAGAGCGAAAACCCGCCGGCTCACTGGCGGGACCGAGAATGGCTCACGGGCTTCTGGTCGACCAACGGCACAAACGGCACGGCTGTGGTTACTCCGGATCAGGCTCTCTGCTGGACCGACTCGAGATATTTCCTTCAGGCCACCGATCAGCTTGAGGGGACCGGTTTCAAGATGATGGAGGAGGATGGCCCCGGTGCCGTGGACCTCGTGGACTGGGTCACCGAGCATACCAAGGCCGGTCAGACCGTGGGTGTGGACGGCACTACATTCTCTATCTCGCAGGCTCAGCGCATCGAGCAGGAGCTCCGCGACAATGGCGTGAAGTTCAGAGCCGACTATACGCCGTTTGACCGTATCAATCCGAACCGTCCGAACCGTCCGCTCAACAAGCTCTTCGTTCACGACGAGTCGATCGTGGGCGAGAGTGTGGATTCCAAGATAGAGCGTATGCTTGAGCAGGTGAAGAGTGAACTGGCCAACGCCGTGATGCTCTCTTCGCTCGACGACATAGCCTGGGCTACGAACCTGCGAACCGCAGGCGACATAGCTTTCAGCCCCATATTCGTGAGCTACCTTTACCTCTCGCCGTCGGAGCGTATCCTATTCATCGACGCCGAGAAGCTGACCGACGAGGTGAAGGCTCATCTCGACAAATACCGTATCGCAGTGCGCCCCTACGACGAAGTGTTCGACTTCGCCGGCGCGCTTCCCAAGGAGACCCGCGTGCTTCTCGACCCCGACAAGACGTCGCGCACACTCTACGACTCGCTGAGCTGCACGGCAGTGTTCGGCGGCGCCGGTGTGGCCAAGCTCAAGAGTATCAAGAATGCACAGATGCTCAGCAGTCTGGACAAAGCCATGGAGAAGGACGGTGTGGCGCTTGTCAAGTTCTTCATGATGATAGAGAAGGAGCTGCCCACCGGCAAGCTCACCGAGGTGGAACTCGGCAAACGTCTGCGTGCGCTGCGTCTGAGCGACCCCGACTGTGTGGACGAGAGTTTCGCGCCGATCATAGGTTTCAACGCCCACGGCGCCATTGTGCACTACGAGGCAGACGAGGCGTCGGATGTGGTAATAGAGGGTAACGGCCTTCTGCTTGTGGATTCGGGCGGCCAGTATAAGCTCGGCACCACCGACATAACCCGCACCATAGCGATAGGCACTCCTACCGCCGAGATGCGCCACGACTTCACACTGGTGATGAAGGGACACATAGCGCTCGGCACACAGGAGTTCCCCGCCGGCACCACAGGCCATCAGCTCGACGTGCTGGCCCGTCAGTTCCTCTGGAACGAAGGCAAGGCTTACTATCACGGCACAGGCCACGGCGTAGGCTTCTTCATCAACTGCCACGAGGGTCCGCAGAATATCCGCCTCAACATCAACCCGACACCGATGGAGCCGGGTATGGTCACGAGCAACGAGCCCGGCATCTATTTGGCCGGCCGCTACGGCATACGCTGCGAGAACCTGATAGTCACCGTGCCTGCCGAGACCACCGAGTTCGGTCCGTTCTACCGCTTCCGCACCGTGACGCTCTTCCCGTTCGACCTGACGCTCTTCGACACCTCGATCATGAGCGACAAAGAGATCGACTGGGTCAACGCATACCACAAAGAGGTGCGCAGTCGCCTCACACCGTATCTGAACTCAGAGGAGGCCGCCTGGCTTGCCGCCAAGACCGAGCCTCTCCGCAGATAAAACCGATCTTTCCGGAGCGAGGGCGAAACCTCCTCCGGAACCCATTTTCTCTCTCCCCGAGGATAAAGCTCTCTTCCCGATCAAAGAAAGATATAAACAGTATACGACAGTGGCAATCATACAGACAGTGAGGGGATTCACCCCCAAGATAGGCAAAGGCTGCTTTTTGGCCGCCAATGCAGTGATAGTAGGCGATGTGACGATAGGCGAGGAGTGCAGCATCTGGTTTTCGACCGTGCTGCGCGGCGATGTGAATACCATCACGATCGGGGACCGCGTCAATATCCAGGACGGCTCCGTGCTCCACACGCTCTATGAAAAATCGACCATCGAGATCGGCAACGATGTCTCCATAGGCCACAATGTTACGATCCACGGCGCTAAGATCCACGATCTGGCGCTGATAGGTATGGGAGCCGTGGTGATGGATGATGCCGAGGTGGGCGAAGGTGCCCTCGTGGCCGCCGGTTCAGTGGTGCTTTCCCGCACCAAGATAGGTCCTCACGAGATGTGGGCGGGTGCACCGGCCAAGTTCGTGAAGATGGTCGAGCCCGAGAAGGCCCGCGAGATGAATCAGAAGATAGCTCGCAACTATCTGATGTACTCCACATGGTACGATCCGGCCGAGAATCCCGGCGCGCCCGAACAGTTCCAGGCCTGAGGCGCCGCTGTCCGCATAAATATACCAACAAGCAAACAAGAGACTTCAGCATATGAAATTCAATGTCGCAAGCAAACTTCTGCTCCAGCAGCTGAGCGCAGTGAGCAGAATCATAAACAGCAAGAATGCCCTGAGCATCCTCGACAACTTCCTGCTTTCGGTGAGCAACAATGTGCTCACCATCACCGGTTCCGATCAGGAGAACACCATCACGGCGACTGTGGATGTGACCGAGCAGGAGGGCGAAGGGCGCGTGGCTGTGAACGCCAAGCGTCTGCTCGACACCCTCAAGGAGCTTCCCGGCCAGCCACTCGAGATCAGCGTCAACGATGAGACCTTCGAGGTGGATATCCGTTTTCTCAACGGCCACTTCGTCTTCATGGGTGTGAACGGCAACGAGTATCCCGAGCTCGGCAACTACGAGGGCGACGCCGCCCGCTTCACGATCCCCGCGCAGATAGTGCAGAAAGGTATCGACAACACACTCTTCGCGGCGAGTCTGGAGACAATCCGCCCCACCATGACCGGTGTCTACTGGGATATCTGCCCGCTGAAAGAGGGCGCCATGGAGGGTCAGGAAGACAGCAAGATCCCCGGCATAGTGTTCGTGACCACGGACACCCACAAGCTCGTGCGCTACACCAATACCGAGGCGAATCCCGGTGTGAGCTGCTCGTTCATCATGCCGCCGAAGCCCGCCGGTATTCTGCGCAACCTCATCAGCAAGGACGACGCCGACATCGAGGTGGAGATCTACGACAAGAACGCCACCTTCCGTTTCGCCACCTACACCATAGCGTGCCGCTTCATCATAGGCCGCTATCCCAACTATAACCGTGTGATACCGAGGGAGAACCCCTACAAGCTGAACGTGGACCGCGTCTCGCTGCTCACTGCGGCGCGCCGTGTGGCCCTGTTCGCCTCGCAGGCATCGTTCCTGGTCAAGATGGTGATAGAGCAGGACTCCATCACACTCGTGGCCCAGGATGTGGATTATTCCACAGCCGCCGAGGAGAAGGTCTCCTGCGTCTACGAAGGGGAGCCTATGACGATCGGATTCAACGCCAACTATCTGATCGACGAGCTCAACAACATCAAGTGCGACGAAGTGAAGCTCACGCTCTCCGATCCCGGACGCGCGGGAGTGTTCATGCCGGCCGAGCCCAAGGAGGGCGAGGATGTGGTGATGCTTCTGATGCCTATGCAGGTAGTGGACTATTAAAGCGTTGTCCCGATGAAACTGAATCTGACCCGACCGATAGTATTTTTCGACCTGGAGACGACAGGCGTCAATGTGATGCACGACCGCATAGTGGAGCTTGCATACATCAAGGTGATGCCCGACGGCACCGAGGAGGAGGAGAGCATACTGATCAACCCCGGCCGCCCCATACCCCCGGAGTCCACGGCAGTGCACGGAATCACCGACGAGGCCGTGGCCTTCTGCCCGCGCTTCGAGGAGATAGCTGACAAAGTGTTCGCTATATTCGACGGCGCCGACATAGCCGGCTTCAACTCCTCTCGCTTCGATGTGCCCCTGCTCATGCAGGAGTTCTCGCGTGCCGGAGTGAATTTCCGCACCATCGACCATAAGTTTGTGGATGTGCAGACCATCTACCACAAGATGGAGCCGCGCACCCTTGCGGCCGCCCACAAGTTCTACTGCGGCTCCGAGTTCAGCGACGCGCACCACGCGCTCAACGACACCCGCGCCACTTACGATGTGCTCATGGCGCAGCTCGACCGTTATCCCCACACCGACAAGTTCGACAACGATATAGAGAAGCTGGCCCGCTTCTCGAACCAGAACAACAATGTGGACCTCTCCGGCCGCTTCTCCTACAATGCCGACGACGAGATAGTCTTCAACTTCGGCAAGCACAAAGGGAAAGCCGTGAAAGATGTGTTGACCCGCGAGCCACAGTATTTCTCCTGGATGATGCAGGGCGATTTCCCCAAGGATACCAAGGATGTGCTTGTGGCCCTCTACTCCGAGGTCCAGGCAGCCAGGAAAAAGTAACGGAACAAAGATAAAACGGCAGACGGCCCCGGAGAGAACCGACGGCCCCTCTGCTCAGAAAGCATATATTACATGGCAGAAAACCGGAGCGCGGCCGGAGCGGGAGCACCGCAGGGCGCCGCCGACTCGCCCCTGAAAGGGAAGAACATAGTGCTCGGAATATGCGGCGGCATAGCGGCTTACAAGTCGGCTATGCTGCTTCGGCTTCTCCGCAAGGCAGGCGCCGAGGTGCAGGTGGTGATCACACCGGCAGGCAAAGAGTTCATCACACCCGTGACGCTGTCGGCCCTGAGCGGGCGTCCGGTGGTGAGCGAGTTCTTCACCGCCAACACCGGCGAGTGGCATTCCCATGTGGACCTGGGCCTATGGGCCGACGCCATGATCATAGCGCCCGCCACAGCCTCCACCATAGGCAAGATGGCCTGCGGTGTGGCCGACAATATGCTTGTGACCACCTATCTCTCGGCCAAGGAACAGGTGTTTGCCGCCCCCGCCATGGACCTGGATATGTGGGCCCATCCGTCGACACAGCGCAATGTGGCGACACTCCGCGCCGACGGTGTGGAGATCATAGAGCCGCAGGCCGGCTTCCTGGCCTCAGGGCTCACCGGCAAGGGCCGCATGGAGGAGCCCGAGCGGATCGTGGAGTATATGGCCCGGTGGTTCGCCGCCCTCGAAGCCGAAGCACTGCTGCCGCTGAAAGGTAAAAAAATCTTAATCACGGCCGGCCCCACTTACGAAAACATCGACCCGGTGCGTTTTATCGGTAACTATTCGTCAGGCCGCATGGGGTTTGCCTTAGCCGCCGAGTGCGCGCGCCGCGGAGCGAGTGTGACGCTTGTGGCCGGACCCGTGGAGCTGCCCACACCCGAGGGCGACATACGCCGTATCGACGTGACGTCGGCACGGCAGATGTGCGAAGCGGCCAAAGCCGAGTTCGCCGACACCGACATAGCAATCTTCTCGGCTGCTGTGGCCGACTACGCGCCCGCAGAGGTCTCCGATGTGAAGCTGAAACGCGCCGGAGCCGAGGAGATGACCCTAAGGCTCGTGCGCAATCCCGACATAGCGGCTACGCTCGGAGCCATGAAGCGTCCCGGACAGACGCTCGTGGGGTTCGCCCTGGAGACCGATTCCGAGGAGGTGAACGCCCGCAGGAAGCTGGAAGCCAAGAATCTGGACTGGATAGTGCTCAACTCCCTGCGCGACCCCGAGGCCGGATTCCGCAAGCCCACCAACAAGATAACGCTCTTCGGAGCCGACGGATCCGTGTATCCCTTCGGCGCCAAGCTCAAGACCGAAGTGGCGGCCGACATAGCCGACGTGCTCTGCCGCAGCTGCAAGTGATCCCGCACCGCATAGGCCCAACTAAAGGTCGCCGCAAGCACCCCGCATTAAGAATCTTACAGAACAAAATATACATATATATATGACACTCTCCGCCCCGCATAGACTCAGATACCTCTTACCGTTCGTCGTAGCCCTGCTCGCAGCCATAGTCCCGGCCCGCGCGCAGGAGCTCAACGTCACTGTGGAGATCAACACCCAGAAGGTGGAAAGCGCCGACAAGAGCGTCTTCGAGGAGCTGCAAACCGCCATATCGGAGTATTTCAACGACCGCAAATGGACCGACACGCAGTTCTATCCCAACGAGAAGATAGAGTGCAATTTCTTCCTCACCGTGAGCGAATACAAGGACGACAAGATCACCGCCGACCTCCAGGTGCAGGTGATCCGGCCCGTGTTCAACAGCACCTACACCACCACGCTGCTCAATTTCCGCGACACGAAAGTGGAGTTTGAATACCGTCTCGGCGAGCCGCTCGTCTTCAACGAGTCCACGTGGGAATCGAACCTCACGGCGATCCTCAACTACTACGCATACCTCTTCCTGGCCCTCGACTTCGACAGCTTCGCCGAGTTCGGCGGCCAGCCCTACTTCGACAAGATGGCCACCATAGTGCAGATGGCGCAGTCGAGCGGCGAGCTCGGATGGCGCGCCTTCGAGGACACCAAGAACCGCAGCGCCGTGCTGTCGGCCTTTACCGACCCGGCCACAACGGGCATACGCAACATGATGTATCAGTATCACCGCCAGGGCCTCGACCAGATGGTCACCTCGCCCGACAAGGGGAGGGCCGCGATCACCGAGTCGCTCTCCGCGATACAGAAAGTGTACCAGACGCAACCCATGTCGGTGGCTCTCTCCATGTTCCGCGACGCCAAGCTCGACGAGCTTGTGAACATATATTCCAAGGCCGGAGAGACCGAGCGCACCGATGTCTACAATCTCCTGCAGCCGATCTATCCCACCGACACCGAGCGTCTTGAGAAGATCCGCAACCCGGAGGATCCCAACCAATAAGCCATGCTATCGCGACTCTATATACGAAACTACGCTCTGATCTCGGAGCTCGACATAGAATTCCCGCCCGGGCTGTCCATAATCACCGGCGAGACCGGCGCCGGCAAGTCGATAATGCTCGGCGCTCTCTCGCTGCTCACGGGCGCCCGCGCCGAGAACGGGAAGAAACGCCGTCCCGGGGAGAAGACCGTGATCGAGGCCGAGTTTCAGCTTGCCTCAGCATCCCCGGCCCTCAGAGAGCTCCTTGCCGCCGACTCCGATGCGGAAGCCGGGCAAGAGACCGACGGCCCGCTGACCGTGATACTGCGCCGCGAACTGGCCGCCGGAGGTCGCACACGCGCCTTCATCAACGATTCCCCAGCCACACTGACCCGTCTGGCCGAAGTCGCCTCGCATCTTGTCGATATACATTCGCAGCACAATAACTCGCTGCTCTCCGACGAAGCGTTTCAGCTCCGGCTCATCGACGCCGTGGCCGCCGACGGCGAACTGCTGGCTGATTACCGGTCGCTCTTCAGCCGCTACGTGGCGCTTCGCAACGAGCTGCGTCGCCGCCGCGAGACCCTGGCCCGCAACCGCGAGCAGGAGGAGTTCATCCGTTTCCGCCTCGAGAACCTGCGCAAGCTCAAGCCCCGCGCCGGAGAACAGGCCGAACTGGAGCGCCGCCGCGACCTGCTCGCCGGATCCCAGGAGCTGCGTTCCTCGATAGGGGAGGCCTGCGCGCTGCTCGACCAGGGCGACGCATCCGTGGCCCAGTCGCTGCACCGGGCCCGCACGGCCCTCTCGTGCGTGGATCTGGCTCTTCTGCAGACCGATGGCGAGGAGGATGCCGACCTGCTGCGCCGCCTCGAAAGCGCCGAGATAGAGCTCCGCGACATAAGCTATACCCTTCAGGACTATTATCAGCGCGTGGATGCCGACCCGGTCCTGCTGGCCCGCACCGAGGCCCGTCTGGAGGCTATCTACGAGGCCGAACGCCGTTTTAAGGTCGCCGACGACACTGCGCTCGTGGCTCTGCAGCGGGAGCTCGAGGCTTCCCTGCGCGAGATCGAAGGCGGAGGCGACGGTTCCATAGAAGATCTCGAGAAAGAGCTCCGCGCTCTCGCCGCCGGACTGAAAGAGGCCGCTGCCCGGCTCACCGCTGCGCGCACCGCCGCCGCACGCCGTTTCAGCGAAGAACTGCTCGAGATGGCCCGTCCGCTCGGCCTCGCCAACCTGAAATTTGCCGCCGTGCTCGAGCCCGGCAAACTCTCGGCCGACGGCGCCGACCGCCCGCAGTTCCTCTGCGCGTTCAACAAGAACCAGGAACTGATGCCAGTGGACAAGGTCGCTTCCGGAGGCGAGATATCGCGCCTGATGCTCTGTGTGAAGGCGCTCGTGGCCGGCAAGATACAGCTCCCCACCATCATATTCGACGAGGTAGACACCGGAGTATCGGGCGACATAGCCAGCCGCATGGGACGCCTCATGCGCCTCATGTCCGATTCGCTCCAGGTGATAGTGATCACGCATCTGCCTCAGGTGGCCGCCGCCGGTCAGGCTCATTACCGCGTCTACAAGGAGGATACAGGCGATGCCACACTCACGCATATCGCGCGCCTCACGCCGCAGGAACGCGAGCGCGAGATAGCCCGCATGCTCTCCGGAGCCGTGATCGACGAGGCCGCGCTTCTCAACGCCCGCAGCCTGCTCGCCTCGGCTGCGCTTTGAAGCCGCCGGAAGCCTTTCACTTCATAACTTACCGAGACAATGAACAATTCAGAATATATCTTCGGAATCCGCGCCGTGATGGAGGCTCTCCAGGCCGGCAAGGACCTCAACAAGGTCTTTGTGAAGAAGGACCTGCAGGGCGACCTGGCCCGCGAACTGATGCCTATGCTCCGTGAGCACGAGGTGCCGGTGTTCCGCGTGCCGCAGGAGAAGCTCAACCGCATCACACGCAAGAACCACCAGGGCGTCATAGCCATGCTCTCGCCCGTGACCTACTATAAGCTCGATCAGATCGTGCCGACGCTCTACGAGGAGGGCCTCCTCCCCTTCATAGTGCTGCTCGACGGCCTCACCGACACACGCAACTTCGGCGCCATAGCCCGCACGGCCGAGTGCGCCGGTGTGCACACGGTAGTGATCCCCGACCGCGGCAGTGTCACCGTGAACGCCGATGCGGAGAAGACTTCGGCCGGCGCGCTTATGCACCTGCCCGTCTGCCGCGTGCGCTCCATAGCCGACGCTGTGAGGTATCTCAAGGATTCGGGAGTGAAAGTGGTGGCTGCCACAGAGAAGACCGACAGCTTCTATACGGCTGTGGACTATACCGGACCCGTGGCCATAGTGATGGGCGCCGAGGATACCGGTATCTCGCGCGAAGTGCTCGCTCTCTGCGACGACCGCGCGGCCATACCTATGAGCGGCACCATAGGCTCGCTCAATGTCTCGGTGGCTGCCGGTGTGCTCATCTACGAGGTTGTGCGCCAGCGCCTTGCCGCCGAGTAAAAGGCCGGCCGATTAAAAGACAAGTCTGAGGGGTCTGACTGCCTGCTCCGGGGAATCTCAGCCTCAGCGGAAATTCTTGATTACCTTGGCCACGACGCCCCAGACGGTAAACTGATCGTCGGGAGTGATCATGAAGGCCCGGAAATCCTTGTTGCCCGGCCGCAGCCAGATCCGCCCCGCCTCTTTCTCGGTGAGGTCCAGATACTTCATGGTGAAATCGCCGTTGATGAAGGCCACCACGATATCGTTTTGCCGGGGTTCGAGGGCGCGGTCTATCACCACGATGTCGCCCTCGTCGATACCCGCCTCGATCATGGAGTTGCCCCGCACGCGGGCGTAGAACGTGGCCGCCGGATGCTCTATAAGCTCCCGGTTGAAGTCGAGACCCTTGTCGATGTAATCCTGGGCGGGCGAAGGGAATCCGGCCCTGACGCCAATGTCGGCGAAGGGGAGACTGATATGCCGGCTGAAGTCGCCGCTGTAAATTTCGAGTTCTTTCACACTTCAAAGTTAAGAAAAAATCTTCATATATGTGGGCGCTCGTGGACTGCGATAATTTCTTCTGCTCGTGCGAGAGGGTGTTCCGGCCCGACCTCGAGGGGCATCCTGTGGTGGTGCTCAGCAACAACGACGGCTGTGTCGTGGCCCGTTCCCGCGAGGTCAAGGCTATGGGTGTGAAGATGGGTATGCCGTATTTCAAGCTGCTCGAGGAGTATCCGCGCTCGGGCATCACGGCTTTCTCGTCGAACTATGAGCTGTATGCCGACATGTCGGCGCGTGTCATGTCGGTGCTCCGCGAGGCGGCTCCCGAGATGGTGCAGTATTCCATCGACGAGGCTTTCCTGCGTCTCGACGGCATGGATCTCGCCACCCTCAAGGTCTGGGGCGAGGAGCTCGCGGCCAAGGTGCGCCGCTGGACGGGCATTCCCGTGAGCATGGGGATAGCCTCGTCGAAGACTCTCGCCAAAGCCGCCTCGAAATATGCCAAGAAATATCCGGGCTACCGCCGCTGCTGCTTCATAGCCACCGAGGAACAGCGCCGCAAGGCTCTCGCCGGCTTCCCCGCCGCCGACGTGTGGGGCATAGGGCGCCGCATAGCCCGTCAGCTCGAAGCGTACGGCTTAGCCACGGCGCTGCAGTTTGCCGACCTCAAGCGCAGCTGGGTGCGCACCAAGTTCCATGTGACCGGAGAGCGCACCTGGGGCGAGCTCAACGGCGAGGACCTTCTGGCGCCCGACCCGATAGAACACACGCGCCAGAGCATCATGACATCGCGCAGCTTCCCCGGCATGATCGACAAGCTCGAAGGTGTGCGCACTCATGTGGCCAACTTCGCGGCCCGATGCGCCGCCAAGCTCCGAAGGCAGAAGAGTGTGGCCGGCATCGTCTCGGTGTTCGTGAGCTCCAACAGTTTCCGCACCGACCTGGAGCAGTACCACAACATGGCGTCGCGGCAGCTCGACACACCCACCTCCTCCACCATCGACCTGGTGAAGACGGCCTGCTCGGTGCTCGACCTCATCTTCAAGCCGGGCATACTCTATAAGCGCGCCGGTGTGATGGTGACCGACATACGCAGCGGCGAGGTGGTGCAGCCCGACCTCTTCACCTTCGACGCCGGAGAACACCGCCGCAACCGCAACATATCGCAGTCCATCGACCGTATCAACGCCCTTCTGGGCGCCGACACCGTGGTCCTGGCTTCGCAGATGTATCCGGAGAAGTCGCCCGAGGGGAAGAACCTCCGCTACGTGGATTCAATAAACCGCGCGCTCAAATCGCCTGACTATACTCACAAGCCCGACTCCTTCAAACTCAAATGAGCGGTTGCGCGGATGCGAAGATTTTAGTAACTTTGCACTCTTGACAGATTATCGAAAACAGTTACCATACAATGCAAATTGACAATATCATAGCCTCGGCAGTGGCCAGGGCGGTGGAAGCGCTCTATGGCACGGCTCCCAAAGAGGGGAGCGTGGCCGTGAGCCCTACCAAGAAAGAGTTCGAGGGCAATGTCACCGTGGTGGTGTTCCCCTTCCTGAAGGCTTCTCACAAGGATCCCGTCTCGACGGGCAACGAGATCGGCGCATGGCTCGTGGAGCATGAGCCCGCCGTGGAGAAGTTCAATGTGATCAAGGGTTTCCTCAACATCACGATCCGTCCCTCTTACTGGATCGACGTGCTCAACCACATCACGGAGACTCCCGGCTATGGCCGCAAGCCGGTCACCGACGCCTCGCCGCTCATCATGGTGGAGTACTCGTCGCCCAACACCAACAAACCGCTTCATCTGGGCCATGTGCGCAACAATCTGCTCGGCTTCAGCATCTCGCAGATCCTCAAGGCCGCCGGCAACAAGGTGGTGAAGACCAATATAGTCAACGACCGCGGCATCCACATCATGAAATCGATGCTCGCCTGGCTCCGCTGGGGCAACGGCGCCACACCGGAATCCACCGGCAAGAAGGGCGACCACCTCATAGGCGACTACTACGTGGCCTTCGACAAGAATTTCAAGGAGGAGGTGAGCCGGATCATGGAGGCTGAACACTGCTCCGAGGACGAAGCCAAGGAGAAATCCCCGCTCATGCAGGAGGCACGCCGCATGCTCGTGAAGTGGGAGCAGGGCGACCCCGAGGTGCGCGCTCTCTGGGAGAAGATGAACTCGTGGGTATATGCCGGTTTCGACGAGAGCTACAAGCGTCTGGGCGTGGACTTCGATAAGATATACTACGAAAGCGACACATATCTCGAGGGTAAGGAGCTGGTGCTCAAAGGTCTGGAAGAGGGCAAGATGTACCGCAAGGAGGATGGTTCGGTCTGGGCCGACCTTACCGGCGAGGGCCTCGACCATAAACTGCTGCTCCGCTCGGACGGCACCTCGGTCTATATGACTCAGGACATCGGCACCGCCAAGCTGCGCTACCGTGACTATCCTATCGACAAGATGGTATATGTGGTGGGCAACGAGCAGAATTACCATTTTCAGGTGCTGTCGATCATCCTCGACCGCCTCGGCTTCAAGTGGGGCAAGGACCTGGTGCATTTCTCTTACGGTATGGTGGAGCTCCCCGAGGGCAAGATGAAGTCGCGCGAAGGCACTGTGGTCGACGCCGACGACCTGATGGACAAGATGATAGAGTCGGCCCGCGAAGTGAGCGCCGACCGTCTCAAAGAGTTCCCCGCCGACGAGGCCGCCGACATCTGCCGCATGATCGGTCTGGGCGCGCTGAAATATTTCCTGCTCAAGGTGGATCCCAAGAAGAACATGCTCTTCAACCCCAAGGAATCCATCGATTTCAACGGCAACACCGGTCCCTTCATCCAGTATACCTACGCGCGCATCAACTCGCTGCTGCGCAAGGCCGGATGCACCGAGCCTCAGGCGCTCGCGGAGAAGCCCGTGCTGTCGGAGAAAGAGATAGCGCTCATACAGAAGCTGGCCGATTACCCGGCTGTGGTGGAGGACGCAGCACGCTCGTTCTCGCCCGCCGTGGTGGCCAACTACGCTTACGACATCGCCAAGGAGTACAACCAGTTCTACCACGATTATCCGATCATGAAAGAGGAGGATGAGGCGGTGAAGAAGCTACGTCTGCTCCTATCAGCCGAGACCGCCCGCGTAATCAGAAGCGCCGGAGAACTGCTTGGCATGGAGATGCCGGCCCGGATGTAATCCCCCCGCCGCCTGCAGGCTGATCAAACTTTCGGCTCTCTGCGGTGTCTTATTTATACGGAAGCGATCTCCCGCCCCGTTAAGTAAGTTGAAGAAATTAGCTTATAGAAATTTTGATTGAATTTTGAGATGATTTTTTTTGATTGAGTGAAGGAGCTTAGCGTGTTCTAAGCAACTGCACGAAAACGGAAAAAGCACTCAAAAGGTTTCAAAATTTCATAAGCAGTTATTTGACTTACGTTTAAAGTTGATATTAACTAATTTCTGAGAATTATTTTAGCAACATTACGAAACAATTCATTACATTTTCAATATGAACTATTACAACCAAAACCAGCCCACACCTCCTCCCTTCGGACAGAGTGGCACTGTGGCCGCGCAGGTCAACACTGTGCTTAAGAAGGTCTATGTGCGTATGTTTATAGGTTTGCTCGTGACCGCTTTCTGCGCTCTCGGAGTATCTTCATCTCCCGCAGCCCTTCAGTTCTTCATCGGCAACAGATTTGTCTATTGGGGCATGTTCATAGCCATGCTGGCCATGGCCTTTATCATCCCTCCGCGCATAGCACGCATGAAGACCTCGACAGTGCTTATATGCTTCCTGCTCTTCTCGGCCATGATGGGCACATCGCTGTCGGTGATCTTCATAGCCTATGAGCTCGGCACTATCGTCTACACATTCTTCATTACGGCCGGCGTATTCCTGGCCATGAGTGTCTACGGATACTTCACCAAGGCCAACCTCGCCAAGATGGGCACTTACTGCATCATGGCTCTCT